>NYZD01000160.1 GCA_002685935.1 Planctomycetaceae bacterium | reverse complement strand
TCCCACTGCCCCGTCGTCGCCCCCCGCGAAATCGCATCGGCGATCTCTTGATCCACCAGGGCATCCCAATCCGACCAGTCTCCGCCGTCGCCGGGCCACGCTGGTCGCAGCACCTTGGCCGAATCGGACAACACGTATTGAAACACCCCACCCGCCGCGATGATCCGCGCGTACTTGCTCAGATGATCGCCATGCGTCCGACTCCCCCTCATCACGTGTGGCTTCAGCGCCTCAAAATACTCAGGCCCCGGCGCCGTCGGCGAAATCGCGTGCAGGAATCCGCTGAACCGATGGTCGACCCCACCCCCCGCCGCCGCCGCCATCCACAACACCAGCAACCCAACGGTACCACGCAACGCCATCTCGATTCTCCGTACGGCCATTCACGGCCGCCACAACACAAACGGATCATGATATCCGCATTATACCCCCGGTGATGATCGCCGCCCCCCAAATCGCCCCGCCCGCGCGCCGCGGTTATCATGTTCGCCCTTATCTGGCCGCCGCCCCCAGCAATGGGCTGCCAACCAAACGCCCCCCGAAGGTGCTTCGATGAATCATCGCTTCAATCGTCCCGGTCGCACAAGCCCCAATCGCCGCGCCTTGCCGCCGCTCGCGCTCCTGCTGCCCCTGCTTCTCGGCACGATCGGATGCAGCCTCGCGCCCGCCGCCGATCTCATCATCGCCGACCGGGGCGCCACCGACGCCGTCATCGTCGTCTCCTCGGACGCCGGAAAGTGGGAACGCCAGGCCGCCGACGACCTCGCCAAATACATCGGCCTCATGTCCGGCGCCACCCCGCGCGTCCTCAGCGATGCCGACGCCGACGCCGCGCTGCGCAACCCGACCCCCGTGTTCGTCGTCGGCGCCCAAGCCCTCAACGCAAAACCGAAACTCCAGACCCAACTCAACGCCGCCCTCAAGAAAGACCCCTTCTTCCGCGCCGACGGTATCGTCGTCCAGCGCGATCGCAACAGAATCTACCTCGCCGGCAGCAACGACGAGTCGCACTACTTCGCCGTCAGCTACCTCCTGCACCAATGGGGCTGCCGCTGGTACCTGCCCACCGAGATCGGCCAGTGCATCCCCAAGAAACCCACGCTCACCATCGGCGACCTCAACCACGCCTACGGTTCCCCCTTCGAGGTCCGCCACTACTGGCTCTCCTGGAACGGTTCGACCGAAGGCCAGGAAGATTTCCAGCGCCGCAACTTCATGAGCTCCCAGCGCGCCCCCGGCATGGGCCACGCCCTGAGCCGCTACACCGAGGACCTCGCCCCCGAGGGCGGCACCAAATTCAACGTCCCGTTCTCCGAACCCCAGACCGCCGAGCACGTCCTGGAAATCATGGCCCCCGCCATCGAAAGTGGCGCTAGCGCCATCTCCCTCGCCATCGACGATGGCGTCTATGAAAATGACTCCGAAACCGACACCCAGCTCCACGCCAACCTCCAGGACAAATACTTCCTCAAGACATCTCAGACCGATCCGATGATGGCCCTCTATGCCAACGTCGGACGCCGCATGAAAGAACGCTACCCCAACAACAAAACCGTCATCGGCGGCATGGCCTACGTCAACGTCTCCATCCCACCCCAGCGCCCCCACGACGTCCCCGACAACCTCATCATGTGGCTCGCTCCCATCGACATCGACCCGATCCACGGCATGGACGACCCCGTCAGCCCGCCCCGACGTGAGTACCGCGACATGATGTACCGCTGGTCCCAGGTCATGGACGGCCGCGTCTGCATCTACGACTACGACCAGGGCATGCTCGTCTGGCGCGATATCCCCAACCCCGCACACATGTCATTCCGACACGATGTCAAACACTATCGCGACGCCGGCATCCTCGGCGTCGGCACCGAATCGCGCGGCGCCATGGCCACCGTCTTCCTCAACCTCCACCTCCGCGGCCAATTGATGTGGAACCCCGACGCCGACGTCGACGCGATGATCGCCGAGTTCTACCGCAAGTTCTACGGCCCCCTCGCCAAGCCCATGGGCCGATACTGGGATGCGATCTTCAAAGCCTGGGAAGACACCGTCGTCACCGAACACGAATGGATGGCCGCCCCCGCGATCTACACCCGCCAACTCGTCTCCGAGTTGGGCGCATACATCAAAGCCGCCCAGGCCGCCGCCGCCCCCCTCAAAGCCAAAGCCGATCCCACCCGCGATCAACAACTCATTCTCGAACGACTTCAATTCGCCCAGTTGGGTTACGACGTCCTCGCCGGCTACATGGAAATGGTCTTCGCCGGCGCCACCGACGCCGACTACCAGCGCGCCGCCGACGCCGGCATGCGCACCATCATGTCGCGCCTCGAAATGGCCCGCATGAACTCCACCTTCACCACCCGCGTCGTCGGCGCCGGCTCCCCCGCGTCACCCGCCGAGCCCGGCGGCAGTCCCGCATGGCTCCGCGGCGAGGTACAGCAATACGTCGACCTCAACCGACTCACCAACGGCACCACAGGAACCCTCATCAAGAAACTCCCCGTCGAGTGGGCCTTCCGCCGCGATTCAAATGACACCGGCCTGCCCAGCGGCTGGCCCTATAAACCCGCCGATCTGACCTACTGGAACGCCAACAAGACCAGTTTCCGATCCCCCGCCCAGCGCAAGGACTATCCCAACACCGAATGGGAAACCCTGCGCACCGATCTCTATCCCCAGCCCCAGGGCATCATCGAACCCGACTGGCAAAGCTTCACCGGCTACCTCTGGTACAAGACCGACGTCAAACTCAACGCCGCCGACGTCAGGGGCGATATCAGCATCCACTTCCCCGGCCTGTTCAACGAGTGCTGGCTCTGGATCAACGGCGAAATGGTCGGCTACCGACACCAGACCGATCTGTGGTGGCAGAACCCCTACTCCTACAACTGGAACCTCGACGTCACCGGCAAACTCAAGCCCGGCGTCAACGACATCACCCTCCGCGCCAACAATAGCCTGCACGCCCACTTCAGCGGCATGTTCCGCCGCCCCTTCCTCTACCGCCCCGTCAACCAGGAATAACCCCCGCCCCCACGCGCTCACACAAAACCAACCCGTCACCCACGCGCCGCCGCCTCACTCCCCGCATTCAGTTCGGGTATACCCACGCTTTTCAGGTACGCCCAAGTGTTGTCGTAGAACTCCTTCGGGCGAGTGTGATCTTCGCTGTCCCCTTCAGGGACAAACACGATCATTCCCTGACGAGATCGCGTTAGCAATACCCGGTAAGCATTCTTGAGATACCGCCTGTTCTCCTCACTCTTGATGCTTTGCCATCTGCTCCCACGAAATTGGAAGTAACCCCAGTCGCCGTGTTCGAATCGAAGGTCACTGTCCCAAGCAACGCACGTCCAGTCGAGTTCAAGCCCCTGGATCTGAAACTCAGTCGCCACGTCCTCCAAGTAGTAAGAAGAGCGGACGTCCGATTTGTCGTTGAGGAACCAATGCCTCGGATCGATATCCGCCTTGACATTCAAGCCAAATGGCCTCAAGCGTTGCGCCTCCGAGGAAGCGATGAGGCCATATCGTTCCGATCCCCTGGCCACGTGTCTCAGCCAGCCTTTGGCGTCTTCAATGTTTCTTGTCAGGTTTATCGGGAATGTGGGCAACACCTGGGCCAGAAGGTCTCGCGCCCGTTCAACGTCACAATCAAGCAATGCCTCAATGAATGAGGAAACCGCTTCAGCCCGATATGACCGAACCGATGCTGCAAGATGTAGATTCGATTCTCGTTCAAGTCGACGGATGTTCGTCAAGTTGTCGTACGTGTCTTCATCTATATGTACCGTCTCGTCAAGGTCAGATGAGACGCACACGACCCACCCGGGATATGACGCCCGCAGCACACGGAACCATTCTGCCAGTCCTGCCTCACCGGTGTTGATTTCCTGGCCTCCGCCAATCAGGCATATGATTGTCGCCCAGCCATCGTGTCGGTCCATCACAGATATAAGGAATTCCGGCTCGGACATATCAAAGTTGGATATCCCTTTCCTGGACTTCATAAACGCGGCCGTTTGCTTCAAGTCCCACGCGCGCTGTGCCTCGTCAAAAATCGCGACGCGATCAACCGGTGCGGCTGAGGACGCCATCGAATCATCACGAAAGTGATGAACATTCTGGATGAACGCTCTGACCCTCATCTCCGCCGTCGTCTTGCGCAACGTTTCACCAGCGGCCTTGGCTCTCTCCACATCATCCCGTGCAAGTGCCTCCCGAAGCACGCTTACCAATGGCCCGTTACCTGAAAGAAAGATCGCGTGTTCATTGCTGTCAGGATCATGCCACGAGTTGGCGATGTTAAGCCCAGCTAATGTCTTTCCGGCTCCGAGAACGCCCGTAACAAAACAGATCGATTTCGTTCCCGTTGCGCGGGAGTCGGCAATAATCTGCGAAATGGTCTCAGAGGTCCTCGAGGGGTTCTCAGCTCCTGCCTCACTTCTGGATATTTCAGTGACATCGTGCCCACGATAGAGCGCTTGGGCGGCCTCAACGATCGTCGGTGTTGGGCAGTAAACCGAATCCAGCCATGTGACTGGATCAACATCTGGGCCCACGACGTCGTCTTTGATCTGCAGCAGTGCGTCCCGGAAATTACCTCGATTGGCGCAAATCGGGCCCGTGAGTCCATCGGGGTACAGCTCCAACTGCAATTGCCGGCACGGTGCGTCAGTCGCAAGCAGGACTGGTACTATGACCTTGCCATGGCTCTGCCTCTGGAAATTCTTCAGGTCGAGCGCGTAGTCAAGCACCTGGTCCAGCGCATGCGCCGCATACCGGCCCTCGCCGACCTTGAACTCAACAACAATGACGACGCGCCGGAAGAGCAGAATGACGTCCGCTCTTCTCCCCATCCCGGGAATGGCGTATTCCAAGAGGATGTACCCGTCCATTCCGTGCAGAGACTCACGAAGAACTTCGAGCTCAGTCAACCATGCGTTTCTCTGCGATTGTTCAAGCGCAAGTTCACTTTTTCGACTCAAGTGACCGAGCACTTCCTCATCACTGTTGGAAAGGAATTCCCCGATTGAGCTGTGGTAGTACGCCCTTGCGATGCTCGGCATAGGTCACCCATCATTCTCGAACCAGCACAAGCCCACACACAAAGGCTGACGCTACCCCTCACCCCCCGCCAGCTCCGCCACAATCGCCGCCGCCTCACGACCCGCATCGTGATTCGTGAACAACGACGTAATGTTGTTCATCGCCACCAGCTGCGTGTTCCGCTTCTCACCATCATCGATCAGCCCGCTCATCTCATCTGCGATCGGCCCCACGTCCCCCCAAAACGGAATGAACTCCCGCACCACGTGCCCCTCATCCCCGTGCTTCGGCTCGCCCACCGCGATCAGATTCGGCAGCGTGAACGTCCTCGCCCGCATCATCCAACGCCCCACCAGATACCACACCCACGGGCTGATCTGATACAAAATCACCATCGGCTTGCCGTGCCGCGCCACGTGCAGCGTCACCGTACCCGACACCGCCAGCGCCGCGTCACACCAATGCAGCGCCGCGTCCGTCTGATGCTCAACCATCTTCAGATTCACCGGCCAACTCCCCGCACGCTCCTTCAACCACCGCGCCGCGTTCCCGTCCGCCGCCGGTACCAACCCCTGTGCCCGCGGATATTTCGCCACCAGCCGATCGAACACCTCCCGAATGATCGGCCAGTTCTTCTTCAACTCCGCCGGCCGCGATCCCGGCAACAACGCCAGTTTCGGCGAACCCGTCGCGTAGCTCATCGCCTGCCAATTCAGTTCCGCTTCATCCAATGGGCGGTTAAACAAGGGATGCCCGATGAACCGCGCCCGCACCCCCCGCTTCGCGAACCACGCCGGCTCGAACGGCAGCACGCACATCACCATGTCCGACCACCGCCTTAACCGACCCACCCGCCACGATGCCCACGCCCACACCTGCGGCGCCACCAGATGCGCCACCTTCGCCCCCGCACTGCCCCACCGACGCTTCACCATCTTGCAGATCCCCCAGTTCGCCGCCGGCGAGTCCGTCGGCACGTGCACCGCCACCCGATGATCGTCCAGCCACGCCCCCAGCCGCTTCATCATCCGACGATGACTGGTGATCTTCGCCAGCGAATCCAGAAACATCGTCGGCCTCGCCGTGCTCTGCTCGATCATCGTCGCCCCCGCCTCCGCCATTCGCCGCCCCCCCAGCGCATAGATCGGCGTCTCCGGCCGCATCCGACGCAACTCCGCGATCACCGGCGCCGCATGCTCGTCGCCGCTCGGCTCAAACGCCGTAAACAAAATGCATCGCCCTTCCGACATCCCGATCAGTCTAAATCATCCCCCACCCCCCTGCACCGATCACCCGCCCCTCCGCTCGGAATAAGAACAATCCCCTCCCCTCTTCCTTGTGTCCTTCTCCGCCCTTTGTGACCTTTGTGCAAAATCCCTTCCGCTTCATCTCTTGGCAATACCTCGTCTCCGCCCTTGACCCCACCCGCCAAAATATGCTACGGTAGTACATGCCCAATTCAACAAACGACATCCTCGCTGACGCCGGCCACCGCTCATCCGAAACCGAATTCTACACCCCCCTGCCCGACGGCTATGAACGCGGCAAGACACGCTACGTCGTCGTCATGGGCACCGTCATGTCCGGCCTCGGCAAGGGCATCTTCTCCTCCTCGCTCGCCAAACTCCTCAAAGACAAAGGCCTCCGCGTCGCCCCCATCAAAATGGAGGGCTACCTCAACCTCGACTCCGGTACCCTCAATCCCTACCGCCACGGTGAAGTGTTCGTCCTCGACGACGGCATGGAAACCGACATGGACCTCGGCACCTACGAGCGCATGCTCGACCAAAACCTCACCGGCGATAACTTCGTCACCTCCGGTCAGGTCTACCGGCGTGTCCTCGACAAGGAACGGCACGGCGGATACCTCGGCCGCGATGTCCAGATGATCCCCCACGTCACCGGCGAAGTGAAATACATGCTCCGCCAGCTCGCCGTCAAGCAACAGGCCGACGTCGTCTTCGTCGAAGTCGGCGGCACCGTCGGCGATTTCGAGAACGGCTTCTACATCGAAGCACTCCGCGAACTCGCCTTCGAAGAAGGCGAACGCTCCGTCTGCTTCGTCGCCCTCACCTACGTCATCGAACCCCAGGCCCTCGGCGAACAAAAATCAAAGGCCGCCCAACTCGGCGTCAAACGCATGATGGAGCTCGGCGTCCAGCCCCACATGATCGCCTGCCGCGCCACCAACGAGGTCAACGACACCGTCCGCGAAAAAATCGCCATGTTCACCAACGTGCCCATGCGACGCGTCTTCTCCATGCACGATCGCGACTCGATCTACACCATCCCCGAAGACATGCACCGCCAGGCCCTCGATATCGAAATCCTCTCCCTGCTCGACATGCACTCCCGCGTCCGACCCGCCGCCGAAGACAAGGCCCGACACCAGTGGGGACGATTCGTCGAGCAGCTCACCAACCCCCATCGCCATCAAATCAAAATCGGCATCACCGGCAAGTACGCCACCCTCCGCGATGCCTACGCCTCCATCGACAAAGCCATCGAACACTGCAGCGCCCACCTCAACGCCGACATCGACGTCCAATGGATCGACACCGGTGAACTCGATGCGTCCACCGAAGCCATCGCCGAACTGCTCGCCCCCCTCAACGGCATCATCGTCCCCGGTGGATTCGGCGCGCGCGGCACCGAAGCCAAAATCGCCTGCGTCCGATACGCCCGCGAGAACCGCACCCCCTACCTCGGTATCTGTCTCGGCTTCCAAATGGCCGTCGTCGAATACGCCCGCCACGTCTGCGGCATGACCGACGCCGCCTCCTCGGAATTCGACACCCACGCCGCCCGCGCCGTCATCGACATCCTCCCCGAACAGAAGAAAATCGAAGGACTCGGCGGCAACATGCGCCTCGGCGGCAAAGACGTCCAGATCACCGCCAACACCCGCGCCGTCATGCTCTTCGGCAACGCCCGCGCTGTCCGCCGTCGCTTCCGACATCGCTACGAGGTCGACCCCCAATACATTGACGAACTCACCGCGCACGGCCTCATCTTCTCCGGCCGACACCCCGACCAACCCATCATGCAGATCCTCGAACTGCCCCACGACCAACACCCCTACTTCCTCGGCGCTCAGTTCCACCCCGAACTCACTTCCCGACCCCTCGACCCCTCCCCCCTGTTCATGGGCCTCACCGCCGCCGCCATCCAACACGCCAACCCCGACCTCCCCCCCGAAAAAATCTCCCCCCGCTACCTCCCCGACCCCAACCACCACACCGTCGACGCGTAATCCAACATCTAAAGAATCAGAAAACCTTGGCCACGGCATGCTTGCCGCGATATCATTCGCTATTGGCCGCTTCATGATGTGCGACCCATCGCAATTCAGACACGGCCGGACGAGAAAAGCGGAAAGATGATGATCGAATAAAGCGTCATTGCGTCAGTCCATTGGGAATCGTCCCAATGACGGTCACTGATTGCCCATGGAGGATGAGCATGATGATTCCGAAACGTCACCGCAGTTCTGTGGTCTTAGCGATCGTCGGCTTTTGCCTGGTCGGTCAAAGCACCTTCGCCAGTCCCGTCATCGTGGAACAGGATTACAGCATCGCCGGAAATCCCAACAGCAGAGATGATCTGCTCAACACGCTGATCACTGCCACCATCAGATACGACGATGGCGCGCTGGGCGGCGTCGGCGCCGAATACATTCCCGTCAACTCCGTCGACCTGCTTTTCAGTGATCGCGGCCAATCCGGGCTGCCCGCCGGCCTGAACTTTGCCAGCGTCGTCGATCCCAACGTCGTCCATCTCTTCGCCGCGATGTACATCGACAACGATTACAAGAAGTTCGGCTGGAGAGACGATGGCGGCGCACTGTTCCGCGCGCGATTCTCACCCGAAGGACCTGGCATTAATCTGATCTCGTTTACCTTCGGCGGCACCGGAGGCGCCGGACAGTTATCCTTCCTGATATCCAATGCCCCCAGGTATAACTTCGGTGCCCTCGGCCCCCCAAGAATCAACCCCGTCCCACTGCCCGCAACCCTCCCGCTGTCGCTCTCCGCCCTCGTCAGCCTGCGATTCCTCGGTTGGCGCAAAAACCGTCATCTGTCTTGACAGACCCCTTCGGGTCCCAACGACCCGCGACCGTCAGGGAGCGGACACCCCCGCCCCCTACAACCCTCACATACAAACCATACAACTCCTTCGTTTCCCTAATATCCGCATGGTGGCAACCCGCGGTCCGCCGGATCGCCCTTCAACGCCGCCTTCGCGCGCACGTTCCCAGCAACATCACCACACCCATCCGCCACGCCCCCGGCCCGGGCACCGCCACCGTCGGGGACCCCAACACCTGCGCCGAACCCACCCCCCTGCTGCTCTGCACCGGCACCGACCCCGTCACCAAATCGCCCCCCACAAACACCAGGTCCGTCCGCAGGTGAATCTGCGTCCCCGCCGGCAGCGGATCGAATGCGAACTCAATGTGGTGAAACCAGTTCGTCACCACCAGCCCCGGCGCCGGTACGAACACCGAACTGCCCGGCAGCATCACGTCAAACCGCGGCCCGCGCCCCAGCGTCCCGTCGTCCCAGATCCACCCCCCGGCGAACTCCGACTCCACCCACCCCTCCCACGCCCGGCCCCCCGAAATCAACAAGTGTTCATCCAGCCCGAGCACCGTCGGCACGGTCGGATCGTTCGTCAGATCATCATCCACCGGGAACCAATCAAAGCCATGCGACACCGACAACGGCTTATGCCAGGGACCAGCCCCGAACGCGAAGTGCAACGCGATCGGATCACTCACCTCACCCAGCGTCCATCCGAGAAGCGACACATCCAGTTCGTCAAACGTCTCCGCGAACACCGTGCCGTATCGCCCCACCGGAATCGAACTGCCCCACGCCGATTCACTCAACACCACAACCAACGCCGCCACAACCAACGCCCGCCACGTCCGCACTTTCAAGAGTGTCATCGTTCGCCCCTGAGATAAGTTTGCCCGCCGGAACCGCCCGATGCCTCCGCCCGGGACCGCCCCGGGTCGCCGCCCACCGATCATACACACCTATCCGGTGTACACCCCCCGATACGCCGCCAGGATCGCCGCCGGATCGAACAGCTTCGACCGCGCCGCCCCCGCCTGTCCCATCCGCTCACGCAATTCCGGATCGCCCGCCAGCCGCCCGATGCACCCCGCCAGTTCGTCCGCCCGCCCCGGATCGAACAGCAACCCCGTCTCCCCCTCAACCACCGCCTCCGGAATCCCCCCCATCCGCGACGCAATCACCGGCCGACCGTGCGCCCCGCCTCCATGCACACCCGCGTCAGCGGATCGTGCCAGATCGACGGCGCCACCAGCACGTCAATCCGCCGCATCAACTCCGCCCGCTCCACAAACCCCAGAAACTGCGCCTTGATCTTCGGGACCGAACGGGCCAGCGGCGCCGGCAGGTCCGGCGGCACCTCACCCGCCACCAACACCTCCAACCCCACCTCATCACCCAGACGCCCCGCCTCCGCGAACAGCACACCCAATCCCTTCTCCACCGAGACCCGCCCCAGAAACCCCAGATTCAGCCGCCCCGTCTGACCCGCATGGGGCGGCGCCGCGCAAGACCCCTCCCTCTCAATGACAAACGCATTGGCGATCACCTCGCGACGCGCCACCTCAGCAAACAGCCCCTCCCGCAAATGCCGATCCAACACGAACCGACTGATCCCCACCACCGCATCCAGACACGCGATGTACTCACGCACCAGCGGACGCGCGCGATCGCACGTATCGCAGATCCGTTCACAATTCGTCCCCCGCCGAAAATCAAACAGCGTCCCCAGGTCACACAAGAATCGATACTCACGCAACGTGTGCACCAGCCGCATCCCCGCTTCCTTCCCTAAACGCCCCAACTGCGCCGGGTCAAACCCCTGCAGAATGTTCCCGTGCATCACCTGCGCATCGCTCTGCGCCATCAGACCCCGAAGCGCCGCGTCAAATGCCTCCGCCCCCCACGCCGTCGGCAGACGATGAACCACCACCCCGTTCAACCGCTCCGTGATCGCCTCACCCCCCGCGCTCCGGCAGATCACTTCCGCCCCGTCCCCCTCCCGCACCAACTGCTCCGCCAGATGCTGCACCGAAAACGCCGGCCCCGCCCGACCCTCCGGCGGATAACGACTGTTCACAAACAAAACCTTCAACACCGAATCCTCCCGCATTCAAAACGACCGATGCTCGGCCTTCGACCCTGCGCCAAGCCCGTACCGCGCTACCCTCACCGCCCCCGCGGCGCATTCAAAGACCCGATCACCAGCTTCACCTTGTTCAGCGTCGTCTTGCTCCCCCGCCTTAGCGCCTGCGTCACCCCGCCCCGCAGATGCTGATCGATCGCATACAGCGTCGCACTGTCCGCCACCGTCACCGTCAATAGCCCCCGCCGCAGCGACGTCAGCCGCGACTTCGCCACCAACTCGCCCGGTAACAGTTCCTCCCACACCGCCACCAGCGCCGCCAGATGTTTCATCGGCCGCGCCACGTCACGCTCCACCATGTCCGCCACAAACCCCATCGACACATCACGCGGCCGGCGGTTTCGCCACCCCCGCAGCCGTTGCAGATGTTCATCACCGGGCGCCGAGTCCTTCATCCCGTCATTCTATCACGCCCCCCGCCGCGCCGGATTTCCCCAACCCCCCGCTCCGCGACTACGATGATCCGTTGCGGAACCGCCTGTCCGCCGTTCCGGAGGCCCCCAATGCACGATGCAACGGAAATCTTCAAGATCATCCTCCGAGTTCTCCACATCGGCGGCGCCATCGCCCTCGTCGGCGGTCTCGCCTTCGGCGCACTCGTCCGCCTGCTCGCCATGCGCCTCACCGATGATGCCTATCGAAAAGCTCTGCTCGAACTCCTCGGTCGATACTTCACCGCAGTCCTCCTCGCCGGCGCCGCCGTCCTCATCTTCTCCGCCATGTGCACCTGGCAGCTTTACCTCAACACCTACGCCCAACTCGAAATCGCAGACAGATCACTGTTGATCCCCGTGCTGAGTCTGCTCGGACTCAAGATCCTCCTCGCCCTCTTCATCTTCGCATGGGTCTTCATACGCGGCCCCAACGTCCTCGCACAATCCCAAGGTCGCTGGCTGGGATTCAACCTCCTCTTCGCCGCCCTCATCGTCATCTTGTCCGCCCTCGTGCGCTACCTCCGACTCACCGGCGCCGCCTGATCACGGCAACCTTCCCCCAATCCCGATGCAGACCCGATTCGCCTGACACCAGCGCCGGATTTCCCCAACCCCCCGCTCCGCGACTACGATGATCCGCTCGCGACACCGCCCATCCGCCGCGCCGGAGACCCCGCCCCATGGATATCCTCAACATCATCATGCGAATCCTCCACGTCGGCGGCGCCGTCACCCTCGTCGGCGGCCTCGCCTTCGGCGCACTCGTCCTCCTGCCCGCCTTGCGCCTCACCGACGATGCCTACCGAAAAGCCCTGCTCGAGATCATCGGCCGCCGATTCATCGTCGCCCTCCACGCCGCCATGGCCGCCCTCATCTTCTCCGGCGCCTACAACTGGCATCTCAACTTCAACACCTACGCCCAACTCAAAACCGCAAACAAGACACAGTTCATGGTCCTGCAAGGTCTGCTCGGCCTCAAAGTCCTCCTCGCCCTGATCATCTTCGCATGGGTCATCAAAAGCGGCCCCAACGTCCTTGCCCAATCCCCGCCCGCTACCTGAAACTCAACCTCCTGTTCGCCACCCTCATCGTCATCATGGCCGCCCTCGTGCGCGACCTGCGACTCACCGGCGCCGCCTAAGCCCAACGACCTCCCGACAATCCCCATGCAAACACGATTCCCCCGACACTGGCGCTGGATCACGTTCACCGCCCTCGCCGCCGCCCCCACCCGCGGCACCGTCACCAACGTCCTCCGAGATGAACAACTGCTCATCGCCCACCCCGGCCAACCCCAACCCACCACCATCCGCCTCGCCGGCATCAGGCCGTTCCCCGATCAAACCCCCGCCCTCGAGCAATGGCTCAACGAACATCTCGTCGCCCAACCCGTCGAGGTCGTCATTACTCTCGCCCGCACCGGCGACCGCGCCGCCCCCGCCGCGCACCTCTACCTGCGCGATGGCACGCTCGTCAACGAACGACTGATTGAAAGCGGGATCGCCCGCACCGAACCCCACACCGCCGGCCGCCTCCGACACTGGCTGCGGACCCTCGAAAACCGCGCACGATTCAAACGCGTCGGCCTCTGGGCCTTAACCCCGGACCCCACGCACACCCCGCCCCCCGCCGCCGATCAATAATCGTACGGATTCCTCTCGCGCTCCTTGGCCTTGTCCGACTCATTGCCGACGACATACCCAATCGCCGCGCCCGCAAGGCTGCCCCACATCGCGCCGCGCTCACGCTTGTTATCGTCAATCGCCGTGCCGATCAGCGCCCCGCCTCCCGCGCCCAGCAACGCCCCGGTCTGAGCGTCCGTCTCACACCCGGCGCCCAGCACGATCCCGCTCAACAAAACCGATCCGATCATCAGCGTTTTCATCGCGAATCGTCCATGGTCCATTGGCTCCAGACGTCCGCATATCCATATTCTACGCCCCCCAACACCCCAGGTTCGCTACTTTCAGCCCGATCCCCGCCCCACCCCAGGGCTTTTTCCCCCTGCACCCGAAGTTCTTTCGGCATATACTGAATGTCACTTCGACCGCTGGGAGTATCGTTGTTGAGTGTCCGATATAGCCGACATCAAATGCCCGAACCGCATCAGCGGATGATCGACGAGACCAGCGCCTTTCTCACATGGGCGCTGCGACAGAACTCGCCGCTGCCGCGGATTCCCACCCGCCGTCTCGATCTCGGCGGGTTCGACTCCCTCCTGGCCAGACCCGGCGCCCGCGCCGCCGTCCAGCACTGGTGGGGGCGGGCATTCGAGCGGGTGCAGGCGTTGGCCGATCAGTAATTCAGTACGCCGCCACACCCGGCGGCACATTGTTGCTCAGGGGTTGACCGCGTGGAAATACCAAACGACGACCAGATGACCATCACCACCCAGGTGAACAAAAACTGGTATATCCGCATGTTCATCATCATCGTGGCCCTGTTCGTGTTCGCCCTCTGGGCGCTCTACGACGGCGCCTACGCCTACCCCCGACACAATCAGCTCGTCGACCTCTGGAAAGACCACGATGGCAACCTCGATACTTTCACCCCCGCCGCCGAAGAAGCCGGCTTCTCCGATCCCGAGCGACCCACCGCAAAAGCCTATTCCAGCGCCGACCTCATGATGCAGTGGATCATGCTCGGCTTCTCCGCCCTGCTCGGGCTCTGGATCCTGGTCTTCACCGCGGGTAAATTCCTGCGCAAACTCGGCGCCGACGACCAGGGCGTCCACTGGGGTTCACTCCACGTGCCCTACACCGCCATCACCGACATCAATCGCGCCAAATGGGATTCCAAAGGCATCGCCGTCCTCCACTACAGCATCGACGGCAAGGACGACACCCTCACCCTCGACGACTGGCACTACCGCGGCGCCGATCAAATCCTCGAAGCCATCGAACGCCACACCGGCATCGTCGACTGACCCCTCGATCCCCCGCCGCTCTTGTTCGTGCCCTTCTCACTCCCCTCGGCTCCGCCAACAAAGAATCCCTTCCCCTCTGCCTTCGTGATCTTCGCGCGAAAACCCCCTCCCCCTCACCGAATCTTCGCCACCACAACCGTCCGATCATCATCCGCCGGCTCGCCCGCCGTGAACGCATTCAGATGCGCCAATACGTGATCGATCAGCCCCGACGCATCCAGCATGCACGTCTCCAGCGCCCCGTCCAGCCGACCCATCCCGTACATCTCACCCGCCCCGTCAAACGCCTCGGTCACCCCATCCGTGAAGAAGATAATCTGATCTCCGCTCACCAGATCCACCGTCGCCGTCTCATACACTTCACCGCCCACAATCCCCAGCGGTAGACTCGCCACCGCATCCAGACTGAACACCGACCCGTCCGAGCAACGCTTCACCCGCGGCGGCGGATGACCCGCGCACGCGTAACGCAGCCGCCGCGCCTTCGGATCGTAAACCCCGCAAAACGCCGTCACGAACGATCCGTTCCGCGTCGTATACCGATCCGCCAAACGCTCATTGATGTACGCCAACCCCTCACCCGGACAGCAACCCGTCGCATGCGACGGCTGGTGATGCGCCAGCGCATGCGTGATCGCCATCAACACCGCCGCCGGCGCCCCGTGACCCGACACGTCCCCGATGAACAACCCCCACTGCCCATCGCGCATCTCGAAAAAATCGTAGTAGTCGCCCCCCGCCCACGCCGCCGGCTGGTAATGCGTCGCCAGATCCATCGTCGGAATCCGCGGCAACTCCGCCGGCAACAACGACCGCTGCAAATCCGCGATCAACTTCATCTCACCGTCCAGCCGCGCGTTCGCCTGCCGAAGCTGCTCCCACAACACCAGGTTGTGCGTCGCCCGCCCGAACAAGTTCGTCGTCCACAACAACTGCGGCACGATCTCCTGATCGATCACGTTCGGTTCACGACTTAAAAACACCACCAAATTGTGCGCTTCGCCCCCGTCATAGACCGGCAACGCCAACGCCGAACGATACTCACTCAGCCAGTCCTCCGCCGGATCGTCCGCGCCAATCGAGAAATCCTGGACCACGTGCGGACGACTCGAATACAACCACTCGCCCAGGATCCCCCCCGCCAACATCGGCAACTGACTGCGTTGTTTCCACGGGTCCGGACCCTCCCCGCCCCCTCGCGAATCCCGCGCGATCAGATAACCCGGCGGTTCAACCCCACGACGACTGATCGACAGCATCCGATCCGCCTCGATCAGACCGTTCATCCGATCCGTGTACTCCAACACCATCGCCCGCGGTTCGGTGTGCATCGACATCCGACGCATCGTTTCGTTGATGTGGTCCAGCCGCAACTGCCAGTCACCCCGAAACAAACTGGTCACTTCTGATATTTCCGACATGCCGCGCTCCGTGTTCGCTCATCATACGCCGCCCAGTCCGCCTCCGCCCCAACGCCTCACCCCGTCACGCGCCCTACAATCGCCCGTGGCTGAACCCATCACCATCAATTTCGACCAACCCGTCAGCATCTTCCCCCTGCCCGGCTGCGTCCTCCTGCCCTTCGGCCTCATGCCCCTGCACATCTTCGAAGACCGCTACCGACAGATGATTCGTGACGCCCTCGATTCCAACGGACTCATCGCCATGGGGCTCTTCCAGGGACCCGTCTCCGAACACGATTACTATCACGACAAGCCAACCCTCCGACCCAACATCTGCGTCGGCTACATCCAAAAATACGAACTCACCGATGACGGCCGCTATTACATCCTCCTCCAGGGCATCCTCCGCGCCCGCATCACCCGCGAAATCGATCACCAACCCTACCGCAAGGTCATGCTCGAACCCGTCGAGTATCCCCCGCGCACCGACGACCAGTTGCGCCACGCCCGACAGCAAATCGCCGATCAACTCAGTTGTGATTCGCTCGATAAATCCGAGCCCATCCAACAGGCCCGCGCCTTACTGGATCAGCCCTTCCCCACGACCGGACTCATCGACCTCATGATCCAGGCCCTCACCGAAGACCCCGATCGACGATACGCCATGCTCGTCGAAACCGACCCCCAATCCCGCGCCGATTGGCTCGTCGCCCACATCAACGCCATGCGAAACAACAACACCGACCCCCCGGTCAAATAGCCCCCGATCACTCCTCCGCATCACCTTCACCTTCCGGCACGTGCTTCAACGAAACTGAATTGATGCAATACCGCAATCCCGTCGGCCGAGGCCCATCCTCAAAAATGTGACCCAGATGCCCCGCGCAACGCGAGCAGTGTACCTCCGTCCGCACCATCCCGTGCCCGCGGTCCGTCTCCGTTTCCACGTGCCCTTCATCAATCGGCTCCCAGAAGCTCGGCCAACCCGATCCCGAATCGTATTTCGCGTCGGAACTGAACAGCGCCTGCCCGCAACCCGCGCACACATACGTGCCCGGCTCCTTCATGTGCTCGTACTCACCCGTGCGTGCCGGCTCCGTGCCCTGCTCACGTAACACGAGATACTGCTTCGGTGTCAGCGTCGCCCGCCATTCCGCGTCTGTCTTCACAATCCTGTCTCCGCTGCTCAAAGCCGTACCCTGTGATTCGCCCGCCGCCGCCGGTCCGCGTGTGTCGCTCGCCACGTGCCCCGGTTGCCCCGGCTCCACGCCGCAACCCGCCGCGCCAAACATCAACACCATCCCGATCACAATGTGTTTGGTCCGTCTGATCATGGACCATCATAGCCCCCGTCCCGCCCATCGACTCATCCGCCCACCTCGCTGATCTCCACCACCCGTCCCTCCCGCCGCGCCCGCTCCGCCGCGAACACCACCCGATGGCTCGCCAGCGACTCCGCCGTCGTCGTCGACACCGCCGCCGGGTCGTTCGCCCGCGCCGCCGCCACCAGCGACGCCATCACGTTGTCATCACCCCCGCCGTGCCCGCCCGCCTGCTCCGACAACGTGATCCGCTGATCCTGTCCGTCGGCGTAAGTGTGCACGTCGACCCGCAACTCGTCCGCCGCCGACCGCAGCATCCCCTTCGTGCCGTGCAACCGAATATGCCGCCCCGCCGGCGCGAACGCCGTCATCGTGAACGTCCCCGTCACCCCCCCTTCAAACTCGAACGACACCACCTGATGATCCACCACGTCGTTATCACAATCATAAACACAACGCCCGTATCGGCTCGTCCGCAGCACCTCCACCCGCGCCGTGCGATCCGCCGGCAGATCCGCATGCCCCGCCATCCACAACCTGTCATCCCCGTAAATCTTCATCGCCGAATACGGACATTCCCGCTCCGCCGCGCACCCATCCAGACAGTACGCCGTCGCCCCCTTCGGCGCGTTCGCCTTCACAAAATGCGTCAGCGAACCAAACGACGACACCCGCTCGCACCGCCGACCCACCAGCCACGCCAGCACATCCACATCGTGACAGCTCTTCGCCATCAGCATGAACGTGCTCCGTCCCTCGTTACCCCAGTTGCCCCGCACGAAACTGTGCGACTGATGGATCGGCTCCACCCCCTCCAGATGCTCGAAGCTCACCAGCTCGCCGATCACCCCGTCATCCACCAGCGCCTTGATCCGCTCCCACGAACGGTGGTACCGCAGCGAATGACACACCGTCACCACCGTCCCGCTCCGCCGCTGCGCCGCGTCGATCGCTTCGCAGTCGGCCAGCGTCGTCGCCATCGGCTTCTCCAGCAGCATGTGATACCCCCGGTCCAACGCCGCCACCGCCGACGCCGCGTGCAACTGATCCATCGTCGTGTTGATCACCACGTCCGCGAACTTCTCCCGCGCCATCGCCGCTTCCCACGATTCAAATCGCATCTCCCCCGCCACCCCGCACCGCTCGCACAGCCGATCCCGACGCGTCGCATCCGGATCCGCCACCGCCACCACCTCCCCGCAGTCCGGATGATCCGCCACCCAACCCCCGAAATGCCGTCCGCGTCCCCCCGCGCCCAGCACAATGAATTTCAATCGCTGTTCCGCCATGCCCGCGACCTCCCATAACCAAGATCCAACACGAATCGTCCAACGTCCGGCCCGGTTATATCAATCTCGCCGCCCGCCTCAATCAATCCGCTTCAAACACAAGAATCCGCGCCTCCGCCGCTAAACCGCCCGCCCCTCCCCGCCGATAGTAACGTTTGTACGGATCATGCGGTTTAATCGGAGGCGCGCCATGGATCAGACTGACACCCAATCGCTCACCCCCGATTCCGGCCGCGTCGCCCCGCGCTACAATCTCGACGCCGCCTACACCTGGGTCCGTGTCCGTCGCCAGGGCCAGCGCTACTTCCGACTCACCGGACACGCCTACGACGTGTCCAGTTCCGGCATGCGCTTCGAACTCGACGAAGCCCTCACCCCCGGCCAGACCGTCGACGTCGAACTCATGCTCCCCCGATCCGGCACCAAACGCATCCGCGCCACCGGGTCCATCGTCCGACTCCACGATCCCGACGAGGTCGGCCCCATCCGCATGGGACTGCAATTCAACGAGATGCGACAGGACGCCGACCGCCAACGTCTCGAACGTTACCTCAGCCAAAACCAGCACTTGCAGAACGCCGCCTGATACCAGGCGGGACAAGGCGGTAGGAGCGGAAGCCGCGTCTGCCCCGGCAGCACGCGGTTTTTTTCTGCCCAGAATCCGCCATCTCCCTTGACTTCCAACCCAAACCCCCCTGAAATAATAGTGACTGACGAGCCAACCGAAGGGAGGTGCTGCAGACAAATGACTTGATTTACATATGGCTGGTCGTACAGCCCAAACCGGTCGAACGCAGTGCCCTCTGGGGCTATCTACCTGTTATCTTCGGTGATCCATACATCATCTTCGTTCGGCCGGTTTTTTGCGCCCTGGGCGGAACCTCCAATCCGCTCCGCCCCTCCCCTCTGCCTTCGTGCCCTTCGTGATCTCTGTGCTATCTGCCCTACTCCCCCGCCCCGTAATACACCTCGCACGCCAACCCCGGTAGCCGCGCACGCAATCGCGCCGCCATCGCGTCCAACCGATCATCATCCAATCGCGTCACGTACGACTCCGCCGGCCGACGTGCCGTCGTGTAAAGCTGCACCAGCTTGATTCGGCATCCCCCGTCAAGCAATGCTCCCAGCCGATCCACGTACGCCTCAAACTCATCGTCCCCCACCGCCTCACCATGCACCGCCATGAACAGCGACTGAATCACGATCGCCTGCCCGCGACCCACCGTCAGCAGATTCGCCATCACCCGGTCCAGCGGCACCGACGTCCGGTCGATCAACCGATAATACGCTTCCGTCCCCGCGTCCAGCTTCGCCCAGATCTCCCCATTATTCTCCGCCAGCAGATCCAACCCCGCCCGAACCGTCGGCCGATGAAACAGCGTCGCGTTGCTCAACACCGCGATCTTCACATCACTCAGCCCGTGCCGATCGCGCAACGCAATCGCCCGCCCCACCGCATCACTGAACCCCCCATAACTCGTCGGCTCGCCATCCCCGCTGAACGCCACGTCATTCACCCGCTGCATGCCCCCCGGCACCCCCGCAAACCCCTCATCCCC
>NYZD01000159.1 GCA_002685935.1 Planctomycetaceae bacterium | reverse complement strand
GTGCTATTCTACGACAGGGTTTTCATAGGTGGTTCGTTCAAGAATGCATTTCGTCGTCGCTGGGGTCTGTACGTCGGGGCTGTGGAGGATGGGGAAGGGCTCGCCCCAGTAGCGTTGGCGGCTGAAGAGCCAGTCACGGAGTTTGAACTGGATCTGGGCCTGGCCGATTGCCTTGGATTCGAGCCACTCGGTGATGGTGCGTTTGGCGTCGGGGGTGGGGAGGTGGTCGAGGGAGACTTCGTCGTTGGCGCTGCGGATGTTGGCGCCTTCGCCGGAGTAGGCTTCATCGCGGAAGTCGACGTTGATTTCGTGGGGGGGTTGGATGACCTGGGTGATGGGCAGATCGAAGGCGCGGGCGAAATCGTGATCGCGCTGGTCGTGGGCGGGGACGGCCATGATGGCGCCGGTGCCGTAGCCCATCAGGACGTAGTCGGCGATCCAGATGGGGATGGGTTTGGCGTTGGTGGGGTTGACGGCGTGGGCGCCGGTGAAGACGCCGGTCTTTTCGCGGGTTTCGGCCATGCGGTCGACATCGGAGCGTGATTCGGCGAGGCGTCGATAGTCGGCGACGGCGTCGCGCTGGTCGTCGGTGGTGATGGAGCTGACGAGGGGATGCTCGGGGGCGAGGACCATGTAGGTGGCGCCGAAGAGGGTGTCGGGGCGGGTGGTGAAGACGCGAATGATCTGGTCGGAATCCTGGACGGGGAAGTCGACGGCGGCGCCTTCGCTGCGTCCGATCCAGTTGCGCTGCATGAGTTTGGTGGACTCGGGCCAATCGACGAGGTCGAGGTCGTCGAGGAGGCGGTCGGCGTATTTGGTGATGCGAAGCATCCACTGTTCGAGGGGGCGTTGGTAGACGGGGTGGTTGCCGCGTTCGGATCGGCCTTCGTTGGTGACTTCTTCGTTGGCGAGAACGGTGCCGAGGGCGGGGCACCAGTTGACGGGTACTTCGGCGAGGTAGGCGAGGCGGTGGTTATTGATGAGCGCGTCGCGATCGTCGGGTGTCAGTTCGTGCCATTTGCGGACGCCGATGGGGTCGCCGGTGTAGAACTCGATGCGGTTGCCGGGGACGAGATCGTCGTCGACGGTGACGAAGTAGATCTCGGCTTCGAGCTTGTGCTGAAGCTCGCTGATGGGTCGAGCGGCGTTCTCGACGGGGTCGAAGTAGCTGTTGAACAGTTGGAGGAAGATCCATTGGGTCCAGCGGTAGTATTCGACGTCGGTGGTGGCGAGGGAGCGATCCCAATCGTAGCTGAGGCCGAAGGATTTGAGCTGTCGGCGCATGTTGGCGACGTTCTGCTCGGTGGGGATGCGGGGGTGGACGCCATGCTCGACGGCGTATTGTTCGGCGGGGAGTCCGAAGGAATCGAATCCCATGGGGTGGATGACATTGAAGCCGGTCATGCGTTTGTAGCGGGCGATGATGTCGGTGGCGATGTAGCCGAGAGGATGTCCGACGTGGAGACCGACGCCGGAGGGATAGGGGAACATGTCGAGGATGTAGTATTTGGGTTTGATGGGGTCGAAGTTGGGGTCGCCGGGGTTGGGGGTGGCGAAAGTGCGGTTGGATTCCCAGTGGGATTGCCAGCGCGTTTCGATGGCGCGGAAGTCGTAGCGCACCTGGTTGGGGTTTTCGGTGGCGTGGGGTGTGGTCATCGGGGGCATCCTTGGGAAACGAAAAAAAAGCCCTGTGCGCCGAAGCGGACAGGGCTGTGGTCAGTGGTTTTGTCGAGGCACGATCAGGCCCTGTCCGCAGGGCATGCGTCCGTGTTGAGCCGTAGTAGCTGGGTATGGATTGCGAACATGTCTATAGAGGATATCTTCGGTTGGCGGGGGGTCAAGGGTTCAGTGAACCGGGGGCCTATTCGGCGACGGCTTCTTTGGAACGCTTTTCGGCGAGGTTGGCGAGGTATTTCTTTGCCTCGCCGACGAGATAGAAGCTGCCGGTGACGCAGATGAGGTCGTCGCGGCTGACGGCGCGGACGGCGAGGTTGAGGGCATCTTCGAGTTTTGGCGCGGTTTGGGCCATTTTGCCGGATTGTTCGTTGAATCGGTGGAGCAGGTCGGCGGGCTCTTCGGCGCGGGGGTTGGATCGGGCGCGGGTGAAGATGACTTTATCGGCGCCGAGGTTGACCTCACGGAACATGCCGGCGATGTCTTTATCCTGTCCGCAGCCGAAGATCATGACGAGCGAGTCGTAGGGGATGTGCGCGCCGATGGCTTTGATGAGGGCCTGGATGGAGCGTCCGTTGTGCGCGGCATCGAGGAGAACGCGGGGTTCTTCCCAGGCGAGTTCCATGCGTCCGGCGAGCTGGGTTTCGGCGAGTCCGCGGATGACTTTTTCTTCTGGGAGGTCGAATCCGCGGTCGCGGAGTTTGACGAGCATGGCGAGGGCGAGGGCGCAGTTGTGGGCCTGATGCTCACCGGGGAGGGGGACGGCGAGGTGCTCGAACGCGCCATTGTCAGCGGCGAGACAGACGCGATAGTGTTGGCCGAGTTCGCGGTTGGCTTCGAATCGGTAGCTGAATTCGACTTCTTTTTCCTTGCCGGTGAATTCGATGGTGGTGCCGACTTCCTCGGCGCGACGGCGGAAGACGCGGACGACGGCGGGTACCTGCTCGACGCTGACGGCGGGAATGTTCTTCTTGAAGATGCCGGCCTTTTCGGCGGCGATGTCGGCAATGGTGTCGCCGAGGACGTTGGTGTGGTCGAGAGAGATGTGGGAGATGCCACAGATTTCGGGGGTGATGACGTTGGTGGAATCGAGACGCCCGCCGAGGCCGGTTTCGAGGATGGCGAGGTCGACGGCTTCATCGGCGAAGTAGCGGATGGCGCAGGCGGTCATGATCTCAAAGAAGGTGGGCGGATCATTGCCCATCTGGCGTGCTTTGGACTTGACGAGTTTGAACAGATCGGTGAGGGCGGGATGTGAGATCATCTGCCCGTTGATCTTGATGCGTTCGCGGAGGTCGACGAGGTGGGGGCTGGTGTAGGATCCGACGGTGTAGCCACAGGCGCGGAGCATGCTGTCGAGCATGGCGACGGTGGAGCCTTTACCCTTGGTTCCGGCGACGTGGGCGAAGCGAAGCTGTTTTTCGGGGTTGCCGAGCGCCTTGAGGAGGCGGCGCATGCGTTCGAGGTTGAAGGTGGTGGCGTTATAGCGGACGAGGCGCATGCGCTCGTAATCGGTGTGGTCATAGAGCCAGCGGAGGGCAGTGGTGTAGTTGGTGATGCGGGTGCGGGAGCCACCGGTCTTGGGCGCAGCGGCTGACTTGGCACCGGCAGCGCTCTTTTTCGCGGCCTTGGTGCTAGAACGTTTTTGGGCAGAACCCCTGCTGGACGTCTTTGCTCGTGCTGGCATTGGTTTGGCAGTGTAGGGGGTTGGGGGGTTAAAGTCAAATCAGGTCGCGTAACATACTGCTGGCAAATAGGTTGTGAGAATATTGCCATTTTCTGATAAATCGTGTTGCCGGAGAGGCGTTTTTCAACGGGGTCGGGAGCGGCTATTTTACGGGGCTATGCTTAGGGTTGGCGCACCAAGCGCTTTTGTGGAAGGTTCTTACGATGGATAACGTGATTCGCGGCAAAGCGTATGTGCTGGGTGATGATGTCGATACGGATCAGATCATTCCGGCGGAGTATCTGTCGTACAACCCCTCGGACCCGGCGGAGCGGAAATACTTCGGGATGTATGCGTGCGTGGGTGTGCCGAAGGGGCAGCGGGGATTGCCGGACGGGGAGACGGTGTTTGTCGAAGAGGGAAGTTTCAGGAGTGAGTATACGATTCTGATCGGCGGTCGGAATTTTGGATGCGGCTCATCGCGCGAACATGCGCCGCTGGCCCTGGCGGAGGCGGGGGCGAAGGCGGTGGTGGCGGAGTTCTATGCGCGCATCTTTTTCAGGAACTGTGTGAACGGCGGCTATCTGGTGCCCTGCGAGTGCGAGACGCGGCTGGTTGATGAGATCAGCACGGGTGATGACGTGGAGATTGAGGTGGAGTCGGGGAAGTTGATGAATCACACGAGCGGGAAGGCGTATGCGCTGAATCCGTTGGGGGATGTGAAACCGATCATCGATGCGGGGGGTGTGTTTGAGTATGCGAAGGGCGCGGGGATGATCTAAGTGGGGAATGTGTCAAGGGGGGGCATGGCTAGACCATCAGATCTGATTCCACCTCGGCACCGTCTGGATTGAGCGGGCCGGAGTCGGGGTGATGTTGGCGCAGGTATTGGAGGACGGCGTTGAAGTCTGGGTGGATGGGGGCGGTGAATCGGATGGTGTTCTCGGTCATGGGGTGCTGGAACTGGAGGACGGCGGCATGGAGGGCGGGACGCCGGATGATCAGGTCGTCGCGTTGTGCCATTCGGTCCCAGATCTTGACGCCGTCTTCTTTCTTGCGGGCGAAGGTGAGCATGGGCTGGGCGCCGGCAGGATCGGGGGGTCGGTCAAGTTCGGCGGGACCGATGGGCTGACCGCCATAGATGATGTCGCTGATGATTGGGCATCCGAGCCAGGTGAGGTGGACGCGGATCTGGTGGGTCCGGCCGGTCTTGAGTTCGAGTTCCACGAGTGAGTAGCCGTCGAAGATTTCGCGGACGCGGTAGAGGGTGACGGCGTGTCGGCCGGCGTGATCGTGGCGGACGGCGTAGGCTTCTTTGACGGTGGGGTGTTTGCCGATGGGTTGATCGATGACGCCGCCGCGCTGGGGGAGTCGGCCGTGGGTGATGGCGAGGTAGTATTTTTGGACCTGGCGATGCTCGAACTGTCGGGCGAGTCGCCAGTGTGCTTCTTCGTGTTTGGCGAGGACGATGCAGCCGGTGGTGTCCTTGTCGAGTCGGTGGACGATGCCGGGCCGGAATTCCTCGACGCCGATTTTGGAAAGGGCTTCGAGGCCGTTGGTCTTGGCGTCCTTGAAGTACCAGGCGAGGCCGTTGAGGAGGGTGCCGGTGAGGTTGGAGCGGGCGGGGTGGACGACGAGGTCCATTTGTTTGTTGATGACGATGAGGTGTTCGTCCTCAAAGATGATGTTGAGCGGGATTGATTCGGCATGAATCTGCTTGATGGGGGGCGGGGGGACGAGGACGTCGATTTCGTCGTCGAGGCGGAGAATTGTGGAGGATTTGGGTTGGCGTCGGTTGACGGTGACGGCGCCTTCGTTGATCAGTTTCTGGAGGCGGGAGCGAGAGAGGCCGGGGAATCGGTCGCAGAGATAGCGGTCGAGTCGTTTGCGGAGGTCGCGGGTGAGCTTGAATCGTCGATGTTCGGGATCATCGGATTCCTCGAGGGCGGAGACATCGACATCGAGTTGATCGGTGTCGTCCGGCTCGTGGGTCGGGGTCCTGGTTGGATCGGGGATGTCCACAGGCACATGATACGGCCGGTGGGGTCGGGTGCTCATGGTTGGGGCATCGCGGGCGGGGCGGGCGTTACTCGACCAGGTTGCCGAATCCGGTATCGATATCGGTAGGCAATTCAGGGAGGACCGGCAGATCCGAGATGCCCGGCAACACCGGGTTGATCGAGCCGTCCGGGAGCGCGTCGGCGGCGGCCGGGCGATCGGCAAAGACGATGCGTTGCTGGAAGCGGGCGAGGTCCTCGATTTTGCGATCGATCTTGGCGGCTTCACCGGTGAGCTTGAGTTCTACGGCCTGGATGTGGGCGGCATCGTATTGTGCGCGGGCGTCGTCAAAACGACGGAGGGTTTCGTAGATCGCGGCGAGGCCGATGCGCGCGTGCATGACGATGAGCTTGGGCTCGCCAGCCTGGATGATCGATTCATATTTCTGACCGGCGCGCTGCATCTGTTTTTCGGCGAATTGGGGATCGGACGCCGAGAGTGAGATGTCGTTTGGATTGGTGGACCGGCCGAGGATGGCCTCGCGCAGCAGGATGTTGGCGCCATCGAGACGTGCCTTGGCGGCGACCATCGGCAGATCAGGATATTTCTGGGCGATGTCGAAGAAGCTTTGGGGGCTCTGGGCCAGCGCTACTTCACCGAGGGCCTGATCGACGTATCGGGTATGCCGGCCGGCGAAGTATTTGTAGGCAAAGATCGCCAGCGCGGCGATGAGGATGGTGAGCAGCCAGAACGTGCCGTTCTTACGCCACCACTGACGGAAGTGGATCATGAATTCGGCGAGGTCATTTTGCTTTAAGTCGTGACGTTCCTGAGAGTCCATGCGGCTATCCGTTCATCGAGTGAGAGATTGAAGATTGCGCGAATCGGGCATTGGTGCGACGTGGCGTTGAGACGACGCGTGATGGGGGCGCACGTCGATGTGGATGACGGTGACGGCGTCACGCAGGGGCCGAGGCTCGAGGCTGATGCGTACGGCGCAGCGGTGGTCATCCTTGTCGAAATGCAGCATGTGGACGCCATCGGCCATTGTCGAATCGCGCCAAGTCCATCCGGCGGCGGGCATCTGTCTGCGGTAGAAGCGTTCGACCTGAATCCGGCTGTCGCGGCCTTTGTAGGTGTGATCGACGGTGCGTTGGGCGTCGGTCTGATGCGATCGGCTGGTGGCTTCGACGATCTTGAAACCGGCGGGGACGGGGAGGTCTGCGATGGGGGGACGGCTCTGGGGGTACAGGCCGGCCTCAGTGCGGGGCGTGGTGTTGATGAGCGCCGGGTCTGATTTGTGGGCGGAGAGGGCCAGGGGCTGGGATCCGGACGCAGCGCTGCCGCAGCCGGCGACGGCGAGGAGGCCGACGAAGACGCTGAACAGGATGAGGGTTCTGGTGATCATGGTGGTGCGGCATTGGGCAATCGGTCAGTTTATCTCACGCCGCGATGAGCAGCAATTGAGGGCCGATATCAGCGGATCGATTGGATGTATCGGCTTAACACGTCGGTGTCGCCACCGGCCAGGGTGTGGCGCAGGAACGGGGAAAAGGCCCAGGGGACGTCGCGTGCGAGGCGCGAGGGGGTCAGGCCGAGCACGGCGGCGATTTGTTGAGCCAGATCGTTGAGGCCCCGATCATGCAAAGCTGATATCGGCAGCGGGTTGGCGGGGTCGGCGCCGGGTGGAGCGCTTGCCGGGTGGTTTGCGGCCGAGGGGCGGGATGGAGCGGGTTGGTCGAGGTCGGCTTTGTTGAGGACCCAGAGGTCGGGTTGGCGGGGAAGGTCGGACGGTTCGGGCCAGTCGAGTTGTGGGTCGCGCAGGGCGATCAGGGCATCGGCGGATTGGATCATGTGCTGGGCGAGTTCGATGGCGACGCGTTCGACGTGGTCGTGGGTGGCGCGGAGTCCGGGGGTGTCGAGCCAGCGGACGGCAACGTGGCCGGCGGGGGTGGTGAGTTGGGCGAGGCCGCCGACCCAATCGCGGGTGGTGCCGGGCAGATCGGCGGTGACGCTGGTGGC
>NYZD01000158.1 GCA_002685935.1 Planctomycetaceae bacterium | reverse complement strand
GAGGGGGAGGGGATCAGTCGAGGTTCATGGTCATGAGGAATTCGGCGTTGGTTTTGACTTTTTCGAGTCGGCTTTTGATCAGTTCCATGGCTTCGACGACGTTCATGTCGCTAAGGACCTTGCGGAGGCGGTAGACGAGTTTGAGTTCTGCTTCATCGAGGAGCAGTTCCTCGCGGCGGGTGCCGGAGGCGGCGATGTCGATGGCGGGCCAGGTGCGGCGTTCGACGAGTCGGCGGTCGAGGTGGAGTTCGGAGTTACCGGTGCCTTTGAATTCCTCGAAGATGACTTCGTCCATTTTGGATCCGGTGTCGACGAGGGCGGTGGCGACGATGGTGAGTGATCCGCCGGACTCGATGGCGCGGGCGGAGCCGAAGAATTTCTTGGGTTCCTGGAGGGCGTTGGCGTCGACGCCGCCGGTGAGGATTTTGCCGGAGTGGGGGACTTCGGCGTTGTAGGCTCGGGCGAGCCGGGTGATGGAGTCGAGGAGGATGACGACATCGTGTCCGAACTCGACGGCGCGGCGGGCCTTGTCGATGACCATTTTGGCGACCTGCACGTGGCGTGCGGTTTGTTCATCGAAGGTGGAGGCGACGACCTCGACGTTGTCGGGGGTATGTCGGCGGAAGTCGGTGACTTCCTCGGGGCGTTCATCGATGAGCAGGACGATGACGCGGACCTCGGGGAAGTTGGCGGCGATGGAGTTGGCGGTCTTCTGAAGGAGGATGGTTTTGCCGGTGCGCGGGGGGGCGACGATGAGGCCGCGCTGTCCCTTGCCGAGGGGAGCGACGAGGTCGACGATGCGCATCTCGATGTTATCGGGATCGGTTTCGAGGATGAAGCGTTCCTCGGGGTGGAGGGGGGTGAGATCCTCGAAGGGGATAATGTCGTTGAGTTTGTCGGGCGGTTCGCCGTTGACGGCGTCGACGCGGAGGAGGGCGAAGTATCGTTCGGATTCCTTGGGGGGCCGAATGGTGCCCTGGACGATGTGTCCGTTGCGCAGGCCGAAGCGTCGGATTTGCGCGGGGGAGACGTAGATATCATCGGGGCAGGGCAGGTAGGAGTATTCGGGGCTGCGAAGGAAGCCGAATCCGTCGGGGAGGATTTCGAGGACCCCTTCGCCGTACATGAGTCCGGCTTTGGAGATGCGTGACTTGATGATCTGGAAGATGAGTTCGTGCTTGCCGAGCGAGACGAAGTCCTGGAGGCCTTCTTCCTTTGCGACGCCGTGGAGTTTTTCGACGTCCATTTTCTGGAGGTCGGCGACGCGCATGGCGCCTTTCTTGACGGCCTCGTATTTCTCCTGGGTATCGAAGTCGTAGTCGTCGACTTGTTCCTGGGAGACGTCGGCGGTGGTGACGGTTTTCGCGGGCGGGGCCTGCTGCTCGTCTTCTTCCTCGAGCGCCGCGGCCAGCAGGGCTTCGTCGACGGCGTCTTCGGGGCTCTGCTCGTGGGCCTTTTTGGCGGCGGTGGATTTAGAGCGCTTGGCGGTGTTGCCGCTGGCGGCCTTTTTGGGTTTCTTGGTGGTGGTGGTCTTAGCCATCTTGGTGCGAACTCCTTGGTTCGACGATGCGGTCGTTAATTTCTGGAATTGGCTGAGTCAGAGGGGAAAAGCGGGGAATCGGAAAATGAAACTGGGAAGGGGCACGTTCGTGGCGCCAGCCCCGGACCTGAAATTGGCTTTGGTCCTTTGGCCCGGTTCATCCGGTACCGCTCAAGCCATTTTGACTGCGGGGGGTGCTGACGCGGCTTAAAATCCGGGAGAAGACGTCGCGGACTTGAGCAAGACAGTTCGACTCGTCGGAGTCGTTATCCACCACATGATGCGCTTGTTGTCGCTTAAAGTCCAGTCCCATTTGGGAAATTTCTCGCCGATCGAGTTCCTGGGCGTCCCAGCGGCGTTCCTGGGCGACCCGCCGGAGGCGGATTTCGCGGTCGGCATGGACGAAAATGACGGCGTCACAGATGGCGTCCAGGCCGGCCTCAAACAGGAGGGGGGCGTCGATAATGACGGCTTTTACGGCGGAATCGGCCTGGGCCTGGTCGACGATCCGGTGGCGATGCTCGGCGACGATGGGGTGGATGAGGGACTCGAGGCGCCGGCGCTGGTCGGGATCGGCGAAGACGAGATCGGCGATTTTTTTTCGGTCGATTTTGCGGTCGGGGGTGAGGATCTGGGTTCCCCACCAGTCGGTGAGCTGCCGGATGACGTCGGGTTGGTCGAGGGCCTGTCTGGCGATGTGGTCGGCGTCGACGACGGCGGCGCCGAGGCCGGCGAGTTGTCTGGCGACGAGCGATTTGCCGGAGCCGATGCCGCCGGCGAGGCCGATGATCGGTTTGGGTTGGGACACGGGGTGGAGGTCCGGTTTCGGGGCCGCGGTGTGCGACGAAGGAATCATACGGTAGGCGCCTGGGGGGGCAACGGCCAGCGCTGCGCGCGGGGCGACGGAACTTGAGGGTCGTGATGACTCGCATATGACCACGGGTACGACGAAGTGTTTTGGTGGCCAATGGGGATGGGAAGCTCGCCGACGGTTCGGCTTGCTATAGGTATTATCGACCGGATGGGACGGACGGTTTACAAATCTTTTGCCGGGTCACTGACGAAATGGGGCGGGTGCGGTAGGATCGGCCGCGAGTGAAGTTGGTGCGGACGTTTTGCGGGGTGTGATGTATGGACTGCGGGGCGGTGATTTTCGATCTGGACGGGACGCTGGGCGACACGCTGGCGGATCTGGCGGGGGCGATGAACTGGGCGCTGGGTGAGTTGGGGATGCCGACGCACACGGCGGATGCGTGCCGCATGTTTATCGGTGAGGGTGTGGGCACGTTCGCGGAGCGGGCGCTGCCGACGGATGAGCGGCATCGGGTTGATGAGCTACTGGCGTTGTACCGGGAGCGGTATGCGGCGCATTGTTTCGATCAGACGGACTTGTATGACGGGGTGGCGGATTTGCTGGACGGATTGACGGAGCGGGGGGTGGCGATGGCGGTGCTGTCGAACAAGCCTGACGCGGCGACGGGGCGGATGGTCGAGCGGCTGATGGGGAAGTGGACGTTCGCGGCGGTGCGGGGGGAGACGGCGGAGGTGGCGCGGAAGCCGGCGCCGGACGGGGCGCTGGCGATCGCGGGGGCGTTGGGTGTGGCGCGGCAGCGCGTGGTTTTCGTGGGTGATTCAAAGACGGATATGCAGACGGCGACGGCGGCGGGGATGGCGGCGGTGGGCGTGGCGTGGGGGTTTCGGGATCGGGCGGAGTTGGTGGAGCACGGGGCGGGGCAGGTGATCAAACATCCGATGGACTTACTGAAACTGATCGACGAGGTGTGAGTCATGAGCGCAAAACACAAGGTTGTGGTGTTGGGCACGGCGCACGGGCACGTGTTCAGTCCGGCGGGGATCGTCAACGAGATGGACGACGCGGAGATCGTGGGCATCTGGGATAGCGATGCGGATCGGCTGGCGATCGCGTGTGAGAAGCTTGGTGCGCCGGGGATGGGGTCGCTGGACGAGGCGCTGGGGTGCGGTCCGAGCCTGGCGATCGCGGCGCCGGTGCCTGACGAGCGTCCGGATTTGATTTGCCGATTGCTGGAGGCGGGGGTGCCGACGTGGGTGGACAAACCGATGGCGGTGACGCATGCGGGATTGGATCAGGTGATGGCGGCGGCGGCGCGTTGGGCGACGCCTCTGAGCGTGGGGTTGTCGTACCGTGGTGATCCGCTGGTGCGGGCGGCGCGGGCGGCGGTGGCGGGGGGTCGAATCGGGAAGCTGGTGCGGACGATGGCGTGCGGGCCTCACAAGATGCTGGCGGGGATTCGGCCGGCGTGGCACTGGACGAAGCGGAACGGGGGGATTCTGATCGATATTGGTTCTCATCATGCGGACATTGTGTGCTGGTTCGCGGAGGGCAAGCCGGTGACGGTGACGGGGATGCACACGAATGTGAGTCAGCCGGAGCGGGAAGAATTTCAGGATTTCGGTCAGGCGCAGGTGCGATTTGATGACGGGTCGCTGGGTCATTATGAGGTGGACTGGTTGAATCCGGACTCGATCGAACATTTTGGTGACACGCGGTTCTGGTTCCAGGGGACGGCGGGGAAGATCGAGCTGCGACTGGGGGATGAGGTGTCGGCGCGGATCTGGACGGGGGAGCGGGTGGAGGACATCGAGCCGGTGGGGGAAGATGCGCACGCGTGGGAGCGACGGTTGCTGGAGGAACTGTGCGCCGGGAAGCAGGGGGATCTGTCGAAGGGCGATGCGTTTGGCGCGACGCGGGTGACGCTGGAGGCGTATGAATCGGCGGAGGATGGGAGCGCGGCGGTGGCGCATCGGGACTGAGCGAAGTAGGCTGAGCCAAGGGGACCCGTGATGGGGTTTTAATCCGGACGGCTGGGTGGGTAACATGTTTTGCATGAAGCGCGTCGTCACATTTTGGATCGTGGTTGTTTCGTGCTTGTTTTTGATTTCCGGCGAACCGGCGTGGGGGCAGGACGCCGGAACGGGCGGCGCGGGTGAATCGTCCGGCACACCGACGACTGACGACCCTAATGCGCTGAACGGCGAAGGCGGCGCGGCCGGCGCCAAGGACGAAGAGCCCGACGCGCCGGTGAAACTTCCTTCGGTGTTCCAGGACATCCTTGACCAGCTCCCGGAGGGCAGCGCGTTCTCACTGACTTACCGCCAGTGGATCGGGCTGTTCGCATTGATCCTGGTGGGTCTGGCGCTGGACATGTTGGTGCGGCTGTGGCTGCGGGTGATTCTTCAGCGGCTGACGCGCCGGGCGGGTGCGGAGACGGATAAGCCACAGGCGGCGCGGGTGGTGCGACCGCTGGGGTTGGTGGCGGCGGCGCTGTTCTGGCTTTGGCTGCTGCCGTCGCTTCAATTGGAGGGCGCGGCGGAGAGCATTTTGTCGGTGGCGGTGCGACTGATCTCGGTGCTGGCGTGCGTGTGGGCGGGTTGGGGGGTGGTGGATTCGATCAGCACGGTGTTGATGGCGAAGGCGGCGAAGACGGAAACGAAGGTCGACGACGTGCTGGTGCCGCTGTTTCGCAAGACGGTGAAGGTGTTCATTGTCGTGCTCGGGGTGATCTACGGCGCGGCGGCGATGAACGTAGAGATCGCGCCGCTGCTGGCGGGGCTGGGTATCGGGGGTTTGGCGTTCGGTCTGGCGGCGAAGGACACGATCGAGAATTTCTTCGGGTCGGTGGCGGTGGTGCTGGACCGGCCGTTCCACGTGGGCGACTGGGTGGTGATTGGTGAGACGGAAGGGATTGTGGAGGAGATTGGATTTCGATCGACGCGGGTGCGGACGTTTTACAATTCGTTGATGAGCGTGCCGAATGCGACGCTGGTCCGGGCGGTGGTGGATAATTACGGGTCACGGCGGTATCGGCGATGGAAGACTTACGTGGGTGTGCAATATGATACGCCGCCGGACCGGATCATTGCGTTCACGGAGGGGATTCGTGAGCTGGTGCGTCATCATCCGTATTCGCGGAAGGATTATTTTCAGGTTTACTTGAATGACTTTGCGGATTCGTCGTTGAACATTCTGTTGTACGTGTTTTTCGAGGTGCCGGACTGGTCGACGGAGCTGCGGGAGCGGGAGCGGCTGTTCATCGACATCGTGCGGCTGGCGGATCAGTTGGAGGTGAATTTCGCGTTCCCGACGCAGACGATTCATCTGTTCCAGGAGGACAAGCACGCGATGCACACGCCGGGACGTTTGCCACAGGCGCAGACGGATGCGTCGGCGCAGGAGGTGGGGGTGACGGCGGCGCATCGGATCATCGCGCAGCAGCCGTGGCGTGCGGGTCGGCCGGGCGCGGTGGAGTTTCCGGATGGCAAGCCGATTGATGACACGGATGAGGATCATCCGCCGATCGAGGATCGGTCGAGCGGGGGGTGAGGGGATTCCTTGAGGGGCGGCGTTACTCGACCCGAGTGGCGTCATGATTCGTCGACGTAGAAGACGTGATCGCACAGCTCGTCGCCGTTCATCAGCACCTTTGTTCTTTTGAAGGCGAGGGCGGGGTTGTGCGATTTGACGGCGGGTTCGTCGCCGGCGCATATGACGTAACCCAGCAGAGGCTCATCGAGTTCACGATAAATCTCCGCCCACATGCAACGTGTGAATTCATAGGCGATGCGGTTGGGTTGGTCGCTGACGCGCTGCCATTGGTGGGAACCGACGCATCCGCGATCGAGGCGGGCACAGAACTCATGGAGGTCGGCGGCGGGCTGTCCCGGGTCTGGGCGCGGGGTTGACCGGCGATCGTCGGCCATATCGCGGACGACCTGGCGCGCCTCGGGGCCGAATCTCTGCTCCATCGCGTGCAATAGCTGCACGCCAAGTCCGGCGGCTCCTTTCATCTTTCTTTTGAGCAGGTCGAGAATGACGCGCTCGTTGGCTTCACTGATGGGTTCAGGCAGGATGTCGTTGAGGGAACCGGGCATGGCGTGCTCCTGAGGCGGGAGGGGTCTGGTGTGACGTTGATGGTCCTGGTGGTCTGTCGATGCGGGCCCAAGGTGTTGGCGACGGGACGATGATGAATCGGATTCAGAGCACGGCGGCCTGTTCGGCGGCGCGCTGCGGCATCGCGGCCGATCACGGCAGGTCGATGAGATAGCGGTAACAGTCGGCGTGCCAGAGGTGGTTGGGGCGTTGTCCGAGTTTTGAGAGGTAGAGTTCGATGAGTCCGGTGGGGCGATCCTGGAGGATGGCGAAGTTGGATAGCTGAAGCTCGGGGCTGTCCTGGGGCTCGCGTTTGTCGATGACGGTCAGGGTGTCCTTGATCAGCAGGCCGTGGTCGTTGAGTTGTGCGATGAGCAACGGGTAGCGGGGTCCGTTGCCGTAGGCGGTGTGGTCGGTGATGTTTCCGATCCAGTAGAGGTTCTGATTTTTTTCGCTTCGCAGGAGGGCGGAGATGGTGGCGGGGGAGTAGAAGACGTCGGCATCGTCGAAGTGCCAGGGGACGGGATCGGTGAAGGTTTCGCCGCCGTCATCGGAGTAGCAGAACCATTTGTGGGCGGGCGTGCCGGGGAGGATGCGGGTGTTCCAGTTTTCGCTGATGACGTTGGAGCCGCGGAAGACGGCGAGGATGCGGCCGGAGGGCAGGCGGATGGCTGCCGGTTCGCAGACGCCGCGTGAGGACTTGAGGTCGCTGATGACGATGGGGCGAGAGAAGGTGAGGTCGTAGTTGCCGCGTGCGGGGTTGAAGGAGCCGCGGACGACGATCATGCCGCACATGATGTCGGGGCAGGATGGGAAGATGTCGTGGATGTCGAGGCCTCGGATGCGACAGCAGGCGCGGACGGCGGCGGCGATGGTGAAGAGGATGTCGCCGTTGTCGAGGACGTCGACGGCGCCGCCGAAATAGGCGCGGTTGTTGTCGATGTAGTTGGGGTCGCGCCAGTTTTGCGGATCGTAATCGGCGCCTGGTTCGTATTTGATGAGTTGCCCGGCGCACTGTTCGGCGCGGTCGGGGCGCACGGTGAGCATGCTGTGGTCGACGTATTGGGCCTCGCCGCGTCCCCACATGGCTTCGTAGGCTTTGTGGTGTCCGCCGAAGAAGATGCGGCGCATGGAGACGGAGACGAAATGGTTGTGGTGGGGGTTGAAGGTCTCGGCGCCCTGGTGGGTGTAGATCTCATCATCACCTTTGGTTTCGGCGGATTGGTCGTGGACATCCTGCCACTGGTCCCAGGTGCGGCCGTTGTCGTCGGAGCGGCGTGTGAAGCGGGCGTTGGTCCAGTCGGATTCGCGTTGGAGGGTGCGGTGTTCGACGCGGCGCAGTCCGTCGCCGTTGACGTAGCACTGGCTGCGCCCTTCGCTGGTCTGGTCGTCGGGGGCGGGGGCATAGAGTTCCCGGCGCACGGTGATTGATGGGTTGGACACAGGACTCTCCTGGATGATCCGCGACCGGAGCCATGTCGAGGGATCAGCCAGCCAGTATACCGGGGGTCATTGGCCTGGCGACGGTGGATCGACGGGCGGGAGCTGGGGGGAGAGGGGAGCGGGGCGGAGGCGCGGCGTTTGGATGCGGTTCTGAGTGGAATGAAACAGGCGACTGGCGGGAGTCGCCTGTTGGGTTGACGGGGTGTGGTGTGTCGTCTGATGGCGGTTTACATGATCCAGCCGCCGAATTTGACGATGAGTCCGGCGAAGACGACGGAGACGACGGAGACGAGTTTGATGAGGATGTTGAGGGAGGGTCCGGAGGTGTCCTTGAAGGGATCGCCGACGGTGTCACCGACGACGCCAGCCTTGTGGGCATCGGAGCCCTTGCCTCCGTGTGCGCCGGTTTCGATGTATTTCTTGGCGTTGTCCCAGGCGCCGCCGGCGTTGGCCATGAAGATGGCGACGGCGAAGCCGCAGACGAGGGCCCCGGCGAGGAGTCCCATGACGCCGGCCACGCCGAGGATGAGGCCGACGGCGATGGGGATGACGACGGCCATGAGTGAGGGGATGACCATTTCCTTGAGCGCGCCGCCGGTGGAGATGTTGACGCAGTTGGCGTAGTCGGGGTAGGTGTGTCCGTCTGCTTCGACTTCGAAGGGCCAGGTCATGGGGTCGGCAACGTCTTCGTCAGACATGCCGTTTTTCTTGAATTGATCTTTCATGATGCCGAACTGTCGGCGGCATTCGTCGATCATGGCGAAGGCGGTGCGACCGACGGCGTTCATGGTCATGGAGCAGAACACGAAGACCATCATGACGCCGATGAACAGTCCGCCGAGGACGTTGGGGTTCATGAGGGAGACGTTGTAGTGGGCCATGATCTGGGGCAGGGAGGCGGTCGAGATGGGCACGATTTCGAATTCGATGGCGTCATTGGCCTGATCGTCTCCCAGGCTGGCATGCCAGACGGATGCTTCAAAGGTGCCATCGCTCTGCTGAGCGGGGAAGGTGCCGACGGCGCCTTCGGTGGTGAGCAGATCTTCGATCTGACGTCGATTGCCTGAGGCGGTGGCGATCAGACCGGCGTCGCGGTCGGGTCCGGTATGGATGAGGAAAAGTCCATGATCGCTGTAGGCGACGCCGGGCGCGACGAATTGCACGTCCTGGTGTTTGTCGATCACCTTATCGGCGAGGTTGGTTTTGACGGTGGTGACGTAGGCGGCGAGGAGTGCGAGGGCGGTGAGTGCGGCGGAGCCGATGGCGAAGCCTTTGCCGGTGGCGGCGGTGGTGTTGCCGAGGGAGTCGAGCATGTCGGTGCGTTCGCGGACCTCGGGGGGTTGGTGGGTCATTTCGGCGTTGCCGCCGGCGTTGTCGGCGATGGGTCCGTAGGCGTCGGTGGCGAGGGTGATGCCGAGGGTGGAGAGCATGCCGACGGCGGCGATGCCGACGCCGAACACCCCCATGAGGAAACTGCCGTCGGTGCCGGCCTGTGCGAAGTTAAAGGCGCAGAGGATGGCGACGACGATGGTGATCAGGGGGATCCAGGTGGAGACCATGCCTTCGGCGATGCCGGAGATGATGACGGTGGCGGGCCCCATCTTGGCCTGTTCACTGATGCGTTTGGTGGGCTTGTGCTCGTAGGAGGTGTAGTGTTCGGTGCCCCAGGCGATGACGAGGCCGGCGACGAGTCCGGCGACGATCGCGCCCCAGAGGCCGATCCAGGAGACGTCGGTGACATCTTTGAGCAGGGCCCACAGGAGGGCGGCGGAGCCGGCGACGATGATGGCGGAACTGGCCCAGACGCCGAAGTGGAGGCTTTTGAGGAGTTGGGCGAAGGAGGCGTTTTCCTTGGTGCGGACCAGGAAGATGGCGATGATGGAGGCGATGATGCCCAGGCCGGCGAGGGCGGGGGGGGTGATGACCATGGCGAGTTGCTGGGAGAGGTCGGTGATCCCCAGGCCGATGGACGCGGCGGCGGCGAGGGCCATGGCGGCGAGGATGGAGCCGTAGTAGGACTCGTAGAGGTCGGCGCCCATGCCGGCGACGTCGCCGACGTTATCACCGACGTTGTCGGCGATGGTGGCGGGGTTGCGGGCATCATCTTCGGGGATGCCGGCTTCGACTTTGCCGACGAGGTCGGCGCCGACGTCGGCGGCTTTGGTGTAGATGCCGCCGCCGACGCGGGCAAACAGGGCTTGCAGTGATGCGCCCATGGCGAAGCTGAGGGTGATGGTGGTGAGTTGGACGGGGGTGAAGTCGCCGATGCTGCTGAGGATGAGGAACCAGATGCTGATATCGAGCAGGGCGAAGCCGGTGACGCAGAGGCCCATGACGGCGCCGGCACGGAAGGCGACCTTGAGGCCGTCGTTGAGTGATTGCTTGGCGGCGTGCGCGGTGCGGGCCGAGGCGTTGGTGGCGGTCTTCATGCCGAGGTAGCCGCAGAGGCCCGAGAGCAGCGAGGCGACGACGACGCCGAGCCAGGTGAGTTTGGTCTGAAGGCCGGTGAAACCCATGGCCAGGAGGATGATCGCGAGGACGGCGACGACGGCGTAGACGACCTTGGCCTGTCGGCCGAGGTAGGCGTAGGCGCCGTCGCGGACGGCCTGGGCGATGCGGATCATGTTGTCATCGCCTTCGGAGGTGGTCATGAATCCCTTGTAGAACACGAAGGCCATGACGAGGGCGAGGAGGGCGCCGATAGGTGCGAGCCAGTAGGCGACGGGGAGTGAGGCGGCGACGGGCCCGTCGCCGCCGGAGCCGTCCTGTGCGACGGCGGGCAGGGCGAGCATGACGATAAACAGTGTCGCCAGAATCGTTAATGACGCGGTTGTCATCCTGAGCTTCATAGCCGGTCAACTCCTGGGCAGGGGCTTGGGGAGGACGGGTGGTGGGCGTTGGTCTGGGGCCGGGACCCGTCTTGGAAACTGGACCATCAACGCAAAATTAGTCCGGTACCATAGTGAATTGGCGCATGTGGAGCAAGCGTGCGGGGTATGCGGCGGGCGACGAGATTGCGCTGCGGGGTGAGGCCGAGTGAACGGCGCACGAGGCAGCGGGAACGAAATAAATTCATCTTCGTGGGCGATGGGTAGACAAGATCGTCGTCGACGGGATCCATCTATATAGAACGGCCAAACTTGATGACCGCATCTGAACCGGATCCGACGTGCCGCGGCTTTGAAGCGATGCTGGCGGCGCACCGGGCGAAGCTGGTGCGGATGGCGGGGGCGGATCCTGAAGGACGAGGCGGACGCTGAGGACGTGGTGCAGCAGACGGCGCTGGCGGTGTGGCGGGCGGCGGCGGCGGGGCGGATCGGCGAGCAGGAGCGATATCTGTATCGGGCGGTGCGACTGAACGCGCTGCGTCATCGGGCGCGGCAACGGCGGATGGGTCGGCTTGATGAAACGGCGGCGATCGCGGACCGGGAGAGCGCGGACCCGTGGGACGAGATCGATCCGTTGACGCTGGAGCGGGCGATCGGCGATCTGCCGGCGGCGCAGCAGACGGTGCTTCGGATGCGGTACTGGCTGGGGATGACGTTTCGACAGATCGGCGTGGAGTTGAATGTATCGATGAATACGGTGGCGAGTCGGTGCCGGTATGCGCGGGAGACCTTGCGCGGGGTGCTGAAGCGCGACGCGGACGATGAAGATCCATCAACGAAGTCAGGAGGTCACGATGAAGGGCCACAGACACATTGATCGCCGCCGGCGCGGCGGGAGCATGACGGGGGTGATCGGTGCGCTATCGGGAGCGGGGATCGCGATCGGGGTGCCGTGGATCGTGCTGGTGCACGGCGGCGAACTGCACGCGGCGGTGGTGACGACGATCATCATCCTTGCGATTTTGTTTGGCGGGGCGATTGCGCTGACGGCGGCGTTTTTCGGGACGGTGATGGGGTCGCTATTCGGGCGGGGGTCCCCGATCATGGGCAAGCACGGGATCATGGGCAAGCACGGGTGGGGGTCACCGAAGGCGGTGGGGGAGTTCCTGCGTGAGATGGACCCGGACATTCTGCGGGAATACATGAAGGTACACCGGGAAGCGAGGGAGGCGGAGGGAGAATCGTCAGAGGGATCGGCGGAGGCGGAGGGATCGGATGATTGTGCGAAGGATTGAGGGGTTGTTTGGGGGCGCGAAGAAAAAGGCCGCGTGTGTACCACCCGCGCGGCCCGTTGGGCGCTGTTACGTCCTGTGTTTGCCCCGACGTGGTTCCCATCCCTGGGCGCGCCCTTGCCGCACCCATCCATGCGTGCGACCCCTGTGACGCGTGAGCGTCACCTACCCTCGGGCGTGAACTGCTCTTTGCGCGCCGTCGTGAGCGTCAATAGACGACGGCGGTGGCGTCTTCGATGGCTTCGATGACCTGTCGGATATGGAACGGCTTTTTGAGGTAGCCATCGAACCCCTTTTGCAGGAGTTGATGGGCCTGGCCATCGGTGAGTTTTCCGGACATGGCGATGACTTTGGTCATCTGGAGGTCCGGGTTTTCGCAGAGGTTGTGGCAGACCTCGATGCCGTCGACATCGGTGAGGTGGATGTCGAGGAGCAGGACGTGGGGTCTGAACTTTTCGCACTCGACACCGGCGGAGAAGCCGGTGCGGGTGACGTGGACCTCGTAGTTGGCCTGCTCGGCGAGGACTTTTTCGAGGGCGTCGACGACTTCGGGTTCATCGTCGACGATGAGCACACGGGTGCGGCCGGACTGGAGTCCGTCCATGGGGATGTTGTGCTGCTTCATGAACCGGATGAGGGCGTTGAGGGGGATACGCCGATCCTTCGATCCGGGGATGCGGTAGCCGCGCAGTTGACCGGAGTCGAACCATTTGCTGACGGTGCGGGGCGCGACGTTACAGATACGAGCCACTTCGCCGGTTGTGAGTACATCTTTTTCCCGTGACATGGACTAAATACCTTTCTCCAAAGAAATCCTCCGTCTCCACTGGAACTGACGGCCGGGTCAAGATAGGTATCGGCGGGATGGTGGGGGTGGTTAATTGAGAATGTGATGAAGATCACAATGAAAATGACGTTTGTGCGGGTGTTGGGGCAGATTCGGCGCGTTATGAGACGTTGGGGATCGAGCGTGAGCGGTCACGGGGTGGACGACGTGATGGGCGGTAAGAACGGGGGCGGGATCAGTTGACGGAGGCGGGGTCGGTGATCTCGCCGGTGCAGAAGACGGGGAAATAGTCCTGGAGGGCACGGACGCCCCAAGCGCCTTCGCGGAGGG
>NYZD01000157.1 GCA_002685935.1 Planctomycetaceae bacterium | reverse complement strand
GGCAGGAGGTAGCGCTCGAAGTACTCGGGCGGGACGCGGTCGACGTGGATGTTCTCGGGGAAGTTGACGATCTCAAGGCCATCGCACGACACGAGCTGCGTGAACATCGCGTCATAGGCACGGTCGATGGTGTCCATGACGCGCTGCATGCGCTGAGGGATGTCGATCATGGCGTACATGAAGTCCTCGAAGCTCATCCAGTCCTGGGTGATCGTCTCGTAGGGGCTGGCGTGAATCCAGAACTGGGGGACGCCGCGATCGCCGAGGTATTGCTGCCCGATTCGGAATCCGGGTTCGTCGAACCATGCGGTGGTGTTGTCGTAGAGACACTCGAGCGCATCGAGGTCGTCGTGCGTCTTGACGGCAAATTGCACTTTGCGCCAGATTCGATCGACGGTCATGGTGCGTTTCTCGATGAGTCGACCGCGCGGGGTCTGGAAGATGGTGATCTTGTCGTTCCCGTCGCGTTGCTCGGATTTTTGGATGCATGGCGCGTGGCGCAGGCCGACGGGCTCTTCGAGTCCACTGAAGTGTGCGAAGTATCGGCGTGAAACGTTCAGATCGTCGTACACCTGGGCGATGTTCATGCCGCAACACGACTCGGGCAGTGATCCGAAGGTCTCGTGCCACGCGAACCACGGCTCGATGCGCGGCTGGAACAGCACCTGGGGGACAGGCTGTCGTTGAAAGGCGCGAAGGTTGATCTGGCGCATGTTCACGGCGGGTATGATGCGGTGGATGGGCGTGCGTTGCCAGTGTCGGGGTTTGTTCGCGGCGCTGGCGTGGCGGGGCCGGCATGAGCTATGAGGCGTGGGCAGGCGGGCGGCGAGACGTTATCGTGATGGCGGCGACTGATTGTGGACTGCATTGGAGATGAGCTGATGCGATTGAAGGATCGAGTGGCGATTGTGACGGGCGGAAGTTCGGGGATCGGGCGGGGGATTGCGCTGGAGTTAGCGGGCGAGGGAGCGCGGGTGGTGGTGGCGGATATTCGAGAGGCGGCGCGGGTGGGTAAGTATTACGAGACGGAGCCGCGGGCGCCGACGGCGGAGCAGATCAACGCGGACGGGGGCGAGGCGATGTACGTGCAGACGGATGTGGCGGACGCGGGTCAGGTTGAGGCGATGATCGCGGCGGCGGTGGAACGATTCGGAGGGCTGGACATTCTGGTGAGCAACGCGGGGATGGCGATGAGTGGGACGAGCCAGTCGCTGACGATTGATGACTGGGATCATGGGATGGCGGTGTTGCTGCGGGCGGCGTTCGTGGGCACGAAGTTCGCAGCGCCGCATCTGAAGCGATCAGATCAGGGGCGGATCATTCACATCACTTCAGTGTGGGCGACGCGCGGCGGGTGCAGTCCGGTTTACACGGCGGCGAAGGCGGGTCTGGACAATCTGGCGCGGGATTCGGCGATGGAGTTGGCTAAAGACAGCGTGACGGTGAACACGATTCGTCCGGGATTCGTGGAAACGGCGATCCAGGATTACCTGACGCCGGAGCAGATTGATACGTTCCGGGAACGTCACCCGCTTCCGCGGTTTGGGACGCCGCGGGATATCGGTCGGGCGGTGGTATTCCTGGCGTCGGACGATGGGTCGTGGATCACGGGTGAGACGCTGACGGTGGATGGCGGGTTGACGTGCCCGCTTTGATGGCGCGGCGGGCGGGCGATGGGGCGTGAATTCGATCAGTCGTGTTTGATGACGATCTTGCCGAAGTGTTTGGCGCTTTGGAGGAGGTCGTAGGCGCGGGGCGCGTCGGCGAAGGGGATGCACTGATCGATGACGGGCTGGATCTGGTGGGTCTCGAGCGTGCGGTTGAGTTGCTGGAACATGGCGCGGCTGCCAACGTAGATGCCGCGGACGGTGAGACGGTTGAACAGGACGGGGAGGGGCGAGGGATTTTCGCCGCGGGCGAGGATGCCGATGAGGCTGACGGTGCCGCTGACTTTGGCGGCGGCGAGAGATTTTTCGAGGGTGCCGACGCCGCCAAGTTCGACGACGTTGTCGACACCGATGCCGTCGGTGAGTTTGCGGACCTCGGTTTCCCAGTCGGGATGGGTTTTGTAGTTGATGGTGAGATCGGCGCCGAGGGCGCGGGCGCGGTCGAGTTTTTCATCGCTGGATGAGGTGATGATGACGCGGGCGCCGGCGGTTTTGGCGAGTTGGAGGGCGAAGATCGAGACGCCACCGGTCCCAAGAGTGAGGATGGTCTGATCGGGGTTGAGGTCGGCGGCGGTGAGGGCCTGCCATGCGGTGACAGCGGCGCAGGGGAGGGTGGCGGCTTGTTGGAACGAGAGGTGCGCGGGGATGTGGACGGCGGCGTGTTGTTTGAGGCCAATGAATTGTGCAAGGACGCCGTCGATGCCGCCGCCGTGCGCGGTGTGCATTTGTTGTTCATTGATGTCGCCGTCGATCCAATCGCGAAAGAAGCAGTTGGCGACGCGATCGCCGGGCTTGAACTCGGTGACGTCTGAGCCGACGTCGATGACTTCGCCGGCGGCGTCGGAGAGGGGGATGAGGGGGATCTTGTCGTTGCGCGGGTATCCGCCGAGGGGCATGGACAGGTCGCGGTAGTTGATGGCGTTGGCGCGGACGCGGACGAGGATTTCATCGGGGGCGAGGGTGGGGTCGGGAAGGTCGACGCGGCGGAGGGCGTCGAGGCCGGTGTGGGATTCGAGTCGGTAGGCTTGCATGCAGATCCTTTGGGCTTGTGGGGGTCAGTTATCGTCGATGGGCTGGTGAGATTCCAGTGGATCGAGAGCTTGGCCGAGGGCGATCACGACGAGGGCGAGGACAACGCTGTTGAGAATGTGCCAGATGAAGTGGATGCCGAAGGGCCAGATGTCGCAGAAGGCGTTGTCGTTGACGGATGCGGTGAGCGAGAGGATGAAAAGGGCGGTGGCGATCCAAAGACGTCTGGCAACGGCACGGTGGTCGAGTAGCCATGCGATCCATCCGAGCAGGGCGACGCTGACGGCCATGGGGGCGAAGTTGCTGATCCGCGACGGGTACAGTCCCTGCGCGGCCGCGGTGGCAAAGATCAACATGATGATCCAGGCTCGGACGGCGGAACGGGACCAGCCGGCGACGTGGCGGAGAAAAAGAGAGAGATAGACGAAGACGAACAGCAGGACGCTGATAATGTCGAGGCGCATAGTGAGTCGATTGGCGAAGGTGTGGAACAGGAAGCTGCACGCGCCGATGGCGACGAGGCCGACGGGGAGGTACCAGAACTCGATGATCTGGAGCACGGTGAGTGGCGGCGGGTCGGGATCGGGATCTTCGAGTGTGGGCAGACGGCTCGCGGAGAGGTCGGTGGTGATCTTTCGGACGACGGGTACGGCGACGGCGGCGGCGATGAGAAATGTGATGTTGGTTGAGGCGTTGAGCGGCTCATCCCAGAGGCCGGGGCCGCTGCGCTCGCAGTAGTAATCGATTTCGGTGGACCAATCCATGAACAGGCATCCTGATCAGGCGCGCCAGTCGAAGACGATGCCGTTGAACTGGTCCCGCTTGTCGGTGAACAGTTGGTTGTAGATGGTGTCGGCCTGGCGCCACGGGGTGAGGTGGGTGATCAGAGAGGATCGATGTCGAGCTTGCCGGCGGCGAGCAGTCGGAAGACGCCCTGACGCGAGGCGTGGGAGCCGATGAAGCAGGGGAAGTAGGCCTGGATTTGCTTGGTGTGGGGTACGGCGTAGGTGAATGCGGGTTTGTCGGGGGCAAAGCCGAGGAACATGAGCTTGCTGCCGGGGCTGCAGCACTGCATGGCTTCGTCGATGAGGGGCTCGAAGCCGGTGGACTCGATGACCATGTCGATGCGGCCGATGTCACGCTGCTTGAGTTGCTCACAAGTGGGCGCGGAGCGTGCGTCGATGACATCGTCGGCACAGTATTGGCGCGAGAGTTCAAGACGATCGGGTTGGATGTCGGAGGCGAGCACGTGGGCCCCGCGCAGGCGGCACAACTGGGCGGCGGCCTGGCCGATGAGTCCCTGTCCGATGATGAGGACGGCGTCGCCGCAGTTGAGGCCGGTCATGTTGAGTCCGTTGGCGGCAACAGCGGGCGGGACGAACAGTGACGCGGTTTTGGCGATGGCGGGGTCGGCTAGTTTGTGCAGATACTCGGTGCGGCCGACGGCGTATTGGGCATGGGCGCCGCTGACGAAGCAGGCGACAAGGTCGCCGACGTTGAAACCATCGACGTTGTTGCCGAGTGATTCGATCTCGCCGGTGACCTGATAGCCGTTGACAAAGGGGACGTCGCCGTAGTCTTTGCGTCGGCCGTGAGCGTTCCACATTTCGGTCCCGATGCTGACGCCAGAGTAGTGGACGCGGATGAGCACCTGATCGTCGGCGATACGGGGGATGGGCCTGTCGATCAGTTCGGCGCGGCGGGAGAGTTCGGTGACGGCCAGTGCTTTCATCGTGGTTTGATTCATCCGGCGCTCCTGGACAAGACGATGCGAGCGACGTGACGTCGCAGATCGAGTCACCGATCAACGGGCTCATGTTGTTTGGGCCGGACGCTGATGCGCGGCACGAAGCCGAAGTCGCGCTGCGTTTCGTCCATGCTGTAGAGCGACGCGTATTCGCGGCCGGGCTGCTGGTAATAGGAGAGGTCGAGGTCGGCGTCGCATTTCTTGAGGAAGGCCTGGACGGTGACGACGGTGGGGTCGTGGGCAGCAATGTCGGGGCCGACGAGATTGACGGTGCGCTCGCCGGGGCGATGCGGGGCGGTGGCGAATGTGGTGAGGCCGTCGATCACGTCGGTGAGCGCGACTCGGCCCAACGCGACGAATGCCCACGTGGGGATCTCGTCGATGGTCGGTGGGCTGGGAAAGGCGTCGCGCTCGTCGAAGACGGCGCCGATGCGAACGTTGGCGAAGTCGGCGTCGGCGCAGGCGCGGGAAAAGTCGCGGACGAGTTCCTCCATGAGCCACTTGGACAGGCCGTAGGCATCGTGGCCGAGGTAGCGATCGGTGGGGCGCATGGGCAGTTGGCGGGGGATGAAGGGCGGGTTATGGGTCGTGAGGCCGCCGTAAGCGCAGATGGAACTGGCCATCACGAATTTACGCACGCCGCGATCGAGCAGGTAGCGCATCAGGCGGCGCGTGCCGGCGACGTTGACAGCGATGGCGTCCTCTTCGGAGCATCCGCCGACGGTAGCGGCGAGGTGGATGGCGGTGTCAATGTTGAATTCGTCAAGGGCGCGCAGGTCTTCAAAGGCGTGGAATGCGCCGGTGCGATTGTGGGTGGCGACGTCGACGGGTTGGCGGGACAGGCCGATCACCTCGTGGTCGGCGGCCAATCGCCGGGCGAGGGCAGTGCCGAGGAAGCCGCTGGTTCCGGTGATGAGGATGGACGGCATGGGCGCTCGAGGGTGGCGGGTGTGCGTGATGGAGGGACAGTTTAGGCGCGGGGCGGGTGCATGGAAACAATGGGGTGGAGGCTGGGCGCGGAAGTGATTGGGCTGGCCGTGGTGGCGGGGATTCGGACTGGGGCCGTCATTCGAGTTGACGGCCGGGTGCTTGTGTTAAGTCGTAACTAGCCGTTGGGTCTGCGGACGGGATTCGTTCGTGTTCGGCGATTGCGACGGATCACGCCGAGCATTACAGCGCCGGCGGCGAGGGGGAGTGCGGCGGGGGTGGGGATGATCGCCCATTGGACATGGCCCAGCGCCAACATCTGCGTGCCGTCGCTTGAAAGGAAATCCACGTTGGCATCGGGCGTCCAGATCGAGGTGTCGGCGTGTCGGGGCACGAAGATGTCGTGTGCATCGGCGAAGACATCCGGGAGTGGCACGCTGAACTGGTCATGAGCCGGGTTTCTTGTGGCTATCGCGACGAGGCTTGCGGCCGTCCCGGTCACGTAGATTTGCCATATATCGTTGGCCGGACCGGCTGAATCATCCCAGACAGCGACTCGGGTGACCGGGGCGATACCGGTGAACAGTCCCGTGACGGATCCGGTTGCGGTGATGGGGATCGGCGTGATGGCACCATAGCCCGCCACATTCGGAGTCGCATTGTTGTTCGCGAAGTTCGATAGATCGTAGGCGAACGTAAAATCGACGGATTCGCCGGGCACTCCGATGTTACTGTGGCTGCGTACGGCGCCATGACCGTTGACGACGAAGGCTGCGCTTAACGGTAGTGGTGTCGCCAGACAGAGCACACAGATCCACGCCAGTTGTGTCTTTTTGATGTTCATGATGGCCCCTTCGTTGGATACCCAGTTCACGGTTGCGGCGGATGGGCTTGTTTGGAGATCGCCCACGGTGAGGATTGCGAGAACCATGACGCATCGGCTCGTGTCAAATGGAGAGCCGGACCGGACGTCGATATGTTGTTCAACTTTCCCCCGCCGCAAGAACTGCCGGAGCCGACAGCTGTATCATTATTGGATGTATTCATCCATATATCAAGAGGGAACTGTGGTGCGGTGAGCAGCGCGGTGTCGGGGCTGTCGGGCGAGGGGTCGGTACGCGATCGGGGTTACCAGAGGGGACCGGTTGAGGTGAGCAGTCCGATCTGTTTGGTGGCGTGGGGGGAGTATTCTTCGGTGCGGTCCCGGCCGGCGGAGCGGCCTTCGTACCAAGCGTAGTAATTGCGCTGGTGTTTGATGAATTCGGTGACCCAGATGGCGCCGTCGTCCCATGCGCCGGGTTCGCCGCGGTGGATGATGGGGTTATCGGGGTGGCGTTGCCAGTGGCGGAGGTCGTTGGATCGGGCGAGGCCGATGGATGCGGGGTAGTCCCATTGCTCATCGCATCCGCCGTAGAGCATGTAGTAGTAGCCGTCGTCTTCATCGAAGCAGAAGGCGGGTGCGGCGAGCGAGCGGCAGTCCCATGAGCCGGGCGGGCCGGGGGCGAAGACGCATTCGGCGGGGGCGTCGAAATATCTCGGGTCGTCGGAGGTCTGCAGGTAGATGCGGAAGCCGGCGGAGTGGTCGATGGGCGCGCCGTTGGTGAGCATGTGCCAGCGGTTGTCGTGGCGGTAAAGCTTGGGGCAGCCGGCGGCGGTGTCAGATTCGTATTTGACGACGGGTTGGCGAGAAACTTTTTGGAAATTGATGCCGTCGTCGGAGATAGCGAGGCCGATGGCTTTGCGCCAGGTGGGAACCTTGCCAGGCTCGAAGTGTTCGTAGGAGACGGCGCAGTAGTAGAGGTAGAACTGGTTGTCGATGATGTGGACGCGCGGGGAGATCATGCCGAGGCGGTCGATATCGCAGAATCGGCCGTGGGTGAGGATGGGATTGGCGATGAAGGGGGTGAAGGTTTTGCCGTCGAACTGGTCGGCGTCGCAGGTGAGCAGGCCGATCCAGTTGAAGCCGGGCACGCCGTTCCACCAGAATCCGATGCCGCCATCGTGGTAGAAGTAGCAGCGGTCGTTGTGGAAGGCGATGGTGACGGAAGTGCAGCGGTCATGTTTCCACGTGCCGGGTTCGGGGGTGATGATGGGGTTGGTGGGGTCTTTGATGAAGGTTGGCTTGGGCATTGGGGTTGCTCGCCGGGACAGATTTTCGTTGGGCGGGTCGCGGCGCGCCACTCCGATTTGGTCGCAGCATAGCGAACGGCAGGTCAGTCGCCCAGGCGGCTATGATGGAGTCGAGCGGTCGGGTGTCGACGCCCGCGCGGGTTCTGATAGGAGCTAGTGGCGCGTCATTCTACGACTTTCGGGTATAGACGTTTGAGTTTGATGCGGGCGTCGTCGGTCGTGAACTGCCGGTC
>NYZD01000156.1 GCA_002685935.1 Planctomycetaceae bacterium | reverse complement strand
GGGCTGGCGCGCGGGCGGCGTGCGCCACATCAGGGCGAGTAGGGGAACGGCGATCACGAGTGTGACGGTGAGGGCGGCCCATGCTTCTTGTCGAGCACAATAGCCGCCGATCATGCCGACGATGGCGGCGAGTCCGATCGTCGCGCGGAATCGCAGGGATTTCATTGACGGTTCTACCTTTCTTCATGGTCTGCCAATGCCTCCCTGCACAGGTCTTGAAGGGCGCGGGCGCCCTGTGATTTGAGTGTTTGCATGGCGTCGTCGCCGGTCATGCGTTCCATCGCATGTTTCCGACGTGCGGGATCGTGGATGCGGTCTCGGGCTTCGCGGCGGTAGGGCTCGATGGTTTCGAGCAGTCGTCGGCAGTCGGGGTCCAACGCGTCGAACAGTTGATCGCGGATGGCGGCGGCGGCGCGGGGTCCGGTGCCGGTGTAGACGGCGAGGGTGATGGGGCCGTCGGTTCGGTGGGCGGGGATCATGACGTTGCCCTGATCGGGCGCGTCGGTTCGGTTGATGAGGATGGATCGGTCGGCGGCTTCGCGGGCGGCGGCCTGATTGACGTCGGGGTTGTTTGAGGCGATGACGACGAGATCGGCGTGGTTGAGGTCGCCGTGCCGGTAGGCGCGCGCTTCGGTTCGCAGGTTCAGGGCATTGAGTTTGGGATCGATGTGAGGGGCGATCACGGTGATGTCTGCTCCGGCGTCCAGCATGGATGTTGCGCGGCGCAATGCGACTTGCCCGCCCCCGATGATGACAACGGTGCGTCCGGTCAAGTCCAGCATCACCGGCAACAGGGGCATATGCAATATTCTAGCACGGCGCGGCGGATTGCGGTGGCGCGGGGGGTGGGCGGGGAGGTTTTCCAATTATCGGAGCGTGGTTTACGATAGGCTGCGCCTGTGGAGCGACTGTCATGATTGATCTGCGTGATTTGAGAGAAAATCCGGATGTCTACCGCGCCGGTGCGGCGGCGAAGCAATATGACCCGGGCACGATTGACCGGTTGCTGGAGGTGGATGCGAAGCTGCGCGAAGCGATGGTGGAGCGCGAGCAGATTACGGCGGAGAAGAACCGAATCGGCAAGGACATTGGGCAGATCGCGGGTCGATTGAAGAAGGCGGAGGGGGATGAGAAGGCGAAGTTGCAGGCGGAAATGAAGGCGCTGCAGGCGCGGCCGAACGAATTGAAGCCGCGTGAGAACGAACTGAATCAGTTGGTGGCGGAGTTTGAGCCGGAGCGTGATGCGCTGTGGCTTGAAGTGCCGCGTCCGCCCGACCCGGACGTGCCGGCGGGGGAATCCCCGGATGACAACGTGGAGATCAGCCGGTGGAATCCGGAGGGGTTTGATACGGCCAAGACATTTGCGGAGAACCGGGGGTTTGAGCCGAAGTCGCACATTGAATTGATGGCGGCGCTGGGGATAGTGGAGTTCGAGCGCGGGGTGAAGATGGCGGGGTCGCGGAGTTACGTGCTGATCGGTGATGGGATGCGGTTGCATCAGGCGATTCTGAGGTATGCATTTGACTACATGATCAACGAGAACGGCTTCACGCCGATCAGCGTGCCGACGCTGGTGCGTGATGAGATGATGGTGGGGACGGGGTTTTTTCCGCATGGGAAAGATCAGGCGTATTCGGTCGCGAATCCGACGGGCGAGGGATACGGGCTTTCGCTGACGGGGACGGCGGAGGTGGGACTGATGGGTTATCACGCGGACGAGATTCTGGATGCGACGGATCTGCCGCGGACGTACACGAGCGTGTCGACGTGTTACCGGCGTGAGGCGGGGGCGGCGGGGAAGGACACGGCGGGTCTGTTTCGGATTCATCAGTTCGACAAGGTGGAGCAGGTGGTGATCTGCCGCGCGGACGAGGGGGAATCACGGGCATGGCATCAGAAGATGATCGGGTTCGTGGAGGCGCTGATGCAGCGACTGGTGTTGCCTTATCGGTTGCTGCAGTGCTGCACGGCGGATCTGGGGCCGAAGAACGCGGATCAGATTGACATTGAGGCGTGGATGCCGTCACGGGGTGAGGTGGACGGAGAGGGGCGGCCGCGCGGGGCGTATGCGGAGACGCATTCGGCTTCGCGGTTGTATGACTATCAGTGTCGACGGTTGAACCTGCGGTACCGAGATGCGGAGACGGGCAAGCCGGTCGTGGCACATGCGCTGAACAACACGGTTGCGGCGAGCCCGCGGATCTTGATACCGCTCGTGGAGATGTATCAGAACGAGGATGGGTCGATCACGGTGCCGGAGGTGTTGCGGGGTCAGATGGGGGGTCGTGAGCGGATCGGGTAGGGATCATCAGGGGGACCAGGGCCGGCGGGACGGACCACGCGCATTTAGCGGGGACCGGGGGATATCGTTGAAAGGCGAAGTTCGTGGCGTACAATGCTCGACCGCGATGGGCCGGCGGCTGGTTGGCCGTCGCCATCGGACCGGCGTTTTGGATGCACAAGGAGTGTTGGATATGCCTTCGTTTGAGTTGGAGCCGCGTGAGGTCGCCCCGGTTGACACGAAGTATCGGAAGATCGTGACGCAGTTGCCGGTGCCGGAGTCGATCCCGATTCTGAAGACGTTGCGGACGTACGAGCCGATGTCGATGACGGGTCAGCCGCTGGTGGTTTGGGATCGAGCGGAAGGCACGGCGGTGCACGATCGGTGGGGGAACATGTGGCTGGACTTTTCGTCGGGCGTGCTGGTGACGAACGCGGGGCACACGCATCCGCGGATCAAGGCGGCGGTGCTGGATCAGGTCGAGCATGGGTTGATGCACAACTATTGCTTTCCGAGCGAGGTGCGGGCGGATTTGGTGGAGGGTTTGACGAAGGTGGCGCCGGAGGGGCTGAAGAAGGTCTTTATTTTGACGACGGGATCGGAGACGACGGAGTGCGCGATCAAGCTTGCGCGGACACACGGGCTGCGGGCCGGTGGTGAGAAGAAGATCACGATGGTGACGTTCAACAATGCGTTCCACGGGCGGACGATGGGGGCGCAGATGGCGGGGGGGGCGCCGGCGTTGAAGGAATGGATCGTGAATCTCGATCCGGCGATGGTGCAGGTGCCGTTCCCGGATGGGTTCCGGCAAAAGGACGTGAGTTTCGATGTGTTTCTTCGCTCGCTGGAGGAGCAGGGGGTGAAACCGGATCAGGTGGCTGGGGTGATGAGTGAGACGTATCAGGGGGGCGGGGCGAGTTTCGCGCCGCCGGCGTATATGCAAGCGCTGCGGAAATGGTGCGACGAGCACAACGTGGTGTTGATCTTCGATGAGGTGCAGGCGGGGTTCGGTCGGTGCGGGAAGTATTGGGGGTTTGAGCATTACGGCGTCGTGCCGGACCTGTTTTGTTGTGGCAAGGGGATCAGCAGTGGGCTGCCGCTGTCGGCAGTGTTCGGTCGGCCGGCGATTATGGATCAATACCCGCCTGGCTCGATGACGAGCACACACACGGGCAATCCGGTGTGCGCCGCGGCGGCGTTGGCGAATCTGGATGTGATCGAAGCGGAAGGGCTGGTTGAGAATGCGGAGAAGATGGGGGCGATTCTGCATGAGTTGGCCAACGCGATTCGCGCGAAGCATTCGGATCATCTTGGGCCGGTCGGGGGTAAGGGACTGGTGGCGGCGATGCAGTTCGTGAAGCCGGGCACGACGGAGCCGGACGGCGAGTTGGCGTTTGAGGTGGTTCGGGCGGCCGTGGAGCGCGGGCTGATGCTGTTCGCCCCGGTGGGCGCGGGCGGCGGATCGATCAAGCTGAATCCGCCGCTGAGCATCACCGAAGACGCGTTGCGTGACGGCGTGAGCGTGTTTGCCGAGGCGCTGGATGTGGCTTTGGCGGGGGCGGCGGTGTGACCGCGGGCGGATGGATGCGATCGGCAGGCAGAATGAACGGCGAATGAAATCACTGGCATCACACGGCGCGCCGACGCGCGCGGAGCATGGGACTAGAGCATGAGCGGATCGACATCGGCGTTACCGGTCGTCATCATCGGCGGGGGGATGATCACGCACGATCAGATTCTTCCGAGTGTTTATCACCTTCAGCGTCAGGGCATGATTGGGGATCTGAAGATCTGCGCGCTGAACAGCGCGCCGCTGCGCGAGTTGGCCGAGTCGCCGGCGTATGGAGAGGCGTTCCCGGGGCAGGGCTTCGAGGCGCTGCCGAGTCTGGACACGGATCCGGGCGAGATGTATCCGGATCTATATAAGGAAGTGATTGCGTCGCTGCCGCGCGAGTCGCTGGTGATCGCGGCGGTGCCGGATCATTTTCACTACACGGTGATTCGTGAGGCGCTGGAGGCCGATCAGCATGTGCTGACGGTGAAGCCGCTGGTGTTGGCGTATGAGCAGGCGGTGGAGATCGACGAGCTGGCGCGGGGCAAGGGGCTGTTTGTCGGGGTGGAATATCACAAGCGATTTGATCGGCGGTGCCTGGAGGCGCGGGGGAAGTACCACGCGGGACGGTTCGGCGCGTTCCGTTGCGGGCAGGCGCTATTGATCGAGCCGTGGTATTACCGGCATTCGAATTTCCAGAATTGGTTTACGTGTGAGAACACGGATCCGTTTACGTACATCGGCTGCCATTACGTGGATCTGACGTATTTCGTGACGGGGTTGAAGCCGACGGAGGTGTCGGTGCACGGGGTGAAGGGGAAGTTCCCGAACGGTAACGAGGGGTACATGTGGACGACGGGATCGGTGCGGTTTGAGAACGGGGCGCTGTTGAGCGTGGTCAATGGGATGGGGTATCCGGACATGGGGGCGGGCACGAACCATCAGGGGATGATTCTGTTCGGCGAGGGCGATGACGTGGGGACGATCATCGAGCATCAGGATCAATATCGCGGGGTAAGCCACGGTTACGTGGATGATGCGGTGGGGGCGCACTTCAGGTATGTGAATCCGGATTACATGCGGCTGGTGCCGTGGGACGGGGACGGCTTGAAGCCGGTGGGGTATGGGTTTGAATCGATCGAGGCGAACGTGCATGCGGCGCTACGGGTGAAGGGGGCGGGTGATCTGGCGGCGAAGCAGGCGGCGATCGGGGCGATTGATGCGAAAGGGATTGTCGCGACGCCGGGCAACAGTTGGGTGAATGAGTTGGTGACGGAGGCGGCGCGTCATTCGGTCCTGAATGATGGGGTGGCGGTGGGGATTGAGTACGGGAAGAAGCCGGGGATACGGGTGGGGTGACGCTGAGATATTGGATTGGCAGGGATCGCTCGGTGACGGTCGCGGCACGCCGGAAGCGGGGGCTGTGTTGCGCGGTCAGTTGTCTGATCGGCGGCGCGGTTTGGTGGGCTGGGTGATGGCGAGGCGTTCGGGCTGTGGTAGGATGATCGACTGATTCTCGCGCGATGGGAAGTGGGCTTAACTGACAAGGGGGCACGGACAGGAGCGGTTACATCATGGCGGGACCCAGGATAACGGTGATCGGGGCGGGCAGTTATTTTTTCGGCAAGCCAATCATTCACAAGATGGCAACGAGCGAGGTGATGCGCGGGGGGGACGCTGGTGCTGGTGGACACGGACGCGCGCGTGCTGCGGACGATGGCGGGGCTGGCGCGGCGGGTGTTCAAGCACACCAAGTGCGGCGTGAAGACGGTGGCCTCGACGAAACGGCGCGAGGTGCTGGCGGGATCGGACTTTGTGGTGCTGTCGTTCTCGCATGGCAACGCGCATTACCGCGGGGTGGACACGCAGATCGCGGCGAAGCACGGGATGCGGATGTGCAGTTCCGACACGATCGGGCCGGGCGGCATCTTCCGGACGCTGCGCGAGCTGCCGAATGTCGTGGCGATGGCGAAAGACGCGCATCGGCTGGCGCCGGACGCGTGGGTGATCAACTTCGTGAATCCGACGACGACGATGGGGATGGGTCTGCGGCGGTATGCGCCGGAGGTGAGGAGCTTCGCGCTGTGCGATGGTCACCACGAGCCGTACTGCACGCTGGAGTGGTGCAAGGTGGCGGGCATTGTGCCTCAGCGTGCCACGGAGGTACCGCCCGACGTGCGATCCCGGCTCGACCTGCGCATCGGCGGGGTGAACCACTTTACGTGGATGGTGCGATTCACGTACGAGGGCAAGGACATGCTACCTGCGGTGCGCCGCTGGCTGCGGGACGAGATGAAGGAGCACGAGCGCGAACCGCACACGCATTCAAAGATCCGATGGAACCCGCACTACTCGATGCAGCTGTTTGATCTGTACGGCGCGTACCCGACGGCGATCGGGCACACCAAGGAGTACGTGCCGTTCTTTCAGGGGCAGGGGGTGAAAGCCAACAAGCCCGAACCGATCACGACGTTCGACGCTGATGCGCGCGCCGCGGAGATGGCGGCTGATGGGAAGCAGACCGCGTCGTATGCGAAGGGGGCGAGCAGCCCACGTGCATTTTTGAGGAACACGCATGACGATCACGCGACGGACATCATCGAATCGATGTACGGGGGTTTGGGCAAGCCGTTTTATATCAACACGGCGAACGGCGGTGCGGTGACGAACTTGCCGGACGATGCGTTCATTGAATTGCGGTGTGATATCGATCTGCGGGGTCCACGTCCGCACCCGTTCGGGGAGATGCCGCGCGGCGTGCTGGCGCTGCAGCACCAGTTGCTCGACACGCACGAGTTGACGGCGGAGGCGGCGATGACGGGCGATAAGGCGCTGCTGCGCCGAGCGATGCTGACGGATCCGATCTGCAACAATATTGGCGATGCGGATGCGTGTATCCGGGATTTGCTGGCCACCGAGCGCGAGGCGCTGCCGGGATTCTGGTTCAAGCGGCGTTGAGCGAGCGGGTTGGGTCAGTCGGAGCGTTCGGAGACGTAGCGGAAGCGGCCGTCGGGGGGTAAGGCCATCCAGTTGGGGTCGGTTGCCTCGTCGTCGATTCGTGTGACGCCGACTTCGGTGATTCTGCTGTCGGGCACTTTGTCGAGGGGCGTGTAGCGCGGGTGGTGGGAATCCTTGTAGGGATCGTTTCGGGCGGCGTTGTAGCAGCAGATCATGGCCCAGCGGGGTTTGTCGGATTTGTTGGCGTCGGATCGGTGCAGCAGATTGCAGTGGAAGAACATGGCGTCGCCGGGCTCGAGCTGGCAGTAGTCGAGGGGGACACGGTTTTTCAGTTCGTTGACGGGCTCCATGTCGGCGCCGGCTTGCTGGCCGGTGCGGACGTGGGAGAAGCGGCCGCAGTGGTGTGAACCGCGGAGGACCTGCATGCAGCCGTTTTCCTTGGTGGCGGGGGCGACGGCGATGACGACACTGGCCATGAGGGGCCAGAGGATACCATTTTGGTACCAGTAGCCGAAATCCTGGTGCCAGGTCCACGCGCCGCCGACTTTGGGATCTTTCATGATTATTTTGGAGTGGTAGTGGTAGACCTCGCCGCCGAGGAGTTTCTCCATGGAGTCGACGATGGTGTGGCATCGGGCGAACATGCCGTAGATGCCGTTGCCGGGATGATTCCAGAGGGAGACGCGGACGTGACCACCCTCGCCGTCGGCGCGGTTCATGGCGTGATCGTTGTGGGCGCGGTCGTCCTTGGCGGAGCGGCGGAGGAGGTCGATCTCGGTTGAGTCGAACATGTCACGGGCGATGACGTAGCCGACATCGTGATAGTCGGCGACTTGCTGATCGTTGAGGGGTCCGGCGGCCATGCGGGGGATCTCCTGGTGCGGATGTTGCGGGGCATGGTAGGGGCGGCGGATGGGGTTTTCGAGGTCGCGCGGGACCGGGATCAGGCGGCGACGGGTTGGGCGAGGGCGCGGCGTCGGTCTGCCCAAGTGACGGGGACGTGATCAGCGGCTTGGGCTTTGAAATCGAGGAAGGCGTCGAGGATGGGGTCGAACTGGGTGGGGTCTTCGAGGGTGCGGATGGCCTGTTTTAGGGTCTTGCACGCGCCGAGGTGCTTGCCGTAGCCGCTGATGCACTGGCGAATGCGGGCGAGGGCGCGGCGGGGGTCGCGGAGGTCGAGCATGTGATGGAAGTGGCGGCGGATGACGTCGAGTCGTTGGCGGAGGGTGAGCTCGTTTTGGATCGAGCCGGTCGTGAGGAGGGATTGGGTGTCGCGGAAGATCCACGGGGCGGCGAGGGCGGCGCGGGCAATCATGACGCCGTCGCAGTTGGTGGCGGCGATCATTTGCTGTGCGTCGAAAGGGGTGCGGATGTCGCCGTTGCCGATGCAGGGGATCTGGTTGTTGCCTGCGGCGTGGACGGCGTCGACGACACGGGCAATGCCGGTGAGGTCGGCGTGGCCTTTGAAGCGCTGGGCGGCGGTTCGGCCGTGGATGGTGAGGCACTGGATGCCGACGTGGATGAGGCGGCGGGCGAGGTCGGGCGCGGTGCATTCGCCGGCGTGATACCCGAGGCGGGTCTTGGCGGTGACGGGGACCTGATGGCCGACGGTATTGACGAGGCGCTCGGCGACCTGAAGGGTGTGGTCGGGGGTGCAGAGCATCATCGCGCCGGCGAAGGTCTTGGTGACCTTGTCGACGGGGCAGCCCATGTTGATATCGATGAGGGTGGCACCGTGGTCGACGGCCCAGCGCGCGGCATCGGCCATGAGGTCGAGGTCCTGGCCGTAGAGCTGCATGCCGAGGGGGTGGTCGTCGGGGTTGGTGGCCATGAGCCACTGGGTTTGAGAGTTCTGTTTGAGGATGCCGTGAGGGCAGAGCAGGTCGGTAAATGCGAGTCCGACGGAGCCACAGGATCGGGCGGCGAGGCGGAAGGGCAGGTCGCAGTGCCCAGCGACGGGGGCGAGCAGGAGGTTGTTTTTCAGGATGGTGTTGCCGATGCGAAGCATGGGGGGATTATAGGAGGATCGTGGGATAGGGGTGGCGGCACGTAGGTGATGTTCGACGGGTCGCGGCCCACTGAGGCGGCATGGTTAATAGAATGCAGCAATCGTGAGCGACGTGCGGAAGAATCCAGATTGGGGGTGTGTGACGCGCGGCGCGGATTGGGCGGCGCGCGATTCGCACGGCGCGTTGGTGCACGACGATCATCTGTGGGTCCTGGGTGGGTGGTACTCCCCTCAGACGCCGAACCCGCGTGATGTGTGGAAGTCGGCTGATGGATTGCGGTGGACGCGCACGGTGGAGGCGGCGCCGTGGGAGTTCAGCGACGGGATCCGGATGGCGGGTGGGCATGCGGAGCCGCTGGGTAACGAGGTCCGTCGGTTGGAGATACCGGAGGAGTGGTTTATGTCGGAGGGGGATACCTGATGTTCAAACGCCGTGGCATGATTCTGTTGTTTGTACCAGGCTTGTGGGTTTTATCCTGCGCCTCGCCGGCAGAGGAGCGAGTCGGCGTGAACGTAATGCTGGATGCATTTCGGTCGGTCGATGACGGCATGGGCCTGTGGTATCTGGACCCGGCGCAGTATCGCGATGGAGACAATAAGGACAGCGCATTGTTGGGCAATTCGGAGTGCGACGTCCTTGCGGCGTACATGGCTGCATTCCGTGCGACGGGGGATGTTCATTGGCTGGACCGGCTCGAGGAGCATGCGCGGATCGTGCTTTCGATGCGAGATGACCTGCATGATCCACCGTTCAAGGATTATCGGGGTGAATCGAGCGCCGCATGGACGACGCACGATGCGAACTACGTGACGGAGCCGAAGAACTACGCGTTTATTGTCGAGAGCGGGAACATTACATTCCCGTTGGCGGACTTTGCGCAGATGGTGGATTCGCAGAAGGCGTTGAAGGAGAAATATGGGGAGACGGCGGCGCTTTTTGCCGAACGTGTGGCCGAGACGCTGAGGCACCATGATGAACAATGGGTGACGACGAAAGTGGGCGATCTCGAGGTGGGGTACTACGTTGCGAGAAAGGACGCAGATTTTCTTAATGGGATTCAGCCGGGGAAGCCGCTGCCGACGAATTACCATACTTCGATTGGTCGGACGCATATCATGATGTGGCTGGCCACCGGGGAGGAGAGGTACAAGAAGAAGGCGGAGTTAATCGGCGCGTTTGTCCAGCTTGAGCTGGTGAAACTCGAGAGCGGCGCGCTGATCTGGTATTACTGGCCGCGGATGGAATACATGCCGTTGGACACGGTGGTGAACGGGGGGAATGTGGATGCGGAAGATGTGTCGCATGCGACGATCACGATCGAGTTCATGGCGCTGGCGAGACGACATCTTCAGATATACTCGGATGAAACGATGGCGGGGTTGGCGAAGATGTTCACCGATCAGGTTTACATCGACAATGCTCGGTATCACTTTCTGATTGACGGGACTTGGCCGGGGACGCGGGGCGTGTACACACTAGGTGGGTTCATGTACTTGGCGGAGCATAATCGGCGGATTGGGGAGATGGTCCGGGGGATGTTGATTGATGGGCTGGGCGCGCACGCGAAGCCGGAGGGGGCAGCGGGGTTTAAGAGCACGGCGCAGATCATGGCGTATTTGAGCCAGTCGAAACGGTGAAGGGTCTACGGTGCTGTTTGGCGGCGGGGATCGGAGCGGGCGCCGAATTGCGGCGAGGCTGTTCTTTACCTTCACTGTGGTCGGGACTGAATCGGGCGGCGTGTATATGATTCCTCGGCCACCGCACGATCGCGGTGTTGATGCGAGGATTGGGCATGCTGACTGCGGAACAGATTGATACGTTTCACGCCGACGGATATTTGCTTGGACCGAAGGTGTTGACGGATGCACAGGTCGACGAGCTGCGTGAAGAGCTGGGGCGTGTGATCGAAGATGAGGGCGGTTCGGGTCCGCAGCCGGTGCAGATCGCCAATCTCGCCGGCGAGGAGGCACACCCGGTGTGGCAGATCGTGAATATCTGGGGGGCATCGAAGGCGTTCCGGAGGTTGTGCTTCGATCCGACGATCGTGGCGGAGATCGCGCAGCTGACCGATCCGGCTGAGCTGCGCCTCTGGCATGACCAGGTGCAATACAAACCTGCGGCGGTGGGAGGCGTGAACCCGTGGCACCAGGACAACCCGTATTGGCCGACGCTGAGCTGCCCGGATCAGGTGTCGGCGTGGGTGGCGCTCGATGATGTGGCTGAGGACAATGGGTGTATGTCGATGGTGCGCGGGTCGCATGCGTGGGGGAATCAGATCGGGTTTCTGCACACCTTTGAGCATTACGACGCGATGCCGGACGAGTGGAACGGTCACCGCCTCGAACGCGAATTACGTCCAGTGCCGAAGGGCCACGTGCATTACCACCATGCGTTGACGTGGCACGGGTCGCATGCGAATACATCGGGTCGTCCGAGGCGGGCGATCGCGGTGCATTACATGACGGACAAGACGTGTTTTGTGGACAGCGGCAAGCATCTGATGGAACAGTTCGTTACGGTCGGGGCGGGTGACAAGCTTGCGGGCGACCATTTTCCGCTGGTCTGGGCGGGCGGTCAGTGCGTGCCGGCGGGCTGACGCTGCAACCGCGTGAAATAGGGATGGACTAATGAGTGGACGGCGACGCTTCCTCGGCGTCGGCGTGGTGTTCGCGCGTGGGGTTGATCTTGAGGTACTTGGAGAGGTAGTGGACGGCGATGTAGATGGGGATGGTGTCGAAGAGGGCGGCGGCGATCTTGAAGGCGTAGCCGGTGCCGATGAAGAGCCAGAGCTGGGGCCAGATGGATTCGGCGGCGTTGATGGGCAGGGCGCGGGCGTAGAAGTGGGTGATGGTGATGACGGCGAAGGTGTCGACGAACTGGCTGATCATGGTCGAGCCGTTGTTTCGCAGCCAGAGGTGCTTGCCTTTGGTAAGTCGTTTCCAGAAGTGGAAGACGTAGACATCGCAAAGCTGTGCGAAGAGGTATGCGATCATGGAGGCGGCGACGGCGCCGAAGGTGAGCATTCTGATTCGGTAGTAGGTCCAGTCCTCGTTGAATCGCAGGAACGCGCCGTCTTCGTCGTAGAGGGGCTCGGGGGCGGCGGGTGCGAGCACTTCGCGCCCGATCGCGTCGTGTCCGTAGCTGACCATCTCGGCCTGCATGGGCATTTCACCGCCGAGCCAGAGGATGAAGATGACCCAAAGGTTGACGAGGAGGCCGACGAAGACGACGAAGTTGGCGCGGCGTCGACCGTAGAATTCAGAGATAAGGTCGGTGCAGAAGAAGGTGATGGGGTAGGGCAGGACACCGACGGCGACGGCGAAGCTGATCTTGCCCCATGCGGCCCATTGCCAGCCGGTTTCATGGGACCAGGAACCGAAGACGATGAATCGGCTGATGCCGAGGATGTTGAGCATCGCGAGGGTGCCGATGAACAGTCCGGCGAGGACGAGGAAGACACGTTCGCGGCGTTCGTGGAGGTGGGCGTCGACGTAGTCGTAGGGGACGGGGTTGGCCATGCGGCGAGTCTATGGGGCGCGGGGGGGAGGGTCAAAATCAGAAGCCGAGGAGGCGGCGGAGGAGGGTGGTCCGGCCGGTATCGATCGACGCATCGACAGTGGCGCCCTGTTTGGGGGGGTGGTTGAGATAGGCGTCGGTCATGTGATCGACGCGGCCGATGACGATGAAGAAGCCGTCGCCGGTGGCGGGGCGTTCGATGGTTTCGGCGATGTAGATGACGGTCGCTTCGAGCGTGGATGGATGTGCAGACACGTCGATGCGCATGGTCTGGCCGAGTTCGATGTTGCCCTGATCGCGCTCGCGCACGGTGACGCGGACCATCCAGTGTTCCTGGTCGGTGGGTCCGGCGGCGAGTTGATCTTTCAGTGAGCCGGGGCGGTGGATATCGCCGGCGGCGATGACCCAGCGGGTGGCGGGGGTGACCTGGAGGATGGCGGCGACGACGACGATCACCATGAGTGCGATGAGCAGACGGGCGCGGGTGATGATGCGAATGCGTTTGGTGCGGGGGGGTCTTCGGCGGAGTCGGGTCGAGCCGGTCGTCATGAGGTTAAGTCCGAAGGGATGGGTCGGGTCCGGTGGGGCGCCAAGCGGCGCCGCTTTGTTGTTCGTACAGTCGCTTGAATGGACCGTCAACCTCGAGCAGGTCGTGGGGCGGGCCGAATTGCACTTGCTGTCCAGCATCGAGCATCATGACCAGGTCACTGGCGAGGGCGACCGAGGCGCGGTGCGAGATGATGACGGCGGTGCGTCCGAGGAGGGCTTCATCGAAGCTTTCGATCAGTTTGGCTTCGGTGTCGGCATCGAGGGCGGAGGTGCAGTCGTCGAGGACGAGGACCTTGGGATCGTAAAGAATGGCGCGGGCGAGGCTGACGCGTTGCTTCTGACCGCCGCTGAGGGTGAGGCCGCGCTCGTAGGTGAGGGTCTGGTAGCGTTCGGGGAGGGTGGTGATGAAACCGTGGATCTGGGCGTATTGTGCGGCGGCGACGACTTCGGTCATGGAAGCGCGTTCTGAGCCGTAACGGATGTTGTCGCCGATGGTTCCACTGAAGACGACGGGTTCCTGGGTGACGAAGCCAACGAACCGGCGGAGGTCGATCATTTTGTAGGAGCGGACATTGACGCCATTGATGGAGACGACACCTTCGGTGGGATCGTAGAGTCTTGCGATGAGTCGGGCGATGGTGCTCTTGCCGCAGCCGCTGGGCCCCATGATGCAGAGGCGTTGGCCGGGGTCGAGGGTGAAGCTGAGGTCGGAGAGGGCGGGGGGACGATCTTCCTGATAGCGCATGGTGACGGATTCAAAGCGGACCTGGCAGGCGGATTCGGGGGGCGGGATGGGGTGATCGGGATCGGTGAGGGTGACGGGTTCGTCGAGGACGCGGACGACCTTCGTGGCGACGGCACGGATCTGGTGGAGGGTGCTGGTGATCATGGTCAATCCGGCGACGGGGCCGAACATGGTTGCGGCGGCGTAGTAGTAGTTGACGAGTTGCCCGGAGGACATGACGCCATCTTTGACGCGTAGCGCGCCGAGCCAGAGGACGGCGGTGAGCGAGGTCATGGTGATGGTGGCGCAGGCGATCTGGAATCCGCTACGGAGGACGGTGCGGGAGAGGTTGCCCTGGATGATGGGGCGCGCGGCGCGGAGGAAGTCCTGTGCTTCGGCGGTCTCGCGGCGGAATGACTTGACGACCTGGAAGTTGCTGATGCGGTTGGCGATCATGCCGTTGAGTCGGCCTTCGCGTTCGCGGACGTTTCGGGCGACGTGGCGGAGGCGGGTGCGGATCCACCGGTAGGTCACGCCGTAGGCGGGCAGTGAGAGCAGCAGGAGGAAAGTGAGCTGGGTGTCGAGGTAGAACGTGACGCAGAGGCCGGTGATGAGGGAGACGATCTGGGGGGGAATCTGCTGGGCGAGGTGGACGAAATTGTTGCTGAGGACCTGAGCGTCGGAGAACAGGTGAGTCATGAGTCGGCCGGGCGAGTGGTGATCGTGATAGGTCATGGGCAGAGCGTGGAGCTTGTCGTGTAGGTTCTGCCGCATGCGAAAGAGGGATTTTTGTGTGATCTGGATGCCGCGCGCGACGGCGGTCCATTCAAAGAGGAGTCGGACGCACTCCATGAAGATCAGGAACACGGCGACCTCGGCGAGGAGTGAGAACTTCTGTGAGACGGTTTTGCCGGTGGGCAGGGCTGAGGCGGGCACGGCGGCGGCGGGTACGGGGTCGGCCGCCGCGGCGTTGGCGGCTTGATCGGGGGTGTCCTGCTGCTCGGGGTCGGCGTCGGGATTCGTCAGGTCGAGTTCGATGATGTCGTCGACGATGTATTGGTTGGCGCCGGCGTAGACGTATTGGCGTGCGCCGCCGATGCCGATAAGCACGACGAGGAGGAGGAGGGATTTCCAGTGGGGGCGGAGAAAGTATCGGGTGAAGATTTTGGTGAGGCTGTACTTGTCGATCTCGTAGCGTTGTGGATCGAGGAGGGGTTCGTTGATGGCGGTCCAGATGCGGCGGAGCTGGACGGCGAAGTTACGCCGAGAGCGTCTGAAAGCGGCGCGGAATCCGGCAAGTCGGGCGATCACAGGTCGGTCACCTCGGGGGTGGAGGCCATCTGGGTGGTGTAGAGGTAGTGGTATCTGCCGTCGGGGTTGGCCATCAGTTCATCGTGCGAACCCAATTCGAGAACTCGGCCGCGATCGAGGACGACGATGAGGTCGGCGCTGCGGATGGTGCTGAGGCGATGGGCGACGACAAAGGAGGTGCGGCCCTCCATGAGGCTGGCGAGGGCGCGCTGGATGAGGACCTCGCTTTCGGTATCGAGACTGCTGGTGGCTTCGTCGAGGATGAGGATGACGGGGTCGGCGAGGATGGCGCGGGCGATGCAGATGCGTTGTTTCTCGCCGACGGAAAGTTTTTCGCCATATTCGCCGAGGCGGGTGTGGATGCCGTTGGGGAGGCGGTCGACAAGCGGGCCGATCTCGGCCTTGCGGGCGGCATCGGTGATGGCGTCGTCGTCGGCGCCGGGTCGGCCGTAGGCGATGTTATGGGCGATGGTGGTGTCGAAGACGATGGGATCCTGGGGGACGAGGGCGAGGTGCTGACGGTACCACTTGGTGTCGAGCTGTGAGATATCGTAGTCGTCGATGGTGAGGTGGCCGGCCTGGGGTTCGTAGTACCGATAGAGGAGTTTGGTGATGGTGGTTTTCCCGCAGCCGGTTTCGCCGACAAGGGCGACGGTCTGTCCGGGGGCGACGTAGAGGTTGAGCTGATCGAGGACGCGTTTGCCGGGCTCGTACTCGAAGCAGACATTTTCAAAGGTGACGGCGCCCTGGAGTTCCGGGAGGCGCTGGCCGGTGAGGTCGACGGTGTCGGGGCGGGCGAACATGAGGTCGAAGATGCGATCGAGTGAGACGCGGGCCTGCTCGATGGCGCTGGAGAGCTGGGAGAGCATGATGGCGGGCTCAAGGAGCCGCATGGTGTAGGCGAGGAATGCGGTGAGCATGCCGTAGGTCATGCGGCGGCCTTCCGGGAGTCCGGCTTCATCGATGACGATGTAGACGCCGAGCAGGAGGACGACGAGTCGGATGCCCCAGGTGATGGCGCTGGAGGTGATGCCGTAGGCGTTGTTGAGGAGTCGGAAGCGATGTCCGACGCGTTCGGCGAGGAAGTTCTGTCGGGCGAAGTCGCGGGATTCGCGTCGTTCGTTGTTGAATGCCTTGACGACGATGGAGCCGGCGAGACGTTCCTGCGCGAGGCCGGACAGGACGTCCATCTTGCGGCGGTAGCGTCTCTGGACGGCGCGGATTCGGCGGACGAAGAACCGATAGTTGGCGACGTAGAGGGCAATGGCGAGGAGGACGAGGATGGTGAGTCGCCCGCTGATGAAAGCCATGACGGCGATCATGGCCAGGCCGTAGATGAGTTGGACGCCGAGTTGGAGCGCGTTTTGGGTTAAGAGGGTCTGGAGCTGGCCGACATCGCCTCGGAGACGTTCCATGAGCTTGCCGGTGGTGGTGTTCTGCATGAATTCGGTGTGGAGACGGTGGACCTTGCGGTAGAGGTCGAGGCGGATGTCGAACACGAGGCGCTCGCCGACGAGTGAGACCAGATAGTCGGCGACGAACTGGAAGATGCCGCTGATCCAGGGGAAGGCGAAGGACAGGGCGATGTAGAGGGGCAGCAGATGCCATTGCCTGGCGGCGATGACATCGTCGATGATGCGCATGAAGATCAGGGGGGGGACGACACCCAGGAGGGTCATGCCAAGCAACGCGAAGACGGCCACGGCCACCCGCCGGCGATTGGGGCGTAGCGCGTTGAGCATGTGCTGGATATGCGTCATGGTCGATCCATGTTGCGGTCAGGGGGCGATGCTTGTAGGCGAGGCGTGAAGCGAACCGTTGGAGACGGCTCGTTGTACGGCATGAGGGTTGATCGCTCCGATGCTGCCTGCGCGAGGCGGCAAGTCCATCTTGCATACTACGTTGGGATTCGGGGAAGTCCAGAATGACGGGGTGGGGAGCGGCGGGAAGCCGGTCACAATTGCGGTGGATATGCTATGGGGGCGGCGATGAATTTCCTGGCGCATCTGTTTCTGGCTGATCGTGATCCGGGCGGATTGATCGGTGCGTTGTTGCCGGATCTGGTGCGGGGCCGGGCGGCCGCGGGGCTGGATGCGGACATTGCGGCGGGGGTGGCGTTGCATCGTCGGGTGGATCGTTTCACGGACACGCATCCGGCGGTGGCGGCGTCGAAGCGGCGATTGGGCGAGGCCCATCGCCGGTATGCGGGGATCATCGTGGATATCCATTACGACCATTGTCTTGCATCGGATTTTGAGCGTTACGCGGATGAAACGCTGGATGGGTTCGTGAGCGGGATGTATGGGGAGCTGGCTGCGCATGCGGGGCGGATGCCGGGGGAAATGCGGGCGGTGGTCGAACGGATGATCGAACAGGATTGGCTGCGGGCGTACGCGACGCTGGAGGGGGTGGCGGTGATTCTGGGTCAGTTGTCGGGTCGGATGAGTGAGCGGTTTGGTCGGGCGGTGGATCTGACGTCGGCGGCGGGTGAACTGCGGCGCGAGGCGGGGGCGTTGCGGGGGGATTTCGAGGGATTCTTTCCGGCATTGCAGACGGCGGCGTCCGTTTGGCGGGCGGGGCATGGGGTTGACCCGGTTTAACGCAGGGAGCGTGGCGGTTAACATGCACCGCCGCGGCTGGCGATCCGAAAGGTCCTACATGATCAGAACAAATGAACGGCGACGGGTTTTCGGGGCGACGGTGTTGACTGTGATGATCGTGGCCGGTGCGCCGTGTTGGGCAGTCGGAGATGACAGCGGCGCAGCGGAGGGTGCGCGGCGGGAGTGGACGGCGGTCACGATCTATGCGGAGAACGACTCGAAGGCGATGTTGCCGAACGATCAGGCGGATCGGTATTACACGAACGGGACAGCGGTGAGCGTGGCGGGCCGGCCGGCGTGGGCGGATGGTCTGGCGGGGCATCTGCCGTTTGATGCTGAGTTCGGGCAGCGGCGGACGGCGGCGGGGGTGATCTTCGGGCATCTGATGTTCACGCCACAGGATATTCGGGCAAAGGGGCTGATTCGCAACGATCATCCCTATGCGGGTTACATGTATTTGGGGGGATATCTGCAGCGGGCGAATGAGCAGACACTGGATCATTTTCAGTTGGATCTGGGGATGGTGGGTCCGTCGGCGGAGGGGGAGAAACTTCAGAAATTCGTGCACAATACGCTTCAGGGGATCGACATGCAGGGCTGGGACAATCAGTTGAAGGATGAGCCGACGGTGAATCTCTACGTGCGCAAGAAGTGGCGGTGGGATCTGCTGTCGGCGGAGACGGGGGAGGCGTCGTCGTTCGCGGTGCAGGGGTTGCCGTACGTGGGGGGCGCAGTGGGGACGGTGAATCGCTACCTAGAAGCGGGGGGAACGCTACGGGTGGGGTGGAACCTGCCGAATGATTTTGGGCCCGGGCGATTGGCGGATGTCGGCTCGGCGACGGGGATGCGCCGGTACGGTGAGGCGGGGTCGGGGGACGGGTTGGGTCAGAGCCATCGCGATGGGTTTGGGGTCTATGCGTTTGGCCGGGCGACGGGCAGGGCGGTCGAGCACAATTTGTTTGTGGAGGGGAATAATTTCCGATCGAGCCACGGTCGGCCGCTTGAGCCGCTGATCGGGGAATTCCAGTATGGTGTGTCGTTGCGATATCAGCGTGAGACGTGGACGGTGGAGCTCGGCTATTCACAGACGTATGTCACGCGCCAGTTTGATCGGCAGGCGCACAATGATTCATATGGGGCGTACACGCTGAGCGTGCATATGGGGCGTACACGCTGAGCGTGCATATTCGGTATTGAGTGCCGCGGCGTCGGTGACGAGATCTCACCCACGTTAAACGGATCGGCGGTCCACGCGGATCCGATTCAACAGTCTGGAGCATGTGCGGAAGTGAGCGCGATCGATTCAGGTCGTTCCGGCCTTGGACGCGGTCTCACGCGCCGGTCGCTGGCGTTGATGAACTGGACGGTGCTGTGGCGTAGTATTTTCGACAGCACGTGTTCGGGGACATCGCTGTTGTTTACGGCGTTCCTGCTGGCGCTTGCGGTTGAGAAGGAGGACATGGGGTACTTTCCGGCGGCGGTGTCATTCGCTTGTCTGCTTCAGATGATATGCCTTGCGATTCTCAATCAATTGAAGAACCGCAAGCGATACATCATCACGCTGGGCGTGGTGGAGGCTGTGGCGATGATGGTGCTCGTGTCGGCGGCGCCGTTCCTGCCGGGGCCGTGGCGTGTTGGGGTAGTGGCCGTGGGGTTGCTGATGGCGGCGGCGTGCGTGCATTTGACACGACCGCTGACGGATGAATGGCTGGCGTCGCTGATCCCGCCGGGGTTGCGCGGGCGATACCTGAGCCGTCGACTGCGGTTCATGAACCTCGGGTTTCTGGCAGGGGTTGGGATCGTGGGATTGGTGGACCTGAGGTTTGGTGCTGAACCGATCTGGGATTTCTGGGCGTTTCTTGACAGCATTGCCAGACATTGGGTGCTGGGGGTTCTGTTGCTTGCCGGCACCGTGTGCGGGGTGGCTTCGGTGATCACACTGAGTCGCGCGCACATGGCAGACGTTTCATTGGTATCCATGGTTCGTTTTCGGGACCTTCCTCAGATGTGGCGGGCGAGGCGGTATCTGCGTCTGGTTTTGGCGGTTGTGCTGATCAATGTTCCGTTCTGCCTGCCCCTGGGATACTTCCACGCGTTCAACCTGGATGTGGTAGGGATGCCGTTGTGGCTGGTGTGTGTGATGTGGATTGGGTATCTGACGGTGAAGTCATTATGGATGCGTCCGGCGAGTCGATTGGTGGACAGGTATGGGCCGCGTCAGGCGTTGCTGATCTTTCTTCCTATGTACATGGGGCTGTTCTTCGCGATGGCGGCGGCGGGTCCGGGCCGTCCCTGGCTGGTGTTTGTGGCGTGGGGCGCGAGCCTGGTGGTGGACGCGGTGTGGATGGTGGCGACTCAGGTGGCGCTTTACGGGTCCGTGCCCAAGGAGGGGGCGCGGCCGGCATATTTCGCGGTGTTCAACATTTTCATGTTGGCGCCGATTGGATTGGGCGGCCTGGTCGCGGTGCCGGTGATGCACGCGTTGAAGGATGTGACCCTGGAGATTGGGCCGTTGACGCTATCACAGTTTCAGATTCTGTTTGTGAGCAGTGGTGTGCTGATGATTCCGGCGTGCCTGGGGCCCCTGCTGATGGATCGCGATCGGATGCGGGCCGGGCAGAACTGTGAATGATGGGGCAGGTAGATGGAGTGCGGCGAATGTGTTAGGACTGGGTGCGTGATTGTGGCGGGGCGAGGAGCTGACCGATGGCGATCAAGAAGACTGAGATTCCGCCGCTGGAAGCGAACGAGAGGATGGCGCCGTTCGCGCGGATCCATGATCTGCGGGTGGTGGTGCGGGACGGGTGGTACAACGCGTTCACCGATCTGGCGTGTTGGAAGGAGATGTATTGGCTGTGTTACCGGCGGGGCACGAGTCACGGGGCGGGCAACAGTGTGGAGGTGGTGCTTCGGTCGAATGATCTGCGGCGGTGGCGTGAAGCGGAAGTCGTGGAGTCGCCATACGGGATTGAGGGCGGATGTGCGGCGGCGGACGGGCATTTTTGTGTGACGCCGAACAGACTGTATCTGACGGTGGGGACGCGGAATCCGACTCACACGTTTGTGTCGTGGACGGAAGACGGGGTGAGCTGGACGAAGCCGGAGTTGATGCGGCGCGGCGACGTGGTGCCGTATTTCTGGCGCATGCGCTGGCACGAGGGGCGGTTCTATTCGACGGTCAACAACATGGAGCCGAACGCGGAGCCGTGGTTGTACCTGGTGGTGAGCGATGATGCGGTGAATTGGAACCATCATGCGAAGATCGCGCGGGGCCTGCCGCCGGGCGCGCCGAATGACCAGGATGGGTATAGCGAGGAATCGGATCTGCTATTCCGTGCGGACGGTGAGTTGTGGTGCGTGATCCGGACGAACCAGGCGCAGCTTTACACGGCTGAGCCTCCGTATGAGGTCTGGCATCATCGGCACACGATGTTCAGTGGATGTGATGCGCCGGTGATGTGCGAGACGGGGGGCGAGGTGTACCTGAGCGGCCGGGCGGCGGCGTCTTACATGGGGGTTCCGAGCGTCGACGGTGTTTTGCCGCACGCGTTGCAGAATCCATTTGTATTCCACCGCAAGCCGTTTTCGAGGCTGGGGTCGACGGGTGTGTATCGGTTGCGGAAGGAGGGGGCGGAGTTGCTGATCACGATGCCACCGGCGGGAGACGCGTCGTACGCGGGGATGATTTCGCGGGAGGCGGGCGATCTGGTTTTGTCATACTACTCTGACGTGGCGTATGCTTCGGGGGAGGTGCGGCCGCGTCATTTTCCGGAGTTTGTGTTCAAGGCGTCGGAGTGCGATATCTATCTTGCGGAGGTCGAGGTGGGCGAGCACCCGAAGGCGATCGCGCATCCGTGACGATGCGATGTGATGAATTTGCAGCGCAGAATATGTTGCATGAAAGGATCGTGTGATCATGCCGGCGAATCAGGATGCAGGCGAAACGGTTTTTGAGCAGGCGGCGCGGGTGTTTGAGGCGTGGCCGGATGCGGAGACGGGGCGTCGGGTGTTGCGTCTGCATCGACGGGGGGCGGATGCGGGGGGCAGTGTGTGGGGGACGCAGTACCATCAGTTCCCGTGTTTTCTGGACGGCGGGCGGCGGGTGGTGCTGAATCGGTCGTTGCCCGCGGGGGACGAGACGACGGCGGCGGTTTTTGTGCTGGATCTGACGACGGGTGAGATCGAGACGCCGTTCCCGGTCTGGGCCAGGGTCAATGATGTGAACGCGGACACGGGGTTGGCGTGCTACCAGACGTTGCCGGAGGAAGGGGGGCGGGCGGGGATCTGGGATATTCGGCGTGGGTGCGACGTGGCGGAATTGGCGGGGGAGGCGGGGGGGGCGCTGAACTGTGCGAGCCTGTTGTCGGATGGGCGGCGGGCGATGGCGTTTTTTCATAAGGGGCAGCCGCATCGGGAGCGGGTGGTGTCGCGGCACGTGCTATTTGGGGTGGATGAGGCGCCGGAGTTGGTGCTGGAGATGGATGGTGCGTTCTGCAGTCACATTCAGCAGTGCCCGACGGATCCGGAGTTGTATACGTATGACCGGTGGCCTGCGCCGACGAAGGACGGGGTGGATCAGGTGCTGCGGCTGCGTCGGCTGGACGGGAGCATGGACGAGGTGGTGCCGCTGAATGACGAGGCGGCTCGACCGGCGGTGACGCTGGGGTCGCGGGATCATTATGTGTGGACGCCGGACGGGAAATGGATTGTGAGTTATCTGTGTATGGACCCGTTTGAATTTGATGATCCGAATTTCAATCACTACCCGTTGCAGTGGTATCTGAGTGCAACGGACTGGCGGACGGGTGAGGATCTGGGGGCGGCCTATCCGGAGAAGCGATGGGGCGGCCACATGCAGGTGACGCCGGACTCGAAGCACATCATCACGAGTGGCGCGCCGGGGTATGACCGATTGCTGGCGATTGACATTGAGGGTTTGCGGGAGGGGTGGAACGAGCGGGTGATTTGCGGCTATCCGAAGACGGAGGAATCGGAGAGCATGTTGGGGCCGTTTGCGTATCCGTTCGTGTTGCCGGACTGCAGCGGCGTGATTTTCAGTGCGGGCTGGCCGGGGGCGGATCACGGGGTGTATCTGGCGGAGTGGCCGAGGGAGTGGTGAAGAGTCGGTAGGATGTGGAGCGGCGTGTTGGGCGGTTCGCCTAGTGGTTCGTTGGGTCGAGCGTGATCTGTCGGAATGCATCATGGAGATTGTGCGATGGGTATTGATAAACAGATTGAACTGAATGTGAACGTGCCGAAGGGCGGACTGTACCGGTACGCATTTTTCGATCTGGGATACGAGCACAATCAGCCGGTGGCGGATCGGCGGACAGGTTGGCCGGCTGCGCGCGGGCTGCCTCTACCGGAGGGAGTGGTGACGGACCTGTCCAGGCTGGGGTTGCGTGATGCGGACGGTCAGGCGGTGCCGTTTCAGGCGCGGCCGCTGGCGCACTGGCCGGACGGCAGCGTGATGTTCGCGCACGTGGCGTGGCAAGCGGACGTGGCGCACGACGCACCGAGTTCGTTCACGCTGGTGTTGGATGCGGATGAGCCGTCACCGCGGCCAAAGATGCCGGCGGTGGCGGCGCATGATGATGGGCGGGTGGTGCTGGACAATGGTGTGCTGCGGGTGGAAGTGGATGACGTGGGTCGCGCGCCGACGATTCAGTTGACGCGACACGGGAAGCTGGTCTGTGACGGTCCGTTGGAGTTGTGGACGAAGGATTCGGGCGGCGCGAAGTATGGCGGGCGGTTGTTTGAGACGGACGCGATGGAGATTGTGGAGACGGGGCCGATGTCGGCGATGGTCGAGTGGCGGGGCCGGCATGAGGATGGCAAGGGCGGGGTGTTTCTGGATTTCGTTTTGCAGATTCGGCTGGATGCGGGTCGGGATGAGCTGACGATGACGCATCAGTTCATCAACATGGGCGACGAGCCGGATGGGGTGGCGGTGGGTGAGATCGCGTTGCGGTTGCCGGCGGTTTCGCCGACGCCATATAAGCATGTGTTGATTCAGCCGAACGCGGGTCCGAAGTCGTTCGCGCGGGTGTCAGAGTTCCCTGAGGCGGTTGATCTGCGAATTGGGTCGACGGGGTCGCACGTGGCGGACGCGGCGGTGTTGCGTGAGGACACGACGGGCTACCCGTCCTATTTGCTTCTCTATCTGGATATGGTTGATCCATGGGCGGTGGCGCGGACGGAAGATTTCTCGTTGCAGACGTTTGTGATGGAGGGCAAGGAGAACTGGCCGAAGACGTTAAGGATCGATGGGGGTGTGATTGAATATGGGATTTGGCCAACGGGCACGGAGTTACACAATCTGATGCAGGGGATGGCGCGGACGCATCAAATTCGGTTGGCATTTTTTGATGCGGACGCGCCGGCGGTTGATTTTCATCGTTATTACTATCAGGTGGAGACACCGGTGAATGCGGTGGCGCCGTTTGAGTGGTATCAGCACTGCAAGGTGTTTGGGATGCAGTACGTGATGCCGTGGCTGCCGACGGAATACCCGCTGATTGAGGGGGCGATGATCGGGACGGCAGAGCGGGGGTGGTCGACGGGGATGCTGGGTTATGGGGACGACCCGAACTCGGGGTATGACTACACGAACGTGGGGATGGCGGACGAGATTGTGTGGATCAACAACGAGCATGATTTCACGGCGCAGGCGGCGACGCAGTATTGGCGGAGCGGTCGACCGGGCGCGTGGCTGAGCTCACGGGTGTGCGCACAGCATCAGATTGACGTGGACTTTGTGCGCAAGAGTGCTGATCCGTGGAAGGAGGGGGGGATTCCGGCGCATTCGCATTTCCATACATCGGCGTCGGTGTATCCGTCGCACACGTGGACGGAGGGGTTGTTGCAATACTACGTGACGAGCGGTGATCGACGGGCGCTGGAGGTGGCCAAATCATTGGCCCGGAATCTGTGCAAGTATGCTGAGGAACATATCGCGGCGTATGAGATCGAGACGCGTATGGCGGGGTGGGGGTTGCTGGCGCTGGTGGCGGTGATTGAGATCACGCGCGATGAGCGGTGCCTGGCCGCAGCGCACGCGATTCGCGATACGGTGGGCGAGGTGGTGGATCGGACGGGGACGTACGATCCTGAAGGGTATAACTACGGGACGGGCGTGTTGCTGACGGCGTTCGGGCATCTGCATCGGGTGACGGGGGATGAGGTGGCGCTGGATTTGATGAAGCGGATCATGGACTGGCATCTGGAGCATGGACGGAACGACGTGGGGGTGGTCTGGGGGGATCAGACTGAGCCATACGATTTGAATCTGACGCTGCCGGCGTATTCCTATCTGTATCACGCGACGGGTGACACGAAGTACCGAGATGAGGGGATCGCGTTTTTCCGCTACACGGGGCCTCCGGTCAGCGCCGGCGCGAACGTGCGGTCGGCGAGCAAGCACTATCGCACGTTCATGCCGTTTCTGCTGGTGGCGCATGAAGCGGGGATGCTGCATGAGATGGAGGCGCGGAAGCGATAGCGCATCACGATGTAAGGTGGGGTCACCTGGGTTCGCGTTTGTGGCGGTCCTTTGATTTGCTGCTGCGGTGCTCTTCGAGTTCTTTGCCGGTCAGTCGGCGGAGGGCGACGTCGTCGATGACGGCCTGGCCGGGCAGGTAGGCGTAGATGTTCACCATCATGTAATCGAATCGGTAGCGCTTGGACTTGGGTTGGGCGAACTTGCCGGTGAAGTGGGTCCACTTGCCGGGCGTCTGTGCGTTGATGTGCTTGCGGTATTGGCGTTTGAGGCGGTAGCGCTGCTTGTAGGGATTTGATTCCTTAGGGAGGGTTTTGACCCACTCGGCGGCTTCTTTGTCTTTCTTGATGAGCTTGAAGCCTTCGACGAAGACGCGGATGTGGGGTTTTTTTGAGACGGCGTGGAATGAGATTTCGTATCCGGCTCTGGGATCGACTTTGATGAGCCTGCTGAAGGCGCGGGCGCCCTGGACGTTACCGATTTCTGTGGGCAGATCGAATCCGAGGCCTTTGGACTTGGGGCCGCGTCCATTGACGATCTTGATCCACTTTTCGTTCTCGATGTACCAGGCGCTGGAATCTTCGAGGCCGGTGATCATGCGCTTGCAATTGGGGCAGACGAGGCCGACCCAGGGGCGGACGGTTCCCCACATGTGACCACAGCCACATTTGAAGTGGACGACGCCGGTGCGTCCTTCCTTGTTTTCGGGATCGCGGTATTCGGGTATGGGGGTGACGCTGGTGATTTTGATGTGCCAGCCGGGGAGTTCTCCGGTTTTCTTATCGAGTGGTTTTTCGAACGAGCCGTTGGTGATCAGAGGTTTTGCGGCTCTGGCGGCGATGAGAGCGGCAAGCAGCGCGATCGCGAGGGTGGTTGCGGCGCGGCGGCCAAATCTGGTGGGCGGTGTCCTGGTGTTTGGGGTCATACCCATTGGTTCATTCTACGCACGAGCCATTCGCCGGCCATGAGGGCGACGAAGATGGCGAGAATCCACCAGCGGTTCCAGACGGGGATGGCGTCGGTGGCGGCGTTGGGTTGGACCTTGACTTCGCGGGGTTCGAGCAGACCGAGCAGTTCGAGGCGTTCGAGATCGGCGGGGGTGAGGAAAGCGCCGCCGGTGGCGGCGGCGAGCTCACGCAAAAGAGGGTGGTTGGGTTGGGTGTCGAACTGTTCGATGGCGCGCTGGGTGACGTTGATGTTGACCTGGTCGGAGCCGAGCGTTTGGCCGGCGCGTCGTGCGGTGGCGGTGACGGTGTGCCGGCCGGCGATGTGAGTTTGGAAGGAGGCGGTGTAGGCGGTGAGGTCGGGGTTGTCGTTTTGATCCAATTCCGCGGCGCGGCGGATCTCTCGGCCGTCGGGCGGGGTGATGAGCAGATCGACCTTGGCATCGCGGATAACCGAGCCGTCGGGGCCGCGGACGGAGACGGTGAGGTAGACGGAGTCGCTGACTTCGCAGGTGACGGGGTTGGCGATGAGTTGAACCTGCTGGGCGGCGTCGGTGTCGGTTTGCAGTTGGGGCATGAGCCAATCGATCATCTGCGCCCAGAAGACATGGTGAGGGGATTGGGATTGGTCATGGTCGGGGTCGAAGGCGAGTTGCCAACGCCAGGTGGAATCTGTGAGGACGAGGGCGACCTTGCCGTGGCCGTGGCGACGGCTGATGATGATGGGCGCGTTGCGTGCATCGGTGGAGGTGAAGAGAGTGGTCGCGGCGGGCTTGACCGGGCCGGTGTCGAACCGGCTGAGCAGGGCGGGGGCGGCGCCCCATCGTTGACGAATCTTCTGGAACGCGGGGTGGGCGGCGCCTTCGGGGGTGAGGTCGACGTTGAATTGTGATTCGATGTACCGAGGGGCGGTGTTGAGATCGACGGGGAGCAGCGGGCCGAGCGGGGAGTGGGCGAAACCGTCGGGGCCGAGGCTGTCGGGTCCGGCGAGGAGCATGAGGGAGCCGCCGCGGTCGACCCAGTCGGCGAGGGCGTCGATCTGGGTGTCGGTGAGCTGATTGGCGGGCAGGTCGCCGATGATGATGACTTTCAATCCGAGCAATTGTGAATCGGAGAGCAGTTGGTTGGATTGCCGGGACTGTGGATCGTTGCCCTGGACGAGGGTGCGACCGGCCGCCTGAGGGACGATGGAGGTGTAACGGACGTTGGGCAGTTGGTGGATGACTCGTTTGAGATAGGAGCGCTCGAAGCGAAGACGGTCGAGATAGAGCAGCCGGTGGACGGGATCGACGACCTCGATGGTGACGGACCGCGTGTTGTCGGCGGTGTTGGTCTCGCCGTCGATGGGCGGCGCGTGGACCTGATAGACATGGGTGCCGAGTTGGGTGGGTTTGACGGTGAACATGGCCTGACGGCGGGGATGCTGGGGACTGAGGGCGACGGCGGAGGCGTTGATCGAGCCATCGGGGGCGATGAGTTCGACGCGGATTTGGCCGGCCGCGGCTCGGTTGGCGGTGATGGATGAGAGGATGGGGACCGATCGTCCGAGAATGATGCGTGGCTCGGCGGTGGCGGATTCGACGGCGATGTTGGGGGCGATGGCGTGGGCGCGGTCGTCGGCGATCTGGATTTCGCCAACGCCGAGGGCGTAGATGGGGATGTCGATCGCGGCGCTGGGTTGTTGCGGGTTGGGGCCGTGGTTGTGGGTGCCATCGGAGATCAGCAGGATCGCGGCGAGGTCGTGGGGTTGGTTGAGTTCAATGGTGTTTTGAAGGGCCGCGGTGAGGTCGGTCTGGCGGCCGTCGGGGGAGAGTTTGCTTAGGGACGTGGTCTGGATGGGCGTGAGTTGGGAATCGAATCGGTAGACGTTGAGGTCGGCGGTATCGGAAATGCGTTGGATGACGTGATGGTCGGCGAAGGCTTCGAGGCCGCGGTCGAGTCGGGATCGATCGGGCGCGGCGGCGGTGGCGGGTTCGGCCATGCTGGCGGAAGTATCGATGAGCAGCGCGACGGACCGGTTGAGCTTCATGATCCTGGGTTTGGGCAAGCGAGTGGGTTGCAGGAGCATGAACAGCAGGACGAAGAAGGCGACGATGCGCAGGAGAATCGAGAGCAAGCCGGGCAATGTGTTGACGTTGAGCTGGCGGCGGGAGACGTAGTAGCCGACGGACATGACAGCGAGCGCGGCGAAGACGAGCAGTGTGGTGAAGGTCGAACTGAATTGGGGGTGCCAGATCATTGCGTTAAGTGAGATCGCCGGAGCGGGTGGTGTGGGCCTGGTATTCGATGGTCGGAGGTGGTGGGGTGACGGCGCGGCGGGTGAAGATGTTGGCTAGGCAGGTTTCGGCGACGAAGACGCCGAACGCCAGGAGCAGGAGCCATGGCCACCAGGGGGTCTTGTGGTCTTGTGGATCTTCGTTGAGCGCGCCGGCCCATGCGGTGAGTTGGGTTGGCTGACTGGTGATGACGCGGGTGTGGTGGGCGTCGCCCATAGCGTGGACGATATCGTCGGGATCAGCGGGGGCGAGGACGGATTCGCGCGTGTCGAGGTTGACGGCGAACGCTGCGGCAGATGCGAAGGCGGGGTCGGCGTCGATACGGTAGTGACCGACCTGGTGGGTTTGATCAAAGACGGCGACGGCGGTCCGGCGGTCGGTGGTGAGCGCGGCGGGAATGGTTTTGGTGGTGTCGTTGGGTGTCGTAATGGAGATTGACCGACCGGCGGCGGAGGGGGGCGCGGTGAATCGAACGGGTTGGCCGAGGGTGATGGTGCCGGCGCGGAGTTGGGGCTGGGTCATGTGGGAGACGATGCGATCGACGAGGGGGACGAAGACGCGGCGGTAGGGGAGGTTGGACCAGTCGGCGTCGAGGCCGGCAGCGATGAGCAGGACGCGCCCGGCGTGTTCGGCGGCATCGGGGAAGCGTCCTTCGATGATCCAGGGCGAGCCGTTGGACAGGGAGGCGAGGATGCGGGCGTCGTCGCGGAGTGTGGTGGGGTCGGATCCGATGAAGGCGAAGAACCGGGTGGCGGACAGATCGAGTTCGTCGGCGAAGATCGGATGTTTGGGCGCGTCGACGAGGACGGCGTAGGCGCGGGAGCGGCGAGGATCGCCGAGTTGACGGTCGAGCTGAAGAGGCAGGAAGGGCCAATCCTGGTTGAATGCGGCGGGGTCGGTCTGATCGCCGAGCGCGATGCAGACGTTGCCGCCGGCGCGGAGGAATGATTCGACGCGGGCGAGGGCGGCGCCATCAAGAGGCGGGGGATTGGCGAGCATGAGACACCCGGTGGTGCCGAGCGACGTGCGTGCGAGTTGGTCGACGGTGAGTCGATCGATATCGAGGTCGCCCGCGCGCGCGACGCCGGCGGCGACGGCGAGTTCGATGAAATGGGTTTCTGAGAGCGGGGCGACGCGCGAGGGGTTGCCGTCAACAATGATGAGGCGGCGGTCGTCAGAAGCGCGGAGAGCGAAGTAGGCGCGGTCGTCGAGGGTGAGGCGGTCCTCGCCGATCTCGACGCGGCCGCGATGGGCACCGGCAGGGATGTCGGCGGTGAGAGTGATGCGGCGGGAAGCGGTGGGGACGGGGACGGGGTCGCCGAGTTGTCGATCGTCGATCCAGAGACGCGCGAGGCCGGCGTCGGCGGTGGTGCGGCCGTCGTGGGCGACGTCGACTTCAACGGCCATTCGGGAACCCATGGCGATGCGGTTAACTTTGATGCGTCGGATGAATCGGTTGGCGGATTCATGGTCGCCGAGGTCGACGATGGTGAGGTGTGCGGTATCGGCGAGTTGCTGGGCGAAGGGCTGATCGATGATGCGGTCCCATGCGCTGCGCTGCAGGTCGGTCAGGAGCAGGACGTGTCGCCAGGCGCTGCGTTTGGGATGTTGGATCGCGTCGGCGGGGTCGGTGGGCTGATCGGGCGGGGCGTCGAGTTGAACGAGCGCGAACGCGGCGGGGATTGCGGTAGCGACATCGGTGCCACGGCGGGAGAGGGTTGCGTCGCGGATGAGTTGGGCGACGCGCTGGTGATCGCGGGTGGGAAGCGGGGTGAGGGATTCGGCGCGATCGTCAAAGAGGACGAGGGCGACTTCGTCGTCAATCGTGAGTTGGCTAAGTTGATCGAGGGCGGCCTGCTTGGCGCGTTCGAAGCGGGATGACTCGGCGCCGAGGTCCTGATAGTCCATGGAATAGGAGCGATCGATGGCGATCACAAGCGTGGTGGGCAGGTCGGGCGGCGCGGCCCAATCGGAATCCTGGGTGTAGGGTTGGGCCATCGCGAGCATGATCAGCGCGAGCAGGAGGCAGCGGAGGAGCAGGACGAACCAATGGCGGATGCGGGCGCCCTGGGCGGTCTGGCGGTGAGCCATCTGAAGGAATCGGAGGGTGGGCCAATCGACGGCGATGTTGCGGGATCGGTTGAGTAAGTGGATGGCGATCGGCAGGGCGAGGCCGATGAGTCCGATGAGCATGAACGGAGCGAGCAATTGCATGGGGGCGTGGGTTTAGTTGGATCGGCGGGTGAGCAGCGAGGTCAGGAGGGTGTCGGGGGGGGTGGCGGTGGAGGTCAGGACGTAGTCGAAGTGATGTTCGAAGCAGGCTTGTTTGTGTTGATCGAGGAAGGCGGTGAGTTGTTGGTTGTAGGCGGCGGCGATCTGGGCGCCCTGGACGGTCATACGCTGCTGGGTTTCGAGATCCTTGAAGGTGACGGTGCGCTCGAAGGGAAAATTGAGTTCGTCTTCATGGAGGACCTGGATGACGATGGCATCGTGACCGCGGATTCGGAAGCGGGCGAGGGCTTTTTTGATTTGGTCGGGGTCATCGAGCAGATCGCTGATCAGGATGAGCAAGCCGCGGCGTTTGAGTTTCGCGGCGACGGTGTGGAGTGCTTTGGGGGTGTCGGTGCGCTCGTCGGGTTGGATGTCATCGATGGTGGTGAGCACGCGGCGGAGGTGGGTCATGGAGCGCATGGGGGGCAGTTGGGCGACGAGATCGTGATTGAACACGATCAGGCCAACGGGGTCCTGCTGCCGGGTAAGCACGTAGGCGAGACCGGCGGCGAGGTGGCAGGCGTATTGGTATTTGGTGATCTGGTCGGCGCGGGGGCGACGGGGGTAGTTCATGGATCCGGAGGCGTCGAGGATGATCTGGGCTGAGAGGTTGGTGCTTTCTTCGTATTGTTTGATGTAGTAGCGTTCGGTGCGGGAGAAGACTTTCCAGTCGAGGTGTTTGAGGTCGTCGCCGCGGACGTAGGCGCGATGGTCGGCGAACTCATTGGAGAAGCCCTTCATGGGACTGCGGTGCGATCCGGTGGTCGATCCCATGACGACGCGGCGGGAGTAGAGGGGCAGGCGCTGCAGGGCGCGGAGCATGCGCGGGGGGAGGAAGCGGTCGATGGTGGAGCGGTCGAGCTTCATGGGTGAGGTCGGGGTTGATCCATGGGGTCGGCAGTGACGGCTACTGGCTGAGTGCGTGCATGACGGTGTTGACGCCGAGTTGCAGGGCGCTTTTGGCATCGTAACCGACGGCGTAGGGCACGGGGTGGAGGCGCCAGCCGACGTTCAGGGCGAAGGGGCTGTAGACGACGGCGGTTCGGCCGCCGATCTGTGTGGTGAGCAGTGGGGGGATGTCATGGCGCAGACGTTCGGGGTTGCGATGTTGGGCGGCCTGGGTGTAGGCGACCTTGTCTATCTGATAGAACGTGGTGAGGAGCGGGTGTTTGGCGTTGATGGGGTGGAGCTTGCCGGAGGCGCCGGGCAGTGGGCTGAGGACGCGGGACATGGCTTTGCGGAATGACTGGTCGAAGGCCTGGCGGCCGCAGCATGCATCGACGAATAGGAATCCGCCGTTGGTCAGATAGCGGCGCATGGTGGCGGTCTGGTCTTTGTTCCAGTTGAACGATTCGTGGCCGGTCATGTAGATGAAAGGGAAGCGGCTGAGCTGTTTGGCATCGACGGGGATGGGCTCGACTTCGAAGCTGAGTTTGAGGGCGGATGTGCCGGCGACGGTGTCGAGGAGGTTGCGGAGGCCGACAGGATCGGGATTCCAATCTCCATCGTGGACGATCTGACCGACGCGGAACTTGTCGGTCTTGACGGGATCGGCATCGACGAATGCTTTGGATTCGGAAGCGGAGGTGCTGAGGTCCCGGGTGGCGGTGGCGTAGGCGAGAAGGTTGGTGCCGATCCTGAGGGCTGAATCGCTGTGGATGTAGGTGCATTCGGGGATCTGATGGGTGTGGAGATCCCAGCCACAGGATAGATCGTGGGGGGCGAGGACGACGGCCATGCGGCAGGCGACCTCGACGCCTTCGATGCGGGACGGGCCGGGGCTGCGGAGGGCGGGGTTCTGTTGCCGCGACCAGGGGGTGAAGCGAACGTTGCCGGTGTCCTGGTAGTAGCAGTTGAAGACCGGATGGTCGACGCCGATGGGTTTGAGAGGATAGTCGGGGAGGATCTGGTGGATCTCGTGTCGAGCGGATTTCACGAACGCTTCGCGACCGCAACAGGCGTCGAAGATGATCATGCCACCGCGGAGGAGGTAGGCGCGGAGTCGCTGACGCTGGGTGGGGGAGAATTCAAACTCATAGTGGCCGGTGCGGTAGAGGACGGGGACGTCGGCGGCTTCCAGGTTGATTTGGCTGAGGCGTTTCTGGTCGTAGGTGAAGTTGACGCCGAGGGTGGCTCTCATCCAGACGAGCAGGTTGTTGAGGTCGTTGAGGTCGGTGGCCCAGTCGCGGACGGTGCCGTTCTTGATTTTGACGGCGATGACGGGGGGGCGCGGGGGATTCTTTTTTTCGTCACGGCGTTGGGGAGTGGCGGGCAGGGGCAGGGGAGGGAGGCCTTCGGCGCCGGAGGCCTGAGCGGGTGGCGGCGGGGGGGGTGGGCCGCAGGCGTCGTTCATGCGCGTTTCCGCGCGCAGCCAGCGCGGGGTGAGGACGACGGCGGCGGCGGCGAGTTTGAGGAAATGACGCCGCGAGGTATGGGCGAGGTATCGTGAAAGGGCGCCGAGGGTCAGATGGGTATAGCCGCGATGATTTGCATGAGGATCGAGGGCGCGGCGGGCGCCGGAGCTTAAAGCGGATCGAAGTGATTTTGGCCAACGGATCATGATGCAACTCCGGACGTGATCATTGACGAATCGTGAAGGTGGCGCCGCAGTGGTGGCATTTCGCTTTTCGCCCGGCTGACTTGGCGGGCACGCGGTGGGCGGTGGTGCACTTGGGACATTTGATTTCCAGTGGGCCGGCGGCGTCGGCAGCCAGTTCCTTTTGTTCCTTGACGCTGGGCTCGGGGATGGCATCGATGAGCTTGCGGACGATCTGGGTGGAGGTCACGCCTTCGGCGTCGGCGGCGAAGTTGGTGAACATGCGATGACGCAACACGGGGATGGCGACGGCTTTGACATCGGAGACTGAGACGTTGGGTCGGCCCCGCATGACGGCGCGGGCTTTGGCGCCGAGGACGAGGTATTGGCAGGCGCGGGGGCCGGCGCCGCAGTGGACGTATTGGCGGATCATTTCGGGCGCGGCGGGGGTTTCGGGCCGCGTGGCGCGGGCGAGGGTGGTGGCGTAGGTGAGCACGTGATTGGAGATGGGCACCTGACGGACGATGTTTTGGAGGCGGACGATCTGTTGGGCATCGATTGTGGGCTTGGGTGCGGCGGCGACGGTGGTGGGGGTGCGGTCGACGATGATGGACTCGTCGTCGGCGGAGGGGTAGTCCAGGTGGATCATGAACATGAAGCGATCGAGTTGTGCTTCGGGAAGCGGGTAGGTGCCTTCCTGTTCGAGCGGGTTTTGGGTGGCGAGGACACAGAAAGGCGGATCGAGGGCGTAGGTGGTGTTGCCGGCGGTGACGGCGTGTTCCTGCATGGCTTCGAGGAGCGCGGCCTGGGTCTTGGGCGGGGTGCGGTTGATCTCGTCGGCGAGCAGGAGGTCGGTGAAGATGGGTCCCTGGATAAAGCGGAACGAGCGTTGGGCGGTGGTTTCATCGACGTCCATGACATCGGTGCCGGTGATGTCGGAGGGCATGAGATCGGGGGTGAACTGGACGCGATTGAAATCGAGTTCGAGGACCTGGGCGAGGGTGCGGACGAGCATGGTTTTGGCCAGGCCGGGCACGCCGACGAGCAGGCAGTGTCCACCGGCGAGCAGCGCGCTGAGCATGAGGTCGAGGACCTCCTGCTGGCCGACGATGGACTGATGGACTTCGGCTCGGATGCGCTGGGTGATGGCGGCCATGTCCTTGATGGCGGCGACGGCGCTGTGGTCGTCGGTGATCAACGGGATGGGCCGATCGGACGGCGGGGGGGCGGCGTAGAGGATGGGTGCGGCGGATTGCTCGGGTGGGACGGCGGTGAGCAGGTGCTCGATGAGTTCATCGGGGGAGAGGTTTTCGGACAGGGCGGTAAAGTTGGTGAACACGCGATGCCGAAGGACGGGGCCGGCGGCGTGTTTGACATCGTCAAGGGTGGGCTCGGTGCGGCTGTTGAGGACAGCGCGGGCTTTGGCGGCGAGAACGAGGTATTGTCCGGCGCGGGGGCCGGCACCGCATTCGACGTATTGTTTGATGAACTGGGGCGCTTCATCGGATTGCGGGCGGGTGGCGCGGGCGAGGCGGACAGCGTAACGCGCGACCTGGGGAGGCGTGGGGGAATTGCGGACGATGTCCTGCATGGCGAGGACATCGGCGATGGATAGCGTCGGTTGGATGCGCGCATCGGTGCGGTGCGTGGTTGATTCGACGATTCGATTTTCTTGAGCGTGTGTCGGATAGGTGACGACGACGGAAAACATGAAGCGGTCAAGTTGGGCTTCGGGCAGGGGGTAGGTGCCCTCTTGCTCGAGTGGGTTCTGGGTGGCGAGGACGAAGAAAGGATCGGGCAATTCGCGTTGTTCGCCGCCGACGGTCACGGCGGCTTCCTGCATGGATTCGAGCAGGGCGGATTGGGTCTTTGGTGGGGTCCGGTTGATCTCGTCGGCGAGGAGGATGTTGGTGAACAGGGGACCGGGCAGAAAGCGGAAGGACTTGCGGCCGGTGCTGGGATCATCATCGAGGACGTTGGTGCCGGTGATGTCGGAAGGCATGAGGTCGGGGGTGAATTGGACGCGCTGGAACTGCATGTCGAGGGCGTCGGCGAGGGCTTTGGCCATGACGGTCTTGGCCAGGCCGGGCACACCGATCAGGAGGCAGTGTCCGCGCGCGATCAGCGCGGTGAGCATCTGATCGATGACGGTGTGCTGGCCGATGACGACCTTGGCCATTTCACGGCGGAGCCGATCGATGGATTGGGCGGCGTCGGCGGGGTTGGTCCGTTGTGGGTCGGTGGTGGTGGTCACTGGTGGGCGGGATCTTTCTGTTGTTCCTTGGACGCGTCGCGTTCTTCGGGATCTTCTTCCTTCTGGCTTTTTTGGCAGGGCTCGGCATCGGCGGGGCGCGGCTTGGCGTGATGGGGCGGGGCGACGTACCGTGCGCCGACGTATCTGCCGCGCTTTTCAGGTTTGAGTTTCTTGAGGATCAGTTTGCCGAGATTGATTGGTTCGTCGCCGATCAGGTGTCCTCCGAGCGTGGGAATGTGGTGGAACTTCAGGGCGACGTCTTTGGATTTGTGGGGCACTTCCTGTCGCAGGAGGTGGCGCGCGGTTTTGGCCTGCCAGACCTTGTTGGTCTTCTTCATGACGACGAGATCGAAGCGGCGGATGTGGGCGGGGATGACGTCGCCGTTTTGATTGAGGGTGGGATTGGTGCGGGTCTGGCAGGTGAAAAAGCGGACGTCTTTTTTGTTGCCGGTGAGGCGTAGGATGCGTTTGACGTTAAAGAAATCCTCAAGGCGCCAGTAGTTGGGTGCCACCTGTTCGACGAGTTCGGTGAGCGCTTTGGGTTTGGGGGGATCGGCTTCGGGATCGGTTTCGAGGGTAACACTTTCGTAGACGTGGCCGACGGTCTTGATCAGGATGTCATATTCGCCGGGGGGGATTCCCTTGAGGACGAACGCGCCGGTCTCTTTGTCGATCGCGGCCTCGTACGCTTTGAGTTCGAACGGTTCGATGACGATGACGGTCTGCAGGGGCTTGGCGGAGACGACGACACCTTTGATGCCGCCGGTGAATTTGGCTTTGGGTTTGGCGTGATAGGTGCCGGCAATGAGCACGGAGGCGGGGGCGAGAACCATCACCCACAGCAAGACGGCGCGGATGGGACGCCGGGGGCCGAGCGTGCGACCGAGATGCTGGAATGGTTCTGGCATCAACATGATTCTAGGGACCGGAGGGAGGGTTCACCAAGATTCGGGGATACCCACGACGTCGGCGGCCTTTTCGGCGAAGGTGCTGTTGGGGTAGTCGAGGAGGATAGTTCGGTACCAGCGTTCGGTATCATCATGTCGGTTGAGAGTGGTGAGGGATTCGGCAAGGCGAAAGGCGATCTCGGGCCGCGCGTGATGCAGGGGGCTTACCTTGAGCAGAGATTCGTATTCGATCACAGCGCGCCGGTGGTTGCCGACGGCTTGGAAATACCGGCCGAGCAGGAGGGGCAGTTCGCCGCCGAGTTTGGCGGTGGGGAAGTCGGCCTCCCATTGGAACAGCAGGTCGCGCAGGGCGGGATGGCGCTGCTGCTGGAGGTAGGCGAGGGCGGTTTCACGGTAGGCGCGCTCGAGGACTTCGGCCTGCCTGGCGGGCATCGCGTTCTTTCGATCCTGATGTGCGGATTCGTAGGCCTGGGCGGCCCGATCGATTCGGCCGGCCACGCGATGGGTGTCGCCGAGACGGACGCGCAAGAGGGTCTGGGCGCGCGCGGAGCGGTTCTTGACCAGGTCTCTGATGCGCGCGTTGACGCGATCGGCCTGGTCAAGTTGGAAGATCATCAGGTCGAGCATCTGCGCCGCAGCGCAGGCGGCGCGCCAGGGATCACGTCTGGATTCGGCGAGTTGCTGGAATAGTTCCAAGGCGCGCTGGGGGTCGTGTTCGGACAGATGCTCGGCGACGATGTACAGCATGTCCGCGGCCAGGGCGGGGTCGCGGGAGCGGACATCCTGGTAGACGAGCTGAGCGATCGGCGCGATGAGGTCGGTCTGTTCGGTGTGTTTGATCAGGTGATAGAGCGTGATCAGCAGGTCGGCTCTGGCGTGCGTGTAATCGGCCTGACCGATGACGCGGGCGAACTGCTTGAGCTTTTCCGTATCGCTGATGCCGTGGGGTGACGCGTGTAAGACGGGACGAATGGTGGTGGATGCCTGTCTCACGATGCGATCGTGTTTGTCGAGCAGTTCGAGGGTGACGCGCCAGGTCGCGAATTTGTTGGGCGGGCTGATAAACACATGCTCGGTTGCGTGCGGCGGATCGGGGTTGGGAGATCCGCTCTGAGTGCCGTCGCTGAATTGCCAGCGGTAAAAGTGTCCATCGGGCGGTGAGGTGATGGGCTGCAGGGCGAAGCGGGAGAAGAGGCGGCCGTCGTCGCTGAGGTGGTCGACGGGTTGGACGTCGAACGCAAGCGGGGTCGAGGTGTGCCTGGCGACGGGCGGGCCGAGGGTTGCTTCCTGGTGGTGGACGAATTGGTGGGTGTCGAGCGGGACGGCGGCGTCGGACGGATTGATGTGGCCGAGCACGGCGACGGGTCGACCGGTGGCTTGAAAGTGTTGGTAGCGGAGGGCGTGGCGTCCGGCGGGGAGCTTGATGGGACGGGCTTCTTCGGCGATGCGTTCGCTATCGCGGGTGATATTGGTTTCGGATGATTGCAAGGCGGTGTGGCCGTCGATCGAGACACGTGATTGATGGCTGGCGATGGTGAACATGCGGAGGGTCTGGTCGTCGGGGGAATCGAGAAGCCCGCGGAACTCAGCGATGTAATGCTCGTTGGGGCCGAAGGGATTGTGTCCCTGAAAGATTCGGTCGACGAACATGACGCCGTCGGCGCGGGGGGAGCTCAACAGAGCGCGCACGGCGGCGGGTTGGGGCGGTTGCTGACGGTCAGGCAGGGCGAAGGTTCGCAGGACGAGGCTGATGGGGACCTGTTCGCGGCGGGTGAGGCGGGGCAAGGGCTTGTCGCCGTAGTGCAGAGCAAGGGGAAGTTGCATGTCGCGGGCGTCGACGGCGAGGACGGTCTCGCCGGCGGGATTGTGCTTGAGAATCTCGAAGGGTGTGGGCTGGTCGTCGGCATCGACGACGGCGAGCCCGGTGGCGCGGCGATCGAGGAAGCCACACGCGTGGAAGCGGAGCAGGACGATGGGTTCGGCTGAAGCGAAGGGGATTTCGATCGGGCGGACGATGGTGTGCGGTTGCGCGACGGCGGGCGGGGAGCAGATGCAACAACTGATCGCGATGGCGCCGAGGGTAAGGGCCATGCGATGGGGCTTGTTCATGGTGGTCGCCTGTTGGAGCAGAGAGCGGGGCCGGAGTATTCGTCAGGGAAGGCGGTTTCGGGTTAGTTCTGTTCGGCGACGCTGCGCATATAGTCGGCCACGGCCTGTTCATACTGGGCGGGGATGGGTTCGCCGGTGGCGCCGTCGTCGCCGGTGCGCGAGGCGGAAGAGGCGTCGTCGGGGGAGATCCATGCTCGGCCCTGCAGTCGTGCTTGAGTTTCCTGGAGGGCGCGGATGACCTGCTTCTGGGCGCGGGTGGGGTATTGACCGTCCTGATGGGTGAGGCGGCGGAGGGCGGCGTCGGCTTCGAGTACGGCTCGGTCGAGTTCACCGGTAGGCAGGCGGAGCAGGCGGGCGCGGGAGTAGATGCTCTTGAGGTTGTCGTGTTGTTGTTGCAGTTGTCTTTGGAGTTGGCGGTAGGCCAGTTCGTTGCGGGCGGGGGCGTTGCCCTGCATGCCCTGGGTGTTGGAGGTGCCGGCGAGTTTGCCACCGCCGGTGGCTTTGGCGTCTTTGGCGCCGGGCTCTTCTTCCTTGATGGACCCGGATTGGAAGGGGTCGTTGGTGCGTCGTGCGTCGACGTCGGAGCCTTCGAGTGATTTAAGGGTATCGGCGACGAGTTCGCCTGAGCTTTGGCCTTGTCGGCCTGAACCGCTACGGCCGGTCTGTTCGTTCTTGTTGGGCGGGGAATTTCCGCTTTTGCCTTTGGCGGACCAGGTGGGCATCGGGCCGTCGGCGATATCCCAACCCATCAGCCCGTCGGGGATGGCGTTGTTGGATGTGGAATCCTGCGACTGATCGTGCATTTCCTTGGCGTGATCGAGCATTTCACCGACGATGTCTTCGAGGGCGTCGGGGAGGTCACCGAGGGGGATTTGGCCGAGCTCATCGCGGTCGAAGTTTTCGTTGATCCACTTGGTGCTGTCGGGCTGATCCATGAGCCACATCTCGAGATCGCCGATGCGTTCGCCCATCTTTTCCTGCATGGCTTTGAGTGCGGCGAGGAGGCCTTCATCTCGATCGACGGCGACTTCAGAAGCGGGATTGTCTTCAGATCCGGGTCGCTGGTCGACTTCCTCGTAGACTTCGGCGAGCTCGGCGAGGATGTCGTTGGAGATGTCGCTCTCGGGCAGGACGTGCAGGTCTTTGGCGAGCTGCTCGATCAGATCTTCGACTTCGTCGCGAGCGGTCTCGAGCTCCTCGATTTCGTCGAGCGATGGTTCGCGGTCGTCGGTCTTGTCCTTGTTGGTTTGGAGTTGCTGGGCGGTTTCGGTGACAGTGCGCTGAGTGTCGGTGATCTTGTCGAGCTGTTCCCTGGCTTCGTTGAGTTGTTCGAGAAGATCTTCGAGCTGCTCTTTGGCTTCGGCGAGGGCGGGATTGCGGAGCATCTGGATGAGCGTCGCGAGGTCGGTGATGATCCGCTGTTGTAGCGTGGCGGCGGGATGTGGGGCTGCGGGGCTGTCGAGCTGTTCGGCGATGAGGTGGGCGGCGGCGCGAATCATGTTGCCACGGATCTCGCGGGAGTCGAATTCGCCGTGGATGTTGTTGTAGAGCGACGCGAGCTGGGGGTTGCCGCCGGCACCAGCTTCGGCCTCGGACAACAGTTGGCGGCGAACGGCGGCGGCGTTGCGGGCGAGGATGCGCTGGCGCGTGCTGAGGGCAGCGGGGGGCGCGGCGTCGTTGGTTGAGTCGTGATGTAAGGCTTTTTGACGCGCGAGCAGATCGCCGAGTTGCTCGGCGATTTCCCGTGGGCGCGATTGGCTGTCAGCGTTGCGCAGGTCGGATTCGGCGCGAGTCAGGCGGTTGAGGATCGCGAGCTGGGTGTCAATGGCGGCATCGAGCGTGGTTTCAAATGGTGAAGCGATGCCCGCAGCGCGGAGTTGCTCGATCGCGACGATCATCAGGGTCTCGGCGACGTTGGCCAGGGATCGACGGAGGGTTGGGCCGGCCGCGGGGTCGGCGGCGAGAGAAAGTGCGCCCGTGCGAATGGATTCCTGCCTGGCGATGACGGGCGGATGATCGATGGGGCGGGTGTCGACGTCGGCGGTGCGCAGTTGGCGGGCGGCGGTGAGATTGGTGCGCTGATCGGCGATCAACTGGGCGAGTAACGCGGCGGCATGGGCGTTGTCGGCGCCGGCGGCATGGTCGGCGGTGTCGGGGGGTCGGATCGTGAGGATCGCGGAAACGCCGGGCGGGGCATTGGGCTGATGGTCGTAGGCGAGGATTCTGACCTGTAAGGGGGCGTCGTCGGTGAATGGAATCATGGAAAGATCGATGGCGGTTTGATGATCGGCGAGGCGTTCGCTGTTGCCGGGGACGGACCAGGATTGCAGTGTGTCGTCGTCATTGGGCGGGGTTGATGCGTCAGCACCATCGTGGGTGACGCGCACCAACTGGATTTTGCGCAGGGCATGGTCGTCAGTGGCGCGGAGAGTTAAAGGCAGGGGCGCATCGGGGGCGACGCGCACGTCGGCGGTGGGTTGGATGAACTGGACAGTGGGGGGCTGATCGGTGACGGGGATGATGGTGTAACTGATGGGCTGGCTGACGAAGCCGTGCGCGCTGGTGAGATGGATTTCGTAACGGCGAGGGACGTCGGCGGCGAGTGTGGCGTGCGCCTCGTTGGATTCGTTGCGTCCGGGGAGGGTGAGGTCGATGGCGTGACCGTCGTCGGCGACGAGTTTGGCGGAGCGCAGGGACGAGGATGCGTGAATGGTCAGCTTGATCGATGAGCCGACGACGGCCTGGACGGTGCTGCCGAGATTCGTCGTCGAATCGGCGGCGAGATACGCGGGCGGGGTGATGGTGCTGGTGATCTGTTTGGCGACGGGGGTCTGGTGGACGTGGATGGTGTACCAGTGGGAGCGTGCGTCGCCGGCCCGGACGCGGTAGCGGGCGTCGGATTCCAGACGTTTGAATGTGGTCGACAGACGGTCGGGGCGGGACGGGGTGTCCGCGGACATAGGGAGCACGATGCGGCGGCCGTCGTCGGTTTCCAGTTCCAGTTCGGCCTGGGTGACGATGCGCCCGGTGATCCGGACGGCGAAGTCGACGTCGGTGTTGATCAGTCGATCGGCGTCGCCGGGCGTGACGTTGGTGATGCGCGTGAGGGTGTTGTCGCCGAGCGGGAGCAACATGCGGGACAGGGCATTGGCGATCGTGTCACGATTGACCAGCGCATGCGTCACGAGTGCGCCGGCGGCGCCGACGGCAATGAGCGCGGCGATGAGCAGAGCGCGTTTGGGAACGGCGCGGGAAGGTGTGAGTTGTGTGATCGCGTGTTGGGCTTCGTCGGAGACGGCGGCGACCCAGCCTTCGCTATCTTCGGGTTGTGCGTCGGCAAGTTGGAGGCAGTTGATGAGTCGGTTATCGAGCGAGCTGAATCGTTGTTCGATCTGCAGCGCGATTTCCTGTGGGGACTGGGCGGGGCGACGCTGGGTGAGTCGGACGAGAACGACGATGGGAACGATCAAGACGGCGGCGAGCAGGAGCAGTCGGACGGAGGCGGGAAGGATCAGGAAATGATCAAGGAGCAGAGCGGCGATCAGGAGCGCGGCGGCGGCGCCGATGAAACCGAGGGCGGTGGTGGCGAGCCAGACGACCTGCGCGTGGCGGCGGACGTCATCGAGCACGTCGAGCAGGGGGGAGATGCGAACGTTGTCCGGTCGCGAGGGGGGCATGGGTGGGTCTCTGCGTCCGGGGGTGACGCGGGCGAGCCGATTCACTTCATCAGTGTTAATTCTACGGCTGATGTGGGACGCGGACAAAGATATCGGTCAGGAGTCGGGCGTGGGGGGCGGGCGGGAGATGGTGGTGGGCTTGCCGCGTTTGAAGACGATCAGGCGGCGGGGATTCTGGCTGAGCAGATGTTTGGCGAGGCCGTGGGGCGTCCACCAGCCCTTGGGCATGTCGAGGTAGGGCTCACCGTAGCGTTCGAGGAATCGGCTGACGCCGATGCTGCAGAACAGGCCGGGCAGATCCGGATCGAACTTCCCATCAGGGAGATTGGCGGCCTTGCCGTGATAGAGCACGTGGTACATCAGGGAGGCGTCTTCGCGGCTGAGCGTCCATTCATAGGCGGCCATGGTGGGCTCGCCGAACTCGCCGCGGCGCAGGTGCCAGTAGTCGATCAGTGAAGGTGCGTTGTTGCGCACGACATCGTGCTGGCGGTTGTAATGGGGTTCTTCGTAGATGTACCCGCCGGGATCCCAGAACAACGTGTTGCGATCGGGGAAGGTGAGGCGGAGGCAGCCATGATTGCTGGTCAGCGTGCCGTAGCAGATGATCACCTGGAGGGTGGGGGTGTCGGGAGGATCCTGGACGTCGGCGGCTTCGGCGGCGGTGGTGATCCAATCTTTGGGGATGGGCTGACCGCTGAAATGACAGCCGGCCGAGGTCGCAAGCAGGGCGGCGCAGATGATGAACGCGGCGCGGCGGGGCGCGGAAGCAGCGGTCGGGATCGTGCAACGGGTAGGGATCATGTGGTGCGGAGCTCGGCGGCAAGATCGCGGGTTAACTGATCGACGACTGCCGTGACCTGCTGATCGACCTGGTCATGTTGCAGGGTCTGACGGGGATCGCGGAAGCGCATGCGGAGCGTGACGGATTTACGACCGGTGGGAATGGGCTTGCCGCGGTAGGTGGCGACGAAGGCGAGGTCCTCGAGCATATCGGGCCTGACGGCGTGGACGGCGTCGGCGACGGCCTGCCAGCGCGTCGATTCGTCGACGACGATCGATAGATCGCGCTCGACGGCGGGGAAGCGGGGGAGGCCGCCGACCTGACGCTCGGGCGGATAAGCACCGACCAGCCAGTCGTAGCTGATCCAGCCCATGATGACGGATGTCTGCAGGTCGAATTGTTGGCGCATGGCGTCGGTGACCTGGCCGTATTGCCCGACGGTGCGAGACGGCTGGTCGGCATCGACGATCTGGATGGCGGGTTGCAGGTAGCCAAGTTCGTGCCGGCATTCCTGGCACTGTGCGCGTGGGCCGAGGCGGGCGAACAGTTCCTCGAGCATGCCGCGCAGATCGCGCAGGGCAAGATCGGGCTCGGGCGCGTCGGCAAGGAGGGCGAGGTGGCGGTCCTCGATGTATTGGCCGTTCTCACGACCGAACACGGCGCCGATCTCGAAGATGCGGACATCGTGATTGCCGGCGTCCTGATTGCCCTTGCGGCAGGAAAGCAGGCTGGGCAACAGGCTGGGGCGGAGGATCGGTTCGGCGGCGCGCTGCTGATCATCGATCAGTGAGGCCGGTTCAATTCCGGAAGTGAAGAAGGGTCGCGCGCTGGATTCGGCGATGGTGCTGAAGTTGATGGTTTCGCAGTAGCCGTGGGCGGCGAGGCATTGGGTGATCTGGCGTTTGGCCTCGACCAGGGGGTCGCGTCCGCGGACGGTGATCTGCATTTGCGGTTGGACGTCGATGTGGTCGTAGCCTTTGACGCGGGCGACTTCCTCGATGAGATCGACTTCCTGTTTGAGGTCCCGGCGATGGGAGGGGACGGTGCAGTGGATGACGTTGCCGTCCCAGGTGGGGTTGAGTTGCAGAGGCGTGAGGAGGCCGATCATCTGCTCGACGGACAGGTTGTAGCCGAGCAGGGACGTGCAGCGATCGGGACGGAGGGTGATGATGACGGGGGCGGGCAAGGGTTGGCCGACGGCGATAACGCCGGGCGTGGGGGTGCCGCCCGCGATTTCGAGGATGAGTTGTGCGGCGCGTTGGCCGGCAACGTCGACGCCGTGGGGATCGACGTTGCGTTCGAAGCGATAGCTTGATTCGCTGGCGAGTTTCAGGGCGCGACTGGTGGTGCGGACGGACAGCGGATCGAATCGAGCGGATTCGAGGAGGATATCGGTGGTGCGATCGCTGACTTCGGTGTCCTGACCGCCCATCACGCCGGCAACGGCGACGGGCTTGTCGGCATCGGCGATCACAAGCATGTGCGGTTGGAGTTTGTGTTGTGAGCCGTCGATGGCGGTGAAGGTCTCGCCGACTTTGGCCATGCGAACGACGATGCGCTGTTCATTGAGCAGGGACATGTCAAACGCGTGGAGGGGTTGGCCAAGCTCCTGGAGGACGAAGTTGGTGATATCGACGACGTTGTTGACGGGACGTTGGCCGACTGCTTCGAGCCGGTTGACGAGCCAATCGGGGGATGGGGCGATGGTGACGCCGTGGATCAGACGGGCGGTGTAGAGCGTGCAGGCGTCAGCGGCATCGTCGTGGATCGCGACGCTGGTGAGAGTCTCGATGGTGTTGGCCGACGATTCGGGAAGGTTGATGTCGGGCGGCTGAAGGGAGCGGCCGGAACCGGAGGCGATCTCGCGGGCGATGCCGAGGTGGGCGAGGCAGTCACCGCGGTTGGAGGTGACTTCGACGTCGAGCAGGGCGTCGTCGGCGCGGAGGTCGAGGCCGTCGAGGGGGAATCCCAATTGAGTGAGGACCCGGTCGGCGGTTTGGGCGTCGACAGGTTGGTCGAGGTACGAATTAAGCCAATTCAGCGAGATATTCACGATTCGTTCCCGTGGGGGTCTAACAGGTTAAGAATCCAGGGGCGCAATCACAAGCGGCGGGGTGGGGGCGGCGTGATGGTGGGGATGGTGGTTCACGATGTAAGATTGTGCTTCGGACCGGGATCTTGAGCGAGTCAATCAATGGATGCAACACGCATGAACACCGGCGGCGTTAAATGGCGGGACACGGGATGGACGACGGCGATCGGATTGATGCTGATGACGTGGTGCGGCTGCTCGGGGCCGGGGCGGGTGGACGTGGATGGAGGGAGCCTTCCGAGCCGGTTTGAGATTGAACTGCGTGCGCTGCAGGCGGATCAGCGGCAGGTGTATTACGTGTTGGAATCGGACGGGATGCTGAGCTACGGCGGGGGGCGTGAGGCAGGAATGCGGGCGGCGGAGCCGGTGGGCCACCTCACGGACGAGCAGCGGCTCGAGCTGTGGCAGATCATTGTGGATTACAAGTTGCTGGAGGCGGAGGGCAGCTTCATGGCTGCGTCAGCGCGCGCGCAATATGACGTGCGACTGCGCGCCGGATCGCATCGGCATCATTTCAATACGGTGGACGATCGAGTGCCGGGTCTGGCGGAGCTGGACATGGCGATGTTCGCGATGCAGGCGAAGATGCGGTTCGGGGGGGGCGATGCGCGAACTGCAGTTGGAAGGCGACGGGCAGCGCAAACGGTAGGCGGGGCGGGACGTGGCAATTTGATGGGGCGCGATCTAGACTGACGGCCCATGAGCACGTCGGGCGACGCATCTGGTGTTGACGATCCCATCATCGGGATTGATCTGGGGACGACAAACAGCTTGGTGGCGTTTTGCGCCGAGAGCGGACCGGTTGTGGTCTGTGATATGGACGGCGGGCCGTTCGTGCCGAGCGTGGTGCGGCTGGACCCGGCGGGGTTGGAGCCGCCAGTGGTGGGGCAGACGGCACGTCGCCATGCGGTGGAGTATCCGGAGCACACGATCTTTTCGATTAAGCGATTGATGGGCCGGGACATTGACGCGGTGGCGAACGAGCGGTCGTTCCTGCCGTACGCGGTGGTGCAGGGCGAACACGAAACGGCGCGGGTGCAGGTGGGTGATCGCGTGTACAGCCCGCAGGAAATCAGTGCAATGATTCTGACGCAGCTCAAGCACCGTGCGGAGGCGTATTTTGAGGGTGAGGTGCGACGTGCGGTGATCACGGTGCCGGCGTATTTCGATGATGCGCAGCGTCAGGCGACGCGGGATGCGGGACGGATTGCGGGATTGCAGGTGATGCGGATATTGAATGAGCCGACGGCGGCGGCGCTGGCTTATGACCTGGACGGCAGCTCGGACAGCACGATTGTGGTGTACGACCTGGGCGGGGGGACGTTCGACGTGTCGGTGCTGAATCTGGATGCGGGAGTGTTTCAGGTGTTGTCGACGGCGGGGGATTCGCACCTGGGCGGTGACGATATCGATCGCGCGATTGTGGAACTGATGCAGGATGAGATTCGCGAGCAGTTCGGGGAGGCGATCAGTTTTCCGGCGGCGACGCGGCAGGCGTTTCGGCATTTCGCGGAGACGACGAAGATTCGGCTAAGCGAAGATGAGTCGGCGGAGATCGAGATCGAACTGGGGACGGATCGAACGTATCGGCGGACGATCACGCGGGATGAATTGGAAAATGTGATTGATCCGCTGGTCGAGCGGACGATCGCGTCGTGCCGGCGGGCATTGCGGGATGCGAAGTTGAAGCCGGGCGATATTGATCGGGTGGTGATGGTGGGTGGGTCGACGCGGGTGCCGCTGGTGCGGGCGATGGTGGGGGCGTTTTTTGAGGTGGAGCCTTACACGGCGCTGGATCCGGACAAGGTGGTGGCGATGGGGGCGGCGGTGCAGGCGGCGATTTTGGCGGGGACAAACCGAGAGACGCTGTTGTTGGATGTGATCCCGTTGAGTCTGGGGATCGAGACGATGGGGGGCGCGGTGGCGAAGCTGATCATGCGGAATCAGACGATCCCGGCGATGGCGACGGAGCAGTTCAGTACCTATGTGGATGGTCAGACGAACGTGAAGATTCACGTGCTGCAGGGGGAGCGGGAACTGGTGGAGGATTGCCGCTCACTGGGAACGTTTGAACTGCGGGGGATCCCGCCGATGCCGGCGGGGCTGCCGAAGATTGAGGTGACGTTCACGGTGGATGCGAACGGGCTCTTGACGGTGTCGGCGGTGGAGCGGCGCAGCGAGAAACGGGCGGCGATTCAGATTGTTCCGAATCACGGGCTGACGAAGGACGAAGTGGATCGGATGGAGATGGAGTCGTACGCGCACGCTCGGGAGGATCTGGCGGCACATCGGCTGATCGATCTAAGGAATCAGGCGCGGCTGGACGTGAAGCAGATCCAAAGGCAGCTTGAGAAGATTGGCGACGAGGTGGACACGGCGTATCGCGGTGAGATTGAACAGCACATCTCCACGGTGGAGGGATTTGTGGACGCGGCGGAGCCGGACGGCGACGCGTTTGGGACGGCCCTGACGGCGATGGATCACGCGACGGTGCGGCTGGCGGAGATGGCGATTGCCAAGACGCT
>NYZD01000155.1 GCA_002685935.1 Planctomycetaceae bacterium | reverse complement strand
TTGAGATCGAAGATGTATTTCTGATCGTCGGTCATGGGCACGACGGGCAGCCCGTCGGCGTTGGTCGTCGGCAGCGTGACTTGGGCCCAGGTTTCGGGGATGTTTGGCGTGGTGCTCATGAGGGTGATTCCACTGAAATGGTTGTGGCGGTCAGTCCGTCGGCTGTTCGTCGCAGGCGATTCGGAACTTGACGATGCCTTTTGTCTGGGTGTCGGCGAGCAGCCGCAGCGCGCTTTCGTGCTGCGGGCGTTGATCGGCAAAGGCTGCGGCGCTGGGTGATTCGGTGACGAGTCGCATCGGCGTCAGCCCGGCCTGCATCCTCATCTGCTATACCGGTTGAGTGCCGATCAATTCAAACGTGCTGCCGTGCGGCAGGTGGTCGGCGTGCAGGCCGTCGACGTGATCGTTGATGTATTGGGTGAGCGTCACCATGCCGGGCTCTTCGGACGTGCCGTGGTTCACGCGGATCACGGGATGCCCCGTATCCTCAGCGCGCTGGATGTCCGCCCAGTAGCACGAGCCGTCGTCACAGACGATCGAGCAATCGCAGCCGATTTCCTGATAGGCGGAGATCTGGCATCCGCATCCGGTGCCGATGCCGATTCGGGAGATCATCTGGTCGCCGTCGCCGGTTACCTGGACCAGGGGCTCGCCGATCGCGCCGCATCGCTGGGCCACATCCCGCGCGAACGTTTCCAGCGGCACCGGATCGATATCGTATCGGTGCTGATACCCATCGGCCCCGATCGCCGCCGGCTGCGTGCCGAGTCCAAGGAACTGCGCCCACGACCAGGGGATGCCCACGTCGGGCCAGCGGTCCCAGCAGTCATGATTGCGCAGGATGGTGATCCCGTGGTCCTGAATGTGGTCGAGCTTCTCGCCGTGGTACGGCACGTCCCCGCCAAGATCACTCCAGAACGTCGGCTCATGGCAGACCATGAAATTCAGGCCGCGGTCGACGAGGCAGCGCAGGGCTTTGAGACTGGGCATCCAGGTGACCAGGCAGCGGTCCACCTCGGCGTCCGGGTCGCCGAGGATAACGCGATCGCAGGTGGTCTCGCGGTTCACCCAGTCGGCGCGGGAAAGGAAATGTTCGAGGATGTCGTTGACTTTCATCGGTCGTGTTCCTTCTGTGCTTGGCGGCAGCGTTCAGCCGCGGTGTTGTGTGTGTCCTCGCATGGCTGAGGCAGATCGCAAAGGCGCCGGTCACCGAGGTGCGGTGAGCCAGGTGCGTTTTCGAGCGCCGTCCACGGTGGTTCCAATACGCCGTGGTCATTCGATGGTGGGCTTCGGGCGTCGGCCCACGGGCCCCGAGTACCTCCTTCGCGTTGCACACCAATTCTAACGACCTGCGCGGTTCGGCGAATCATTCCCGCCCGACCTGTTCGAGCATCGCCAGCACCTGCTGTGGATCGACCGTCGGTATACCAGGCTGGTCGTCGTCGGTCGGCTTGCCGACGTCGCCGTCGATCAGGTTCAGTTTCAACAGGTCCACACACGCTTTGCGCGCGACCTCGCCGCCGTCTTCGGTGTTGGCCAGGGCGACGAGGCGGGCGGCGGCCATGACACGGTAGCGGCTGACCAGCAGCTGCGCCTGTAGATCCGCGAGCAGGCGCAGACCGTGCAGGGCGCGGCGCATGGCGGGGTCGGCGGCGGATTGGGCCAGTTCCAGCAGGGACAGGCCTTGTGTTTCGGCCAGCGTTCTGGGGTCGGCGTCGGCTTCGTAGATGCGCATCAGCAGGGCGGCGTCGGCGTCGTGGTGGCGTGATCTTCGTTTAGGCATGTGGTTCGATCTCCTGGACCATGTGCATCAGGGCGCGCTCGCGCGGGCCGCCGATGTGTTTCAGTGCGGTGTTCAGTCGCTGACGATCCTCGCCGCTGAGGAAGAAGTGCACGGCGGCGGGCATGTCACTTAACGGCTTCGGCGCAGCGGGTCGGGGTGTCTCGCGGCGCAGGGCCAGCAGCTTGTCCACTTCGTGCGTGGACTCGGGCAGCAGATCGCCAAGCTGCTTGACGGTGCGCTCGAAGCGTTCGTGCAGCTCGCCGACGAGCGCGGCGCGGCGGTGCGGATCGTCATGACCTTCCAGGCGATTGAGCGTGGCCATGAGGATCGCGGCCTGTTCATCATCGACGTCCCAGATCACGCAGTGGGCATGGGTGTGGCCGATGCGGTTCAGCGCGGCCCAGCGGTGGTGGCCGTCGAGCAGCTGGTACAGGCCGGTCGATTCGTCAGGGTCGCCCGGCATGGGCCGCACGATCAGCGGGGGATAGCGCCCGCCGCGTCGCATGTGCGCGGTGAGTTTGTCGAGCATCGCATCGCTCATCACGTTGGCGTTCATCGGATGCGCCCGCAGGTTTTCCAGCGGGATCGGACAGATGTGCGGGGCTGTGTCCAGAAGATTCGGTTCATTCATGTGTCTTGGCCTTTGAGGTAATACACCGGTTCGCACAGCAGGTGATCTCGGGCACGGGTGAGTTGTTCATGCAAGGTGAGCTGTCGGCCGGCCCAGCGGGCCAGCTCGGCGCGCAGCAGGCGCGTGGGTGGGGGCAGTGATGAAGCGCCGCGGGCCAGTCGCTGCTGCATGTCGGACACGTTGGCCAGATGCCACGACGCGATGTCAGCGTAGCGCAGGGCGTCGAGCAATCGCTGATCGCGCGCGTGCGGCCAGCGGCGGTATTCGGTCATCCCCGCCCGAGCGAAGAACGGATGCACCCGTCCCATCGCCGCGAGCGCTTCGGTGTAAGGCGTGGTCATCGTGTCCAGCGCCTCGCGCACGAGCCGCACCGCCAGGCCCAAACCGCGCCATTGCGGGTGGACAATCACCCGCGAGATGCAGCGCAGCTCGGCGTTGAGCAGTCGCGCCCCGGTGCGGCGATCGCGCCAGCCGCGATAGCGCTCGCCCAATGCGTGATTGCGCAGGGCGCAGTTGAGCGCGGGGAATGATTCGACGAGCAGCGCGATCACGTGTCGTTGCCGGCGCTGCTGCGTGTAGCGCCCGATGACGGTGGGGCGCACGTCTTCGAGCACGAGCACACGCACCGCGGTGACCGGACGATGGCGCAGGTAGTGAAACTCGGCGAGCGCCGGGTACGCGCGTCGCAAGGCGACGTGTCTGTCGTGCGTCAGTTACGACTTCGGCGTGTGTGGCGCTGCCGCCGGCTGCAACTGTTACCTCGCCGCGAAGATCCGACTCAACGGGCAGGAATGCCCGAGCGGAAAGTGGTGATGAACGCTCGTTCATCACCGGTTTGAACGGTGGTGAATGCTCGTTTGATTGCTCTTTGAAATCCCGACAGGCGACCCGCTGAGCCGGCGGCCCACCCCCGCAGTTCCACCTGGGTGGGATCCGTGACCCTCGCCGGCAAGCTGGATGACGAGGCGGCAGCCGGCCTGATTCAGGCCCGCCGGCCCCCATCCAGCCGGGGTGATTCATACAAAGCGTGGACGCGGCCACGCTTATCTAGTGCGCCTACCGAGAATCCAGTATAACGCCGCAGAATCCAGTTTTGATCGCGCCGCTACAATCAGGGCCCCGGGAAGGCCGACGCGGATCCCCGGTTTAATGCCCATTGAACTTGACATCAGCATACCCAAACAATATCCTTACATCAAGTGCCGGCGCGAAAAAACTTTCACCGGCTTTTCAAGGAGGCGGATCATGTCCGCACTGGCCAGTCAGATCAGGCGGCGGCGCACGGAGTTGGGCTGGACCCTTCAGCAGCTGGCGACCGCGGCGCGATGCACCAAAAGCTACCTGTCGCTGATCGAGAACGATCGGCTGGACAACCCGCCCTCGCGGCGACTGCTGGAACGGCTGGAGTGCGCGCTGACCGTGGTGCCCGGGCAACTGGTGGGACTGGCGGATTGGTTGAAGACGCCGGCCTCGGTGCGCGATCAGGTCGCGAAGCTCGCGGCCGCGGCCGAGCAATCGCGGACGGTGCGCATTGAGTTGCGCCAAGCATTGAACGAGCGCGACAACGGCACGGCCGACCTGGATGCGCTGTACCGCAGCGGCGTGCTGCAACGCTGGGTGAAACAGGAGCAGGGCAACCTGGAGCCGATCGGATCGATGTGCGTGCAGGTGCCGTTGATCAACCGGGTGGCGGCGGGATACCCGACGGACTTTACGGATCTGGGTTACCCGGCCCGCGTGGCGGATGAACAGGTCGACGTGCCGCAGATGGATGATGTGGATGCGTTCGCGGCGCGGGTGGTGGGCGATTCGATGTTGCCGAGTTATCAGGCTGGGGATGTGATCGTGTTCAGCCCGTCGCGCGAGCCGACCGACGGGTCGGATTGTTTCGTGCGTTTGCTGCCGGATCATCAGACGACGTTTAAGCGGGTGTATTTTGAGGACGAGGATCGCGTGCGCCTTCAGCCACTGAACGCGGCGTTTAAGCCACAGGTGGTGGCGCGCGATCAGATCGCGGGGCTTTATCCGGCGGTGTACCGGATGCAAGCGCTGCGCTGAGCGTCGGGATGCGGGGGGACGCGTTGAAATCATCGTGGATGGCGCTCGGCGGGGGATGGCGGGGCGGAACGGTTTGGGGGCGTCGAGCCGAAGCCGGCGCCGAAGCCGCGGGGATTCCAACTGGGCGATTCATCGAGTTTCTTGACCCACGCGGCGAAGACCGCGGCGGGGTTGCGGACGTAGCCGTTGGGCGCGCGCTGGGCGGCGAGCTGTTTGGCCTTGGTGATCAGAAGTTTGCGGGCCAGCTCGCGCGACATCGACGTGCCCCACTCCCGGCTCGACCAGGACGCGGCGAGCTTGGTGTAGAAGCTCAATGACGGTTCATCGTCCAGCGTCTGGGCCAGTTCGAGGGCCAGGGCGAGCGCATCGGTGTTGACGGTGGGGATCGGACGACTGGGCGAAGTCATGGTCGGCGCTCCGGTCGGGTCTGGTTTGACCCGGAAGGAAGTCCGCTACGGACGATTGACGTTCAACGACACGTGAAACGAAACGCTGAACGACACGTGAACCGTTGAACGTTTGACGTCTGATGCTGCGCAGCAATGAGACGTTGAACGTTCAACGTGAATCGTTTCGAAGGGCGTTTCGTGTGACGTGTCGTGTCACGTTTAACGTCCCTCCATATATAGGGCGAGGCGTCACGCTGGTGCGCACAAACCTGTCGCCGCGGCGAAGCGCGATCGGCGCAAGGTGCGATGGCATCGAGAGATGAAAATTTTCTGCATAAATTTGAAGTGCGCACGAAAACGTGCCGCGCCTGTGCGCACAAACCTGTCGCCAACCCCCGGCCCCGGAGTCCGGTGCCCGGAGTCTGGCCCCGGGGCGAGGTCTTGGAGTGGACTTGCACGAAGGGAGCAAATCGGACAAAGAAGAGGGGCCGGCGGGCGGTTGGGGATTGAGCCGGTATTCGACGCGCGGCGCGGGCGTGAGTCGATCCATCTGAAGCGCGCGATTCAGTCGACGGTTGGGCCATCGTATAATGCATCAGCCAACCTGCAGGTCCGGTGAGGTGGTGACGATGTTTGAGAAACGAACGTCGATGACGTGGGGTCAGGAGGCGTTGATCTGGGTCGCGATGCCGCTGGTGATCGGGGGCGGGCTGTACGTGGTGATGGCGATCACGGTGGCATTGAGTCCGGAGCCGTTGCCACGGGAGGAGCGGACGCCGCCCGACGTCAGCGCGGTCGCCCGGTACGAAGTCGATTGGTCCCTTCCCGAATCGTCCGAGCCGATTCCGAGCTGGTCGGAAGTGCCCGATCCGGCGCGCGTGATCAAGCTCGAATTCAAGCGTGGGGTATCGGGTGACGATCTTCGGCTGTTGGCATTGACCCCGAATGTCAGAGACCTGAGCCTGCGCGAGGCGATTCTGACCGACGAGGCGATGCAACACATCGGCCGGGCGACATCGCTGGAGCGTCTGGTTCTCGAAGGCGCCGTGCTTCCGGCGACCGGGCTGACGGCACTGAGCGGCCTGACGGAGCTTAAGAATCTGCAGGTTGGCGGGACGTCGGTCACGAATGGCGATCTGGCGGCGCTGCGCGATTTGAGCAAGCTGTGGTTGCTGAATTTGAATCACAGCGAGGTCGGGGGCGAGGGGTTTTCGGCGATCCGGCATCTGACCGGCCTGACCAGGTTGTTTCTCAAGAGCACATACGTTGTTGATGCGGATATGGTGACGCTGGGCGCATTGACGGAACTGGAACACCTGTCTCTCGATGACACAAGGATCACGGGCCGGGGGATTGGCGCGTTGGCCAGCGCCAAGGGGCTGAAGGATTTGGCCCTGAACGGCAGTGCGATCGAAGATGAACACATGGGGGAGTTGGCGCAGCTGACGGGGGTGGGATGGATTCGCCTGAACCACACAGACGTGGGTGACGACACGGCGCGCGTGTTGAGCGGCATGCATCACCTGGTTTTCATCGAAATGTCCTCGACGCGCATCACCGAGGCCGGCCTGGCGGCGCTGGCGACGCATCCGAAGCTGGGGCAGTTGCGGGTTGGTGGAACCGACCTGGGGGGCGGGGCGCTGAAGGCGCTGGGGGGATCCCAGAGCCTGGTGCATGTGCGAGTCAACGGTCACGATCTGGCGGCTGACGCGCTGGAGGGATTGGCGCGGATGCCGAAACTGCGACGGATGACGATTGAGGGCGACTTGCCGGCCGCCGTGGATCGCGACGTGGTGCGACGCGCTTTGCCGAATGTGAAGCTGAGCTACACGGACCAGACCAGCCGTCCAAAGCCGCGCTGAGCGTTGCGGTTTCCGGGCGGTCGCGTGGCCAGGCTGCAGCGTCGCGGCGGGCCGTGGGGGCAGCGGGCGGGGGTATACTGTGGATGGGATGACCTATTTCCGGTGAGGTGACGATGTCCGAGCGTCGAAGTCCGGTGATGTCGGGGCGGCAGTTGCTGATCGGGATGGCGCTCGTGGTGGTGCTGTGTGTCTTGATCGCGGTCACGATGTATCTGGTGCTGTACGGCCCGACGATGGCGGAGCAGCGAGCGCTGGCGCGGCATGCGGATGCGGTGGATTGGACTGAAACCGAGGAGATCGGGCCGGACTGGCTGGTTGAGTTGACGGACTGGCTCGATGATATGGCGGACTGGTTGGATCTGGCGCCGCCCGAGCGCGTGACTCAACTTATCCTTGTAGACGGGGCAACTGGCGACGACCTTGGGGTCCTGGAGGCAATGTCGCAATTAGAGTGGCTGGTGATGATGGAAGCGGCGCTTTCGGATGACGTGATGGCGATGATTGGTGACATGGCGTCGTTGGAGATGCTGGATATCACGGGTGCGCGACTGGCGCCATCGGGCCTGGCGGCACTTGGCGAGTCGACGTCGCTCACGGATCTTTGCCTCGATGGCACTTCCGTGACCCACGATGATCTGGCGGCATTGCGCACATTGAAGAATCTGGAGATTCTAAGCCTGATCGATTGTCGGGTCGGCGGCGAGGGGTTCTCCGTGCTTCGGCACCTGACAGGAGTTGCAGATCTGGATCTGGAGGGTACGGATATCCGTGACGCAGATATGGTCACGCTGGGTGAATTGACGCAACTGGAGACGCTGTATCTGAACGACACGAAGATCACGGGTCGGCAGATCGAGGAGTTGGGGAACGCCAAGAAGCTGGCGTACCTATTGCTAAACGATAGTGCGATTGAAGATCAGTTCCTGGACGGGCTGGCTCAGTTAAGATCCCTGAAGTCTGTTCGCCTCGACGGGACAGATGCAGGGGACGTCGCGGCCACAGCGTTGAGTGGCCTGGCGGGTTTGGAGTTCGTGTTCATGTCCAGGACCCACATCACCGAGGCCGGCCTGGCGGCGTTGGCGACGTTGCCGGAGTTGGTCATCCTGCGAATAGAGGAAAACAATCTGGGTGAAGGGGCGCTTGTGGCGTTACGCGGCTGCAAGAAGCTGCATGCGCTGTCGATCGATCAGAAAGATCTGACGGACGACGCTATCGAAGCACTGGCGCAGATCGGCAGTCTGGGATCGCTCACGATCTACGGCGGGGTATTTGCGGATGATGAAGTCCACGCATTGGAGCGCGCCCTGCCGCGTGTTGAGATATCCGCCGTTGGGCGTTTCCCCGGCGGCCCGCGACCGTAGCGGCGCGGTGGGTCGTGGGGGCAGCGGGCGGGGTATACTGTGGATGTGGTGACCCATTTCCGGTGAGGTGACGATGTCCGAGAGTCGAAGTCCGGTGATGTCGGGGCGGCAGCTGGTGATCTGGATTGTGATCGTGGTCGGGCTGTGCGTGGTGATGGCGGCCACTATGTTCTTGAATCTGTATGGGCCGACGATGTCGGAGCAGAGCGCGCTGAAGAGATACGCGGATGTGGTGGAGGATTTCACCGATCAGAAGAAGGGGCCGGACTGGCTTGAGACCTTGAGCGATTGGGTCGATCTTCCGCGACCTGAGCGCGTGGCCTGGCTTTTTCTCAATGAAGGAGCATCGGGCGACGACTTTCGGGTGCTGGAGCCAATGTCACAATTGGAGCGGCTGGGCATGCCGAGAGCCGTTCTCACGGATGATGTGATGGAGATGATTGGCCGCATCACGACATTGGAACGCCTCTACATCGGGGAAGCACAGCTTCCGCCATCGCGCTTGGCTGCACTCGGGGAGTTGACGGCGCTTGAGATCATCGGGCTCTACGGCACTTCTGTGACCCACGATGATCTCGCGGCGTTACGCCCATTGAGAAGTCTGAGAGTTCTGATCTTGGGTGGCTGTCGGGTTGGGGGTGAAGGGTTTTCTGAGCTTCGACACCTAACCGGCCTTACTCATCTGGTTCTGACGGAGACGGACATCAGTGACGCGGACATGGTCACGTTGGGTGAACTGCCGAAGCTGGAGTCGCTCCTCTGCGAGAAGACGAAGATTACGGGGCGAGGGATCGAGGCGTTGGGCAATGCCAAAGAACTGAGACACCTCCGGTTGCGGGATAGCGCGATTGAAGATGAGTTCCTGGAGGGTCTGGCTCAGTTGAAATCGCTGGAGACCGTTTACCTGGATCGGACGCATGCGGGGGATGTTGCGGCAAGGGCGTTGAGTGGCCTGACGGGCTTGAGAAACGTGGGCATGTCTGAGACCCGCATCACCGGAGAAGGCTTGGCGGCGTTGGCGACGCTGGCCGAGTTGAAGGGCCTGGATATACACGGAAACAATCTCGGTGAAGCGGCGCTTGTGGCGTTACGCGGCTGCAAGAAGCTGGATTATTTATCGATCGATCAGAAAGATCTGATGGACGACGCGATCGAAGCACTGGCGCAGATCGGCAGTCTGGAACGGCTCGGCGTCCATAGCGAGGCGATGGCCAAAGCGGAAGTCGAGGCGTTGGAACGCAGATTGCCCGGCGTTGGCGTGACCGTGCATTACGCATCCTGGCCCCCGGGGCGGTCGGAGTAACGAACAGAATTGCGGGTTACCGGTTTTTGAGGTTCACGCGCCGACGATTTGTTTGATGCGGTCGACGATGATCCGGGCTTCGCCGGGTTCGAGGGACTGGGGGTTGACGTAGATGCTGCGCGGGCCGGCGGGGGCGAGGGAGATGGCGGGGTCGCCGCGGCGGAGTTGGTTTAATACATCGTCGCGCGAGAGGTCGACGTGGTCGGGGTCGAGGATGACTTCGGCGCGGGGCATGGGTTGGCCGGCTTCGCTGGGGAAGTCGCGTCGGGCGGTCAGGCGCGGCGGGGCGGAGCAGGCGTCGATGACGTACTGCACCTGGTCTTCGTAGTCCTGCATGATCTGATCGTGGTCGAGCTGGACGTAGCGCTCGACGGCGGCGAGGAGGCCGACGATTTCTTCCTTGCCGACTTTCATGGGTCGGCCGAGGAAGGGGCGGGGGCTGGCGTGGAAGGCGCAGGCGCGGATGAGATCCTTGCGGCCGAGGACGAGACCACTGGCCTGCGGGCCGCACAGGCCTTTGCCGCCGCTGAACAGGGCGAGGTCGGCGCCCATCTCGGTGAATCGCCAGAGGTTTTCCATGGGCGGCAGTTGGGCGGCGGCGTCGACGATCAGCGGCAGGTCGTGTTGCCGGGCGATGTCGACGGCCTGCTGCATCGGCAGTTGGACGTCCATGCGGGTGGGGATGTGGAAGTAGAAGATCGCGGCGGTGTCGGCGTTGATGGCGCGTTTCAGATCGTCGGGGCTGGTGCCGTGATCTTCGCCGATCTCGACGAGCTTCGCGCCGGCCTGGCGGATGGCGAAGTCGTATTGCACGCGCCCGGCCTTGTGGACGATCACCTGATTCTTCATGCCGGTGGTGTTGGGCAGCTGCTCGCGCTTGTCAGGATCGGTGCCGGCCATGCACGCGGCGGCGGCGAGGGTGAGTCCGGTGGCGGCGCCGTTGGAGACGTAGGCCGCTTCATTGCGGGTGAGCTGAGCGAGGCGTTGGCCGGCCTTTTCCTGAAGTTCGTCCATGTCGACGAAGTATCGGCCGGCGTCGGCCATGGCGGCGGCAACTTCGGGGGGGATGATGGACCCGCCCAGCACGGTCAGCGTGGCGTTGCCGTTGATGATCCTGGGGACGTTGAGTCTGTCGTAGACATCCATGGGCGGACTCGCGGGGTCGGGGGCGCGGCGCGGTTGGAAGTTGAATCGTGGAGATGTTATCCGATCCGGCGGCGGGGCCGAAGCGGGTCATGGTCTGGTGAATTGCGCCGCGGCGACGTCAACTGTTCGCGGGGCACGGTGCGTGGGGTGAGTTCGGGGCCGGCGCGGCGCGTTGATCGGGCTTATTGACTGGTTGTCACATTGATGCACGGACCGATCGGGACGGTGGGGCGGTGGTGATTCCGGGGGCTGGCGATGCTCGACTCGAGCCACGCGGCGGTCAGGTCGTGGGGCGTCGGATCGCTCATTGGATTGTCGGGTTGACGTGAAGTTCAGCGGCGCCGGTTGTCTGCGTGTGCCGGCGCGTGTGGTTGGCTGCGGCATTGACACTTGAGTGCTTTCATTGACCCAGGCAGAAGCGTACGAGCTCTGAGATGTCGTCAAACTCGACATCGGCGAGCCCGTCGGTGGTGGCATGGCCTGCGCGTCGAAATGCTGTGGACCATCCGACCGCCGCCGCTCCCTGGATATCTGCCTCCACGTCATTGCCCACATAGAGAATGCGCTTGCCTTCCAGTCCCCCGGCCCTCTGGGCGAGATGAAAGATGGCGGGGTCGGGTTTGGCGATGCCAATGTCACCGGAGTAGATCCGAATGCTGAGAAAGGGCAGCAGTCCGACGCCGGCGAAAGCTCGATCCATGCAAAAGCCCGGCCATGCCGTATTGGCGATGATGCCGAGCCTGTAGCCGGCTTCGGCGAGCGTGCGAAGGGCCTGTTGCGTGCCGGGGGAAGAGCCACGACGCGTATCGAGGTCCTGCGTAGGCATCGGCCAAGCATGCGGCATCTTCGGCACCGAGTTCGTGATGCAGTTCTTCAACCACCGCCTGCATGAGTCGGAGAAAATTGTATGCCGTACCCCACCTTTGCCGGCAGAGCTCCTCCTGCTGGGCCAATCTCTCCTGGAAGGGCGCGAAATCAAGATCCACACCCATCCCACCCAGGAGCGCATGGACGCGCCTTGCGTTTTCCGACGCGACGCGGTCCGGCGACACCTGCGTATCGGTCGTGAAGTCGTAAAGCGTTCCACCGGAATCGAAGAAGATGAAGTCGAAACGCATCTATCGATGCTCCACGGTGATCCAAAGGGGAAGATGGTCGCTGAGATAATGTCTGCCCGCGTCGCGGCGAGCAAGTCTCTGCTTGTCGGCGACGTCATGCATCAGCCCGCGGTCGCTCATTCGCTGCTTGATCCAGATCTGGTCGCCGCGTCCCTCGGCGATGTTCGTCGGAGCGCGGGCACGATCCGAGGTTGCGGCGGCATCGACATAGCCATGACGTGCCAGGCATTCGCCGACGGGTCCGTCCGGTTGTTCGTTGAAATCTCCCACGATGATGTCCAGGCCTGCTTCAGCACTCGCGATCAGGTCCTCAAGCTCGGCCAGGCGCTGAGCCGCCGCTTGCTCGCGACTGAGCTGACGCTCCGAAGGCAGATGAACGTTGCCAATTCGGAGGCGGCAATCGCTTCCCGTCGCCTCAACGGCCTGCCACATCCGCTGTGTCCTGACCGCGGATCCCTGTGAGTTGCGCATGGGCCGCCCGCGATCGGGATGCCAGAATACACCGCCGCCATACTGAGGCAACGCCGTTCCCGGACAATAGGACCCGCGCATGGCCAGGTGCTCGGCCACCGCGTCAAGTGTTTCGCGGTTCTGA
>NYZD01000154.1 GCA_002685935.1 Planctomycetaceae bacterium | reverse complement strand
CGGACATGTATCGGTAGATGTGCTGGGTGTTGCGGCCGTAGGGTTCGGGCACGCCGTTTTCCATTGCCTGGGTGAATGCTTTTTGCCAGCCTTCGGGGACCTGCTTTCGCAGCCGGTCGTAGCCGAATCGTTCAAGCAGAACGGGGCTGACGAACTTGCCCATGCCGCTCTCGACATACACGCGGGTGCGTTCGCGCTGGGCCTCTTCGCCGGTGAAGTACCAGATGAACTCCATGACCGCGAGCTGCTGCAACGGTGTGGACCCGGAGAACACTCCGAGCATCTGGCAGTTGACTTCACTGCCCGACCCGCCGAGGCCGTTGTCCAACAGGTACTGTTCAGACACGCCGCCGGGGTCGGATTTGGGGACGGGGGCGATGCCCACGAGTTGCGGGTTCATGCCGCTGAGCACCTCATCGTTGAGGTACTCGAACTTCATGCCGATGCGGCCGAGCTTCCACAGTTCTCCCCAGTCGGCGGGCTTGGCGAGCTTGAGACAACCGGGGATATCCTCGCCGTCACGTTTGAACGATTCATGGGCCATGCGCCACATGAAGTAGATGGCCTCGGCGGCGCCGCGGGTGTTGTAGGCTGCGCGCCAGTTGCCTTCTTCGTCGAGCTTGACGGCGCGGGCGTCGGTGGAGACCAGGAACGCGTAGGTGCCCCAACTGACGTCCCGACCCCCGGCATAGACCATCATGCCGTATTGGCGCTTCTCGGGGACGGTCATGTCCCGGGCGAACTGCATCAACTGTTCCCATGTTTCGGGCGGCTGATCGGGCGACAGGCCGGCGGCGGCGAAGAGATCCTTGCGATACAGCAGGCCCATCACAAGGTTCTGGATGGGAATGGCGCACACGCTCTTGGGACTGTCGGGTCCGGACTCATCGGAGCGGTAGACCACGGGCCAGGCGGGGCCGGGCACGCGGGCCTTGATCTGCTGTAGCGCGTCGGCGATTTTCTGATCGGTGGGATCCTGGACCCAGTTGTCGTCGTCGTCGACCTCACGCACGCGCGGGTTGTCGCTTTGGATACGGGCGAGCAGCTCCTCGAGTGGGGCGAGGAATCCCTGGGCGACGTAGGTGGAGGACTGGCGGAAGTTGACGTAGATGCAGTGGGGGGGCACGCCGGCGGCGATGGCCATCAGCGGTCCGCTATCCATAGCCTGGCCCGATACCTCGGGCATGGCGAACGCTTCGATGTTGTAGTTGGGATGGGCCTCGAGGAAATTGCGGACGACCGACCGTCGGGCGATGGCCGCGGGCGACATGTCGGTGGGGTTGGGCAGATTCTGAGCGCGGAAGAAGACGCTGTCATTCTTGACGTCGATGGGATCGCCGGCCCACACGGCAGCGGGGGTGAGGCACAGCGCGGCGAGGGTAAGGGTCAGGCAAGTCAGCGGCCGGGACATAAGTCTGCTCCGCCACAGTCACGGGGTGGACTGGGCCAACCGAGTGATATAGCGGTTATTCGCTTGCGCGACAACCGGCAGGGGATGGTTGGCGCGATTTACTCGTAATTGGAATCGGTTAGACTTTCGCCGCGAACGAGAACCATTGAGACCGGAGTGACGTGATGAATCTGGATTATGCGTTGCTGGACATCGGGGCGGAGCCGCAGGGATTCGTGGACGATCGGGCGATTGCTGATTCGATCGGGCTGACGCGGCGGGTGCGTCAGTTGGAGCGGGTATCGGATCAGCCGCAGCTGGTTTCGGCCGAGCCGTGGGAGGGCGAGCAGGTGGTGCCGATCGCGGTGGTGCATGACGACGATCGCGGCGTGTGGCGGATGTGGTACTCGACGTACGCGATGAATGTCGAGCGGCGGCCGGACATCGGGACGCACTGGGCGATGCATCTGGCGGTGTCGGATGACGGGCTGAACTGGCGGCGGGATGACGTGAATGTCCTGAAAGCCGATGGACTGCCGAGCAACAATCTGTGCGTGGATGAACAGGGCGAGCCGATCGAAGGTCCCGTGACCGTATTTGATGAGCCGCACGATCCGGATCCGACCAAGCGTTACAAGCTGATCAATTACCGGCCGAACTATTACTTGTCGTATTCGGAGGACGGGGTGCACTGGCGGCGGGCGCAGGAAGACCCGGTGTGGTCGAACGGCGCGGGGGACGGGCTGGAAGAGACGCACTTTTTCATGCGGGACCCCAAGCTGGGCAAGTACCGCGCTTACATGCGGGTGTGGATGCGGCATCAGACAATGCGCACGATCAGTCTCGGCGAAAGTGACGATCTGCTTTCGTGGAGCGGGCCGAAGATCATATGGACGGCACACGACTACTACGGCGTGGGTTCACAGATCTACGGCATGACGGTGTTCTACGACGGCGGGCTGTATTGGGGGTTGCCGTGGATGTTCTACGGGGATGAACCACTTGATCCGAATCTCCGACAGAACATGCGGTACAAGCTGGCGTGGAGTGAGGATGGCGTGGCGTGGCACGCGCTGAAGCCGGAGATGGATGTGCTGCCGATGGGGGATCCGAAGCAATTTGATGCGTACATGGTGTTCAGTCCGGGGCAGGTCGTGCAGCTCGCGGACAAGAACGTGGTGTATTACAGCGGCACAAACAACCGGCACGACGGCAGTACCGACGGCATCTGCGGCGTTGGCATCGCGACGGTGCGGCGGGGCGGATTCGTGTCGCTGGAAGCGGGGGCTGACGAGGCGCACATGATTACGCATCGCACGCTGATTCGAGGGGATCATCTGACGATTAATGCGCGGACCGAGTCGGACGGGTACATCGACGTGGAATTGCTGGATGATCGCGGGCAGTATCTTAAGGGTCTGCGGTTCGATGTGGCGGATCGGTTCACCGGCGATGACACGCAGCACAAGCTGGCGTGGAACGGCCAACACGATCTGACCTCGCTGCGCGGGCAGAATGTGATGCTGCGTTTCAAGATGCGCAACGCGGAGCTGTTCACGTACGGCGTGGGCGGTGATGCGGCGACGATCAACGCGCCGCTGGGGCCGCGACCGATCAGTGCCGGGCGATGTCCGAAGACGCCGGTGATTGACGGGCAATTGAATGACGATTGCTGGCTGGACTTCGATCATTGCGGCGTGGCGGATCAGTTCAAGCAATACGAGCAGAACGTGAATGCCGAGGTGCAGACGCGCGTGTTGATGACGTATGACGACACGCATCTTTACATGGCGGTGCACTGTGATGAGCCGCAGATCGAGAAGTTGAGCGGCGACGTGATCGACGGCGAGCTGTCCGAACGGACGCTGGACAACGACATGATCGAGATTCGCCTCAGCGGGCCGGATCAAGGAACGTTTTTCAACCAGTTGATGGTGACGCCCGCCGGTCAGTTGTCGCACTGCTGGTTCAGCGTGGACGAGGGCGGCAGCAAGATTCTTGACAAGATCGAATGGGAGGCGAAGACGTCGAAGGTGCCGGGGCATTGGATCGCGGAGATCGGCGTGCCGTTCAAGGTGCTGGGCGTGGAGCCGGTGAAGCCGGGCGACACGTGGCAGACGAACATCATTCGACATCGACATGTTGACGGGGATGAGACGACATCGTGGTCGTGCCTGTTCGGCAGCGTGCATCGCAATGAGCTGTCGGGGGCGCTGGTGTTTAAGTGAGCGTCGCGTGCGAGTGTGATTCAATGATGGCCGACCGAACTGGCCGTTGCACGGATCAATGACGGCGGCTCACCGAGGGAATCCGGACAGAGGTGCTCAAAGGAACGGCATGCGCACTGACCGCGTCTGCGTCAGCCCCGCCCGACCGTCGTCCGGATCGCTTTGACCTGCCACAATCTTTTGACCTGCGCTATTTGGCTGCGGATAATCACTTTCACCGGGGACGTTCTCCGGGCCTGGTGGGGTGGCAGGAATCGCGCCGTCTTTTGAACTCATCCTGGAAATATCTCTGTTGAGTGGAACCACTCAATCAATGGTTATGCCTGAGATGACATGAACGCCAACTCTCGCGTGATCAGTTCTCTGATTGGCCCGTTGCTGGCCTGTGTCATCTCGGCGTGCGCCGCGGAATCGTCAGACCCGATGGCCGCCGTGGTGGTCGCGGAACTCGATCGGCCAGTCAGTGTCGTCTTGTCATGGCACGGTGAACTTCGGGTGATTGTGAGAGACATCACGCCGGACAACAGCGGAGACGAGTATTTTGGTGGCCCCCTGCTATCCATCCAGATCGACGCCGAAGATGAGCGGATAGCTACGCATGACTTCCAAACGTCCTATGGCCTGTTCTGCCTGGATATCATCGATCTGGATGGCGATCGCGAGCCTGAGTATGTTCTTGTCTCGGGTTGGGGAAGAGGGACGAGTGCTCGCAGGGAGACCATAACCGTCTTCACTGTTGCTGATGGTGCTCTCGTCGAGCGATATAGGGCACCCTATTCGGATTCCTTCGGGAGTGGTGCGTGGTGGAACTATGAACATCACTACCGTGACACTGACGGCGACGGCTTGGTGGAGCTTGTCCTTAATCTTCAGCACACTCCCATTGGCAAGGGGGGACTGGAAGATCCCAATCTGATCCCGGCCGTCGCCACAAGAGCGTTGGAGTTTCGGCCATCCAGATCGGAGGCACAACAATAGGATGGACAGTATTTGCACGTACCGCGCAAAACTGTGATCCTCACCGCTACCCGCCCACGGCAATCCCGGGCGCAGGACACTTGACGAACGTGGTGATCTCTATGGAATCCAGTAACGGGCGAGCCATGATTCACTTCGCGCGACCAAAGCTTGATCGTCGGGCATTCACGTTGATCGAGTTGCTCGTGGTCGTTGCGATCATCGCGTTGCTGCTGGCGATTCTGGTGCCATCGCTGGGCCGGGCGCGCGATCAGGCGCGGAAGGTGAACTGTCAGAGCAACCTGCATCAGATCCACACCGCGATGACGATGTATCTGGACGATCATCGGCAGGTTGCGTTCTGGCGTGATCCGGACCCGAATAACGGCATGGACTGGTATGCGTGGGGCGGGACGGAGACGGGCAATCCGATCAACGCGGCGGTGTTCGGGACGCTATTCAATCGGCTGCAGCCGCGGCCGCTGAACCCTTACGTGGATTCGGCGACCGAGCTGTTTCATTGTCCGGGCGATCTGGGCGCGTTCTGGCACGATCCGACGTCATCGCACAACCATTTCGAATGGCTGGGCAACAGTTACAACTTCAATTCGATCCGCCACCCGCAGGCCCCCGGATCCCCGGGCGACGGGCTGAGCGGGGTCAAGCTGAGCCGCGTGGAAATACCGTTCAAGACCGTATTGTTCTACGAGGCGGGCACCGCGAAGAGCGCGTTCCCTGACGCATTTGAATGGCATCCGGTGGGCACCGGTGACTCTCCGGGCAATTTTGTGATGGTGGATGGTTCGAGCGCGTTTATGCCGCTGCCCGCGCCCACGGACACGACGTGGCTTTGGAATGCTACGGCGTCGAGCACGCCCTGATATTGGGGCGATGCATGAACGATTGCGTGCATCTCCCGATGTGCATCGGAGCTCTGATAGGATGTCATTGGCTAGCGACGTGCTCCACCTGCCTTGTTGGAATCAGGCACGTGAGCACGAAACCGTCAGGCGTGGCGGCGGAAGTTGAAATCCTTGCCCGTCACGGGGATGCCGGTGGCGGCGGAGACGGCGACGGTCAGGGCGCGCAGGTCTTCGGGTTCCATGTTTTTGACGTTGCTCTTGCCGCAGGCGCGGGCGAGCATGGTGATCTCCATGTTCATGCTCTTGGCGAAATTGGTCAGGTGATGAATCGCGTCGGCGGGGTCGAGGGGTTTGGCGAGGCCGGCGAGGAGTTTGGCTTCGTCGGAGACGCTGGTGATCTTGAATCCCATGCCGAGGAGCGCGGACAGGCCGATGGTCGCGGCCGACGCGCCGATGCACAAGGCTTTGCCGGCGTCGGCTCCGCCGCGGATGCCGCCGCGGTAGATCACCTGGACGGATTCTTCCTTGCAGTGGTGTCGGACGCGCTCGATGGTGTCAGCCAGGACGTGCAGAGCCGGCGCGGCGCCGAGTTCGGGGACGATGGCGGCGGGTTGAGCGTCATCGGTCCACTGGGCATCGGCGACGTAGAGGTCAACGTCGAGATCAATGGTGGCATCGACGACCTGAGCGGCGTTGATCGCCGGGGCGGTGATGCCGAGGGGGATTTGTGCATCGGTCTTTGCTCGCAGCGCCTCGATGGCGGGGCGGATGTTTTCGGCCGTGAGCTGCGACGCGATCGGAGCGGTGAGCGCGACGGCGGCAGGACGGTTCAGTTCCGGCAAAGACTTTGTGACATCGATTTCGACGATGCGCGGCGCTTTGCCGTCGGGACCGCGCGGCGTGTCGGGCCGCACGAAGATCGCGAGATTGGCCTGATCGGCCGCACCGAGGGCGGCGTCGCGGACGTGATCGGGCAGACGATCGAAATCAATGCCGCCGATCACGACGGGCCAGGCGAGATCGATGGGGCGCGGGCGATGTTCGCCGAGTTGCAGGGAAGATTCGCAACGTTCGCGATAGGGATCGATCACAAGTCGGGTCAGATTGGCCGACAGGAAGACCAGTTGATCGAACGTGGCGGGCATCAGCTTGGGGTCAAGGGCGCGCTCGGCGTCGAGTTTGGCGGCGACGAACTCGCGGATCTCGGCATCGCCCAGGTGACCGGACCGGGCCATGTGGTAGATCATGTCCACGACGGCCGGGGAGTAGGTATTGCTCTTGCCGGCGGCGTGTTTGTAGTTACGGGCGACCTGCTTGCCGTTCTCGGATTCTTCGGGCTTGCCGATGGGCGCGTGCGCGACGGCGCCGGGCTTGAGCTTGAGTTTCCTGGACAGCGTGGCGCCGTCAAAGACCGGTATTTCGGTGGATTTGGCCATGGATAAGGTCAGGAGTTGGGCAGTTGGTCGGTGTCGTAGGTGATGTTCGTATCCCAGGTGGGCACGCCGGTGATCGCCGACGCTTCGGGGTTGAGCGCCCGCAGATCGTCACGGTTCAGATCGTGGCAGTTGTCCTTGCCGGCGGCGAGGGTGATCGCGGCGACCTCCATGGCCATGTTGTGCAAGAACGTGGCGATCCATTCGGCGTTGCGATCGATGTTGTAACGCGATTCCAGACCATCGTTGTGCGTGGTGATGCCGGTGGGGCACTTGTTGGAATGGCACTGGACGCAGGCGATGCAGGTGCCGGCGAGGATGGCGGCGGTGCCGATGGCGACGGCGTCGGCGCCGAGGGCGAGGGCCTTGGCCGCGTCGACGCCGTCCTTGATGCCGCCCATGAGCATGAGGGTGATGTCGTCGCGGCGGCCCATTTCCTCCACGCCGTCGATCGCCTGCACGATGGCGGCGAGCGAGGGGATGCCGATGTTTTCCAGCACGACTTCGGGCGCCGCGCCGGTGCCGCCCTGGATGCCGTCGATGGCGACCATATCGACCATGTCTTTGACGGCGATCTTGACATCGTGCCGCATGTGGCCAGCGCCCATCTTCAGGCTGATGGGGATGCGCCAGTCGGTGGCTTCGCGCATTTCGTCGATTTTGATGACTAGATCGTCGGCGCCGAGGATGTCGGGGTGGCGGGACGGCGACCGCAGATCGATCCCACGGGGGATGCCGCGGATGTGGGCCAGATGATCGGTGACCTTGGACGCCATGAGCTGTCCCCCCAGGCCGGGCTTGGCGCCCTGGGAGATGTAGAACTCGACGGCGTCGGCCTTGCGCAGGTCGTGAATGTTGAACCCGAATCGGCCGGGCGTGATCTGATAGATCATGTGCTTGGCCGCGGCGCGTTCTTCGGGCAGCATGCCGCCCTCGCCGGTGTTGGTCGACGTGCCGACCATGGCCGAGGCCTTGCCCATGGAGATTTTGGTGGCTTTGGACAGGGCGCCGTAGCTCATCGCTGAGATGGAGATGGGGATGTCGTTGTGAATCGGGTGCGTGGCGTACCGGCCGCCAAGGACGGTGGACAGGTCCACGCGCCCCTCGATCTTGCCGAGCTTGCTGAGGACAGCGGGATCGAAGCTGAACGTCAGATCGTCAAAGGTGGGCAACTGCTTGAACGCGCCATAGCCGCGCACACGGTAGCGTCCGATGTCGGCTTTGGTGCGGATGTCCTTGACCACATCGCGCTGCCAGTAGTCTTCACCTTTGATGATGGCTTGTGGGGCCGATTGAATCATTCGGGTCTCCGGTGGTCGCAAGGCGGCCGACCGATGGGGCGTTCTTTCTGTGGTTAATCCGAGTCAAAGGTCATCACGTCGCGATTGCCGTCGGCGGCAACGCTCTGGGCCTTTTGCTCTTGTGCTTCGTTGAACAGCAGTTCGTTCTTCTCGTATTCCTGATACTTCAGGGCGCGCTGGTCGGAGATGATCTTTTTGAATGCACGCGGCTCGACCGGCGGCTTGAGGCCGGCGGAATCGAGCAATTCGGCGATCCGGTCTGCGTCGGCGTCCAACTGATCGACGACGACCGCGTCGGTGCCGAGGCTGGTGATGTCGCCGGCGACGAAGATATTGCCGTCCATCATGAACTCCCCCATGGACTGGGCGGCGTTGCCGAGAATGATGATTGTCCCGCCCATCATCATCGATCCGGCGCCGAAGCCGGCGTTGCCGCCGCAGATCACCGATCCGCCCTTCATGACCTGGCCCACGCGGCTGCCGACGTTGCCGCGAATGACGATCTGACCGTCCCGCATGGCCACGGCACAGACCGCGCCGGCATACCCGTCGACTTCCATGCGGCCGGCCAGCAGGTTATCCGCAAAACCCCATCCGACGTTGCCCTCGATGTGCACGTTGGGGCCGTCACACAGGCCCATGCAGAAGTAACCGGCGCTGCCGGCGATCGTGAGTTGGACCGGGTGGACCACACCCACGCCGAGGTTGTGCCGCGCATCGGGGTGCCGGAGGACCATCGGCTCGTCGGCCAGTCGGCCTTCGGCGTGCAGGCGATCCACATGGGCTCGTAGCGTCGTATTTATCTCGCGGACAGTGAGACTGCTTCCGTCGATCTCGACCATGTACCACTCGTTCCGGGAAGAGGTTCAAAACTGGTGCTTGTTCGATCGCCCAGCAGTCGCTGCAGCGACACTTCTTCTGACGCGACGGCGACCAACTCGTCAGTTTCGCAGACGACCATCGGTTTGGCGCCGATGGGATCCTTGGCGTAGCCGAGGCCCTCGGCGGTGGCGGCCAGAAACGAGAACGTCCCGTCCAGTTCCTCCAGGGATTGGGCCAGCGCTTCTTCCATGGAGATGCCCTTGGCCATCTTGTCAGCCAAGTATACCGCGATGACTTCAGAGTCGTTTTCGGTGCGGAAGCGGTAGCCGCGCTGCTCGAGCAGACGCTTGAGCTTGAAGTAATTGGTGATCTGGCCGTTGTGGACGATGGCCACGTCGTTGAAACCATACGCCCAGAAGGGGTGGGCCGTGGAGGGATTCACGTCGCTTTCGGTCGCGAGGCGGACGTGGCCGATGCCGTGGGTGCCGTGGAAAGACCGGCAGCCGTAGCGGGCGTCGAGTTCCTCGGCCGTGCCTTCGTCCTTGATCACTTCGAGGTGTCGGCCGGACGAGAATATCTCGACGCCGGGGATCTCCTCCACGGCGTAGCTGAGCTTCTGGATATCCTCATCGGCGCCGGTATCGAATCGGCCAGACACGCGCAGAAAGGCGCCGGTCTGGCTGGTGTCCTGGATGCCAAAGCCATGGTCGCCCAGGACGCGGGTGATCTGGTCCCGGCGGCCGGGCCAGAGGCCGGGATCCTGGGAAAGGTCGGCATTGAGGAAAACGCGCAGGATTAGATGATCGGTCTCATCGTTATACAGAGCCAGGCCGGTGGAATCGGGGCCGCGGTGCTGGCAGCCGAACAGCATGCGGATCAACGCGTCGGCCACGTTTCCGGTCCCGCCGTGATAGACAATACCCGCGATTCCGCACATAAATGCATACTCCAAAGGGCTCTGGACACACCCCAATCGCTCGTCGCGGCGTGCACGGACGGTCGGGTGGCCCCAAATCAGTCAGGATGATTATAATCCGCCCGGCCGGTTGGGACGAACCGGTCCGTTGAAATCAAAGGGCGATGCGTTTATACCCTCTGCCGAAGATCAGATTGTCCTAGAGGATGCAGGAGCAATAAATGGCGACGCGGGATCAGATCAAGAAGCAAATGAAGGCGGACGGCATCGAGTTCATTCTCGCGCAGTTCGTGGATATCACGGGTGGGGCGAAGGTGAAAATGATGCCGGCGTCCTCACTGGACGATGCGGTGGACGAGGGGGCGGGGTTCGCCGGGGCGGCGGTGTGGGGCGTGGGGCAGGGGCCAGATTCGCACGACATGCTCGCCCGGATCGATCTGGACACCTACACGCCGCTGCCATGGCAGCCGAACACGGCCCGGTTCGCCGGCGATCTGTTTGTGGATGGCGAGTCGTACCCGTTTTGCCCGCGCACGAACCTGAAGCGCGTGCTGGGCGATCTGAAGAAAGAGGGCTACATCTTTAACGTGGGCATGGAGCCCGAGCACTTCCTGGTCACGCGATCCGAGTGCGGCGGGATCAAGCCATGGGACCCGGACAACGTCGATACGCTGTCCAAGCCTTGTTACGACTTCCGTTCGATGTCGCCGGCGATGGCGTATCTGCAGGAACTGAGCACGTCTCTCAGCAATCTGGGATGGGGCGTCTATCAGTGCGACCATGAGGACGCGAACGGGCAGTTCGAGGTCAATTTCGATTTTGCTGACGCGCTGGCGACGGCGGACCGCATCACATTTTTCAAGATGCTGACCTCGCAGGTGGCCAAGAAGTACGGCGCGATTGCGACGCACATGCCCAAGCCGTTCAGCGATCAGACCGGTAGCGGACTTCATGCGCACTACCACATGGCGGATGCGGAATCGGGTGAGAACAAGTTCGAGGCCGATCAGGATGCGCGGCAACTGGGCTGCTCGGCGATGGCATATCACTTCATCGGCGGCGTGCTGAAGCATGCGCGGGCGCTGGTGGCGGTGACGAGCCCCACGGTGAACTGCTACAAGCGGCTGCAATTGGGAGCGGGGCTGTATTCGAGCCGGTCTGGATTCACATGGACGCCGGCGTTCGTGACTTATGGCGACAACAATCGCACGCAGATGATCCGGACGGCCGGGCCGGGCCACTTTGAGGACCGCACGGTGTCCGCGGCGTGCAATCCGTACCTGGCGCTGGCGGCGTACGTGGCGGCGGGTATGGACGGCGTGAAGAATAGAATCGATCCCGGCGAGCCCAATCTGGGCAATATGTACGAGCGTTCGCTCGAGGAGATTCGATCGAAGGGCATTGAGCTGTTGCCGCAGTCTTTGTGGGGGGCGTTGGAAGAACTGGTCGACGACGAAGTGGTCAAATCGGCGCTTGGGCCGATCGCCGATGAGTTCATCAAGCTGAAAACCGCCGAGTGGGAGACGTATGATCAGCAGATCACCCGCTGGGAGATCAATGAGTACCTGACGATGTTCTGACCGGCCCCGCCCCCGGCGTGGAGACGGCTCGGCTGATAGAGACTTGGCATGATCGGATCCATAGACGCCACTCATCGAACGGATCGCTGCGGTTCGACCCCCGGATCGCCGAAGCGGTATCCGCGTCTGGTGCGCGCCCGCAGCCACATCTAGACCGCGAGACGTGTAAGATTGTGCCCGCCGGGCGATTGCCGGCAGGTTGTCGCGTTTCGTGTCCCGTCGGTTGAGTGATCTGAAACATGCCGCTTCGACTTCTCCGCTTTGGTCTGAACAAGACGTACAAAGAACCGCGCATGTTCCGCGCGCCGGCGACGCTGAAAGATGAATACGACGTGCCGGCGACGCTGAAAGATGAATACGACGTGGTGATCATCGGCGGCGGAGGGCACGGGCTGGCCGCGGCGTATTACCTGGCGAAGCATCACAACATCACCAACGTCGCCGTGCTGGAACAGGGATACATCGGGAGCGGGGGCACGGGGCGGAACACCGCGATCATTCGGTCGAATTATCTGACGCCGGAGGGCGTGCGCTTCTACGAGAAGAGCGTAGAGTTGTACAAGGGGCTGTCGCGCGAGCTGCGGTTTAATCTGTTCTATACCGAGCGCGGGCATTACACACTGGCCCACAGCGATGCGGCCTTGCGCACGGCGCGCTGGCGGGCGGAGGTGAATCAGCACCTCGGCGTGAACAGTGAAGTGGTCGACCCCGACTTCATCAAGAAACACAATCCGGAGATCGACATCACCTGCGGCGGACATCAGCCGCCGGTCATGGGCGCGTTGTACCACCCGCCGGGCGCGATCGCGCGACACGACGCGGTGGCGTGGGCGTTTGCCCGCGGGGCCGATGAGCGCGGCGTGGAGATCCATCAGCAGACAGCCGTCAACGACATTGAAATCAAAGACGGCGCGGTGACCGGTGTCCATACGAACCGGGGATTCGTCAAAGCCAAGAAGGTGCTGTCGGCCGTGGCGGGGTGGACGACGGCAATCACGCAGATGGTCGGGCTGCGGACGCCCCTGGTGATTCATCCGCTGCAGGCGTTTGTCAGCGAGCCGATCAAGCCGTGGCTGGACACCATCATCGTCTCGGGTTCACTGCACATTTACATCAGTCAGTCGACGCGGGGTGAACTGGTCTCGGGCGCGGCGCTGGATCCGTATGAGTTGATCAACACGCGGTCCACACTCGATTTTGCCGAAGGGCTTTCGGGGCACCTGATCGATCTGTTCCCGTGTCTGAGCGGGGTGAAGGTGATGCGTCAGTGGGCGGGGCTGTGTGACATGACGCCTGATTTTTCGCCGATCATGGGTCGCACGCCGGTTCACGGATTTTACATCGACGCTGGCTGGGGAACGTACGGTTTCAAAGCCACACCGGTGTGCGGGCTGACGATGGCGCACACTATCGCGCGGGATGAGGATCACGATTTGATCCGCGCGTTCTCGCTTTCTCGTTTCGAACGTATGACGCTCGTCGGTGAAAAGGGGGCGGCGTCGGTCGGACATTGAGCCACGTTTCGAGGGTTCGATTATGAAGATCATTCACTGCCCGGTTAACGGCCCGCGTCCGCTGCAGGAGTTTCATTACGGCGGGGAGGTGCGCGATGAACCTGATGCGGGCGCGGTGAGTGATGAGCAATGGGCGGATTATGTGTTCAGCCGGTCCGGCGAGCCGGGCGTGAAAGTCGAGTGGTGGTATCACATCGCCAGCGGCACGTGGTTCATCGCCGAGCGTGACATAGTCAGCGACGAATTCATTCGCACCTACCTTTACACCGACGGCCCGAGCGCGACCGCGGGATCGAACCCATGACCGACCGCCTGCCGCCACAGCCCGGTGAATGGATCGAGCGCCAGCGCACGGTGCGGTTCAGGTTCGAGGGGCGCGAATACACCGGATACGCCGGCGACACGCTCAGTTCGGCGTTGTGGGCGGCGGGTGTGCGGGTGCTGGGACGGAGTTTCAAATATCACCGGCCGCGCGGCGTGTATTCGATGGCCAATCACGACGTGGCGGTGATGGTCGAGGATGCGATGCACGTGAAGGCGCGGCGCACGAATCTGCGGGGCGATGTGCTGAAGATCGAAGACGGCATGGACCTGGTGGCGTGCAACACCAAGGGCGGGGTGGACAAAGACCGTTGGCGGATCACCGAGAAGTTCAAGGCCTTCATGCCGGTTGGGTTTTACTACAAGGCGTTTTACTCGCCCCGGGCGCTGTTCCCGATCCATGAACGGATGATGCGGAAGATCGCGGGGCTGGGCACGATGGATCGCGCGGGCGAGGCGGAATCGACGCCCAAGCGTTACGACTTTTGTGATGTGCTGGTCGTGGGCGCCGGGCCGAGCGGACTGTCAGCGGCGATCGCGGCGGCGGAAGCGGGGGCGAAGGTGCTGGTCGTCGATGATCAGCCACACATCGGCGGGTCGCTGAGTTATCAGGGGGCCGGCGACCGGACGCGGCAGTTCCTGGCCGATCTCGCGCAACGCTGCGATGCGCTGAGCAATCTGGAGATCCGCACGTCGACCGAGGTCAGCGGGTGTTACGGTGATCTGTGGGTCAGCCTGGTGGATTCACAGAAACTCACGAAGTTGCGGGCGCGGACGTTGATCGTCGCGGCCGGGGCGTACGAGCAGCCGGCGGTATTCCACAACAATGATCTGCCGGGCGTGATGCTCGCCACCGCGGCGCAACGGCTGGTGCATCAGTTCGCGGTCAAGCCGTGCCGGCGGGCGGTGGTGGTGGCGGCGAACGATACGGGCTATCAGGCGGCGCTCGATCTTCACCATGTGGGCGTCGAGGTCGCGGCGATCGCGGACATGCGGGCCGACGGACAGGATGCAGCGCTGCAGAAGTCGGTGCTCGACGCGGGCATCGCGATCCATCAGGGACACGTGATCTACGAAGCCCATCGCGGCGACGTGGCGGTGGACTCAGTCACGCTGTGTGCGCTGGGGCGGGACGGCGTGCCCGATACCGCCCGTAGCGTCAGCGTGGATTGTGACGGCGTGATGCTGAGCGTGGGTTGGATGCCGACCAACGGGTTGCTCCATCAGGCCGGCGTGCGCTTTGGATATGACGACGGCATCGAGCAGATCGTCCCCAATACGATCGTGGCGGGCGTGTTCGCGGCGGGTCGAGTGGTCGGCGTGTTTGATCTGGCATCACGAATGGCCGACGGTCAGCGGGCCGGCCGGGCCGCGGCGGCGCATCTGGGGCTGTGCGAAGCGCCGGGAGATCGATCGCCGTCGCACGCCGGATCATCGCCGTCGCATCCCTATCCGATCCTCAAGCATCCGCACAAGCAGAACTTCGTTGATTTCGACGAGGACGTGCACCTGTCGGACTTCCACAACGCTCACCAGGAAGGGTACGACAACATCGAGCTGCTCAAGCGGTACACGACGGTGGGGATGGGGGCGAGCCAGGGCAAGCTGTCGAACATGAACGCGGTACGGATTCTGGCGCGACTGAACGAGAAAACGATTCCGGAAACGGGCACAACCACGTCGCGGCCGTTCCAGCACCCGGTGCCGTTCAGTCATCTGGCGGGGCGGCGGTTCCATCCGATGCGTCACACGCCGATGCACGATTGGCACCGCGACAATGGCGGGCACATGATGTTCGCCGGCACGTGGTACCGTCCGGAATACTACATGCGCGACGGTATCGATCGTGCCCAGGCCATTGTCGGCGAAGCCACGCACGTGCGCAGCGCGGTCGGCATGATCGATGTCAGCACGCTGGGCAAGCTCGAAGTGTGCGGTCCGGACGCGGCGGCGTTCCTGGAACGCATCTACACCGGTCGGTTCGCGCAACACGCGGTGGGGCGGTGCCGGTACGGTCTGGCGTGTGACGAGAGCGGCGTGATCATCGAGGACGGCATCATCGCGCGCACGGCCGATGATCACTTCTATGTGACGGCCACATCGAGCGGGGCGGCTGCGTTCTATCGTGAGATGCAACGCTTCGCGATGATCTGGGGCATGAACGTCACGTTGATCAACGTGACCGGGCACCTGGGCGCGATGAGCCTGGCCGGGCCGGATTCGCGCCGCGTGTTGCAGACGTTGACCGGCGCGGACCTGTCGGCCGAGGCATTTGAGTATCTGAAGTTTGAGACCGCGGAGGTGGCCGGTGTGCGGGCGCGGCTGATGCGGGTTGGGTTCGTTGGTGAGCTGGGTTACGAGATTCACGTACCCGCGTCGCAGGCGCTGTACGTCTGGAACAAGGTGATGGAGGCTGACGCAACCGTACGACCGTTCGGCGTCGAAGCGCAGCGGTTGTTGCGACTGGAAAAGGGCCACATCATCGTCAGTCAGGACACCGACGCACTGACCACACCCGCCGAGGCGTCGCTGGGATGGGCGTTGGGCAAGGACAAGCCTTACTTCATCGGTCAGCGTTCGTTGAGGGTGCTGGATCAGCATCCGCAGTCGCGCCGATTGGTGGGGCTGACGTTCCCCGATGTGCCGGCGCGCCGATTGCCGCTGGAGAATCATCTGATCTTGGAGGGTGACGAGATCGCCGGCCGGATCACGAGCGTGGCACATCGCACCACATTGGATCAACCAATCGCGCTGGCGTACGTGCCGCCGCAGCGCACCGAGCCGGGCACGAAGGTGCAGGTCCGTGTGAACGGACGGATGATCGAAGCGGTCGTGACGTCACTGCCGTTCTTTGACCCCGAAGCTGAGCGACAGAAGGTGTAGAGCAAACGATGGCCGACGCCTCAACAAGACGGAGCCCGATTCGCCGGCAGGTCGAAGCCGACCACACGCACGTGCTTGGTGCCGCGGACGCGGTGTTGGTATTGCATCTGTCGGATGCATCGGCCGAGCGGGATGCGGCTCGCACGCTGGGGCTGATTGATTTAAGTGTGCTGCCGAAGCTGGGCATCAAAGGGCCGTCCGCTGAGGCGTGGCTGGGCGAGCAGTCGGCGCCCGTGCCGACGGACATCTATGACGTCACTTCGTTTGACGACGGCAGTTGCCTGGTGCGGCTGGGCGACGATGAGTTTTTCATCGAGCAGCACCCGGCCGGTTCGCGCGTCGGCGGGTTGACTTCTCTTCTGAGTTCACCGGTATCCGGCGTCTATCCCGTCTGGCGAGAGGATGCGACGTTCGTGTTGACCGGCGCGTCGGCCGGCGAAGTGCTGGCCCAGACGTGCGGCGTGGACATGGATCAAGCAGTCCTTGAGCGACTGATTATGACGCGTGTGGCGGGCGTGTCGTGTTCCATCCTGCCGCAGATGCTCGGGGAGTTGTCGTGCTATCGGCTTTGGCTGGATCCATCGTTCGCCGCGAGTATGTGGGAGACGCTGACCGAGATCGTCGTGGAACTCGGCGGCTGCGCGGTTGGGGCGGGATGCGTGTACCCCGAACTGTCGGCGGATTCGTGAGGCGCCGGCGCCGGTTCATCGGCTGCGGAATTGAACCAGCTGGTCCGTCAATCGCTGGAGCCACCGCGTCATTCCGCGCGATCGGGCAAAATCAATCCCTTCCTGGATCGCGGCGAACGCTTCATCCCGACGTCCCTGCGTCATCAGCACCTTGCCCAACGTGTCGTACGCCCAGCAACCTGGATTGGCGTGCAGAATCTGACGTAACACGCGTTCGGCTCGATCGTATTGATCAGACTTGACCAGCGCTTCGACGTACCGCATCTCCAGGTGCGGATCGTGCGGGCCGTGCCTCATCGCCTCAAACAGATGGGTTGCCGCCTCGCGCGTTGCCCCTCGATCCAGAAGCAACTCCCCCAGTTTCTTGAGCGACTTGTACTTCCGCTCATCAATTGCGATGGCTTTGCGAAACTGTTCCTCGGCTTCGGCAAGCTTGTCGGTCTCGCGCAGATACGCCAAGCCAAGGCTGTGATGCATCGTGGCATTGTTTGTCGTGCGATCGATTGAGTTCTGAAACAACGTGATCGAGTCGCGCCACGTCTGAGTCTGCACGAAAGATACGGCCGTGGCGGCGATCGTCAGCGCAATCGCTGCGGCCATCGCCGCGGCGCGCAGCCACCGGATCCGCGCCGTGTGGGCCTGGATTACGTCGCCCATCCCCCAGGCGATGACCACGAAGATGCCCACCAGCGGGATGTAAGTGAATCGATCGGCCATCGCCTGACTGCCGACCTGCACCAGCCCGATCACGGGCACGAGCGTGCCCAGGTACCACAGCCAACCGACCAAGGGGTATCGGCGCCGCCGCAGCCACAACGTGGCGATGGTGATCAGGATCAACATGGCAATCGCGGCGCCGATCTGCGTCGAAGTCCACGGCACGCCGCCGGGCACCTGCGGGTGTGGATAGAACAGGGCCAGGTCGTCCGGCCAGATCATCTTCTGCAGATACCGCACGTAGGAGACTATCGCGTTGGTTCCACGTTCGATGAACGTCGGTCCGTCGGCCCCCTCGCCGCCCATCGCCCCGCCGCCGTGTTGAGCGAGGACGGTGACCACCGCCAGCGCGACGGTCATCGCCAGCAGCGGGATCTTCTCCAGGATCAGGTACCGAATCGACCGCATCGGTGTCGAGGGGCGATCGGGCGCGTCGGAGGACTGGACGGCATCCATCCCCAGAAACTTCGGCACGCGCATCCGCTTCAGCGGCCAGACATCCAGCAGCAGCAACACGAACGGCCATGTCACCAGCATCGGTTTGGCCATGAGGCCCAACGCGAACAGCGCGCACATCACCACGTACCGCCACGCGCCACCGCGCGCCGTGTACGCGTGGTACATCAGGATCACGAGAAATCCGAACAGTGTGCTGAGCAGATCCTTGCGTTCGGCGATCCAGGCCACCGACTCCACGTGCAGGGGATGGACGGCGAACATCGTCGCGACGAACGTGCTCGGCCAGAAGCGGCCGGTCATGCGAGTCAGCAGCAGCAGCAGAATCAGCGTGTTGACCAGGTGAATGACCACGTTCATCGCGTGGTGGCCGGCGGGCTTGGGCACGCCGTCGGCGTCGCGCCCGAACAGGGCGCAATCCACCATGTGCGACAACCACGTGACCGGATGCCAGTTCGATGAATGCGAAGACCCAAAGGCCCATTTCACACCTTCCCAAGTCGGCCCCGCGCTGACGATTGGGTTTTCGTATATGTATTGCTGATCGTCGTACATCACGAAATCAAACGTGACGGTCTGGCCATAGACCACCAGCACCGCCACGGCGAGCAGCAAACACACCACGATCGTGCGCAGATGGGAAGGGCGGTCAAGCACGTTGGGGCGACGGCTCCTGATCGATCAGTCCGACTGCCGGTCGATGAGGAATCCACCCAGCCAGCCGCACTGATCTTCGTAGTTGTCCTTCGATTCGCCGTTGTACTTATCGGCACCGGACATGTCGATCAGGAATGAAAAATTGCCGCCCGATTGATCCTGCGGGTGATACTGGATCGCCGGACCGGCAATGGCGAGATTGCCTTGATAGGTGTCATCGCCCCCGGCGTCGAACAGCAGGGCGATGGCCGCATTGTTCGCCCCCGCCACGCTGCCGGGCACGACGTACTTGTCGTTGCCCGCGGCATCGATGACCGCGCCCACGCCGATGTCCCATGAGTAGCACACGCTGGCGTGGTTGCCGTAATACTCATCATCGCCGGCATCATCGATCAAAAAGCCCGACGCGAAGTGGCATCCGAACCCCACCCCCCAGCGCAGAAATCGCGCGACGGTGCGGGGCGAGCCGTCGAAGGTGGTTCGCGTCGATCCAAGACGCTGGTCATTGCCGCCGAAATCGCGTGTGAATCCCGCGGCGAACCAATATCCGCCGGCGTGGCTGAAGTAATCGCATTCATAGACGTCGTCGCCGTCGCCGTCGAGCAGCACTCCGATGCCGCCGTTGGCCACGCCGCGCGGTCCCACGCCCATGCCCTGCGACCAGCCGCCGTACCCGGGCGAGTCGTTGTAGGGGCTTTCGTACTTGCCGCCGGCGTAGTAGTGGTCGTCGCCGGTCAGATCATCCAGCAAGCCGAACCCCAGGGGGCCGCCGACGGCTTGGGCGAGCAGGGCGGCGCGGTAATCATCATCGCCTTTGGCATCGATCAGGATCGCCGCCCCGCCGAACGCCGATCCCTGCACGCGACGATCACCGAGATAGGTGTCGTTGCCGGCCAGATCGATCAACACGCCGACCCCGGCCAGGGCCGCGCCCTGGGCCACGTCCCGGGCTTCGTAGCGATCATCGCCCGCGTGATCGATCAGCAGCGACAGCCCGATGATCGCGCCTCCCTGGACGCCGGGCTTCGTGCCGCGATAGATATCGTCTCCGGCCTGATCGACGATGATGAGGATCGGCCGCTCGACCGTCGTCGTGCCCTCGAGGTAGGTGTCGTTACCGCCGCGGTCGATGATCATCGTCACGTCTGTTAGTTCATCGAGTTGATACACGTTATTGCCTTTGCCGCCCACGAGGATGCGGCCCGCGTTGGTCGCGACGACCTGTAGGACGTGGCCCGTCACGCCTTCGATCCTTTCGTCGTCACGGTTACGGGCTTGGCCGAGAGTGTTGTATTTCCGAGGATCCGCCGCGGCCCGTAGCGCGTGGGCGGCGTCGAACAACGCGGTTCGATCAAGCTTCACCAGCAGATCGCACAGGCGCATGCCGGTCGCCGCATCGGGCACACTGTATCCCTGTCGCAGATTGCCGGCGGTGACCGGATAGAGATTTGCCCGCAGGTCCGCACGCTCATCTTCGGTCAGCGGCTCAAACGCGCGATGGAAATCCCGCAACGCGCGGTTGATGGCCTCGACGAGGGTGCCATGGTCAAGCGGCGGCAACGTCTTGCGCGGTGATGCGGGCTCCATGCCCTCCGGCAATGCCGCAGGATCGATCACCGTGCGGCGTTCGGCCTCGACCAGCGCCTGGCCCAGTGCCGTGGCCACGTCTCCCGCCGCAAACGGCTGGACCAGCGCCCCGTGCAGGCCGGACGTGAATTCGTCCGCTTCGACAATGGATTCCACCTGGTTGCGCAGCAGGTAGTCGACCCAGGCCAGGCGGCATTTACCGGTCTTGTCGGCATAGGTCGCCGTGCCGGAACTAGCATCGAATCGGCCGCTCGCATAGGTCTGGTATTGGGCGAACTGTTCCTGCAGGTCGCGCGCGGCCACGAGTTCGCCGATCATCCGTGTGGCGGCTGTCGACGCCGTCGGGGTCTGCGCGCAGGCGTTCGTCGCGCCGGCGATAGCGATCGCCACGATCAAGAGAGTCGCTGACGACCGCGATTCGCTGACGCCCCGGTTGTGCAAGTGGTTTGGTTCCATGAATCCGGATTCTCGCTAAGACGACCGCCGGCCGATCCACAGTATTGCGAGGGCCGGGCATGAGTTCAATCGCATGGCCCATCTTATAGCGAATTCGGGACCGCGCCGCGCGTCTACCCGGTTGCGTCGCCTCCCCGCTGCGGACATACTTGGCGACTACGATTGATCTGCCAACCGCCAATGACCGTTCAGGAGGTCGTCATGAGAAGCACACATTCGCGATTGTTCTGGGGCGGCATGCTGCTGTTGGCGGCCTTTATGCCCGCGTGCGGCGACGATGCCGAGATGCCCACCGATCCGCCGGTTTCCGGCCGACCCCAGCCCCAATCCGCGGCACAGGGCGTGAGCCTCGTGGACGCGGGTCAGGCGACCGCCGCGATCGTCACTGCCGATGCGCCCAGCGCGTCCGCCAGCCGCGCCGCGGCCGAGCTTCAGCACTTTGTCAAGGAAATCACCGGCGCCCGGTTGCGGGTTGTCACTGAATCACAGGCGGCCCAGCAGACGGATTTGCCCGCGAATCGCGTCTATATCGGGCGGACCGATGCGACCAAGGCACACGTGCAGATTCTTCCCGCCGGCGATGACCGACTGCACACCCGCGAGGGGTTCGAGTTGCAGGCCGGCGACGGGGCGGTGTATGCCGTGGGCAACGAGGACGCGATCTGTCAGGGCACGGAGTATGCAGTTTACGAATTACTTGAGCGGCTCGGCTGCCGATGGTTCTTCCCCGGCGAGTTCGGGCAGGTGCTGCCGAAGACCGACACGTTGACCGTTCCGGCGATCGCGGACGTGCGGCAGTCACCCAGTTTCGCTGTCCGCAATATCTGGATGTCCGGCTGGGCGACGGGCACCGGCGATCACAATCCTTGGATGATTCGCAACAAGGGCACCCAGCGCGGCGGCTTCGCCTTTCCCGGTGACGGCAGCATCTGGAAGCTGGCGCCGATGGACAAATATCTGGAGCAATACCCAGAACTCTACGCAATGAAAGCCGACGGCACGCGGCAGGATCTCAGCACGCCTCCCTACATGCGGATGATCGATACTGCCCACCCCAAGGCGGTGGAGATCGCGTCGAATACGATCAAAGAACACTTCCGCGCCCACCCCGATGACAACAGCTACGCATTTTCAGCTCCGGACGGTTCGCCGCGTTCGCTGTCGCCTGAGGCCATCGCCGCCGACCACGGCTTCGCCCTTGATAGCGGACAGGATGTATCGATTTCCGACGCGTATTACGACTTCATCAACAATGTCATGTACGCCGTGGCCGAGGAATTTCCCGATAAATTCATCGTGGTGCTGGCCTACGCCAATCGCGTGCGCCCGCCCGAGGGGTTGGATCAGCCGTGGCACCCAAACATCATTATTCAGTTGGCACGTCTGCGGATCAGCACGCTCAAGGAGATTGGGAACGAGAACGACGTGCACGCTCAACGTCATGCCCGCACCCTTGATGCGTGGGCCCGCATCTGCCCGCAGATGATGATCTACGACTACGACCCGCACGCCGGTCTGTCCCGCATGCCCAACTGGCGCACCGGCGCCGCGGCCAGCGACATGCGGTTTTACAAGGACCACAATGTGATCGGCTTCACCACCGAGGGGCACAACACATTTCTGCGCAACGGGTTGAACTATTACCTGCGCACGAAGCTGATGTGGAATGTGGATGCGGACGTCGACGCGATACTCGGAGATTTCTACGTGAAGTTCTTTGAGGACGCCGCCGAGCCGATGCGCCGATTCCACGAGGCCATCGACCGCATGCGCGACGAATCGCTCGACGGCATGACCTGGACCGGCGCGATGCTCGACTGGACGAAGATCTATCCTGTCGATCAGACGATTGCCCTGGGCGAGCACCTGGATGAGGCTGAGAAGCTGGCCCAAAGCGATGCGGTGAAAACGCATCTGGCCGCCTATCGCGCCATGCACGATTACATGATCGAATACAACGGGTTGTTTGAACATCTGCGGGCCGGTGATATCGCCAAGGCGATTGAGTCATACAAAGTGTTGCCGACAATCCTCGATCGCACCGAGGCGATTCAGCCGGGGCTGTTGCCGCATTTGCCGGCGTGGGTAAACGACAGGGGCGACGGCATGGGTTATCTGTGGCGCGTCCTGGAGTTCTACCGCCAGCGCACGCTCGGCGGGACGGACGATTTCGGCAAGCGGCTCGGGCTGGCGCCGCGCACCGGCCAGTTCCGGCGCGACCGCCGCAACGTTGGCCTGTGGGAGCAGTGGCACCATGATGTGGTGGCCAAGACGTTGCAGTGGGAGCCGATCGATCTGACCTATCGCTGGGGCGTGCAGGGATTCCGAGACGACGATGGCTATCCATACGACGGCTACGCGTGGTATCGATTCCCGATCGAAATCGACAAGCCCGCCGACACCGGCGGGGCGGTCCAACTGGTCGTGCCCCATCTCAGTGCCGCCCGGTGCTGGATCTGGGTGAACGATAATCTGGTGTTCTCGCCAGCCGACATCCCCATGGACATGTCGATGATCCATCTGAAGCAGGGCGGCAGTCCGATTCACCCAGAGCGATTCCAGCCGTTCGTCATCAGCTACCGAGGCGTGATGACCGTGCAATGCCACATCGACAAGTGGGTCCGCGAGGGCGAAAACACCGTCACGATCCGCATGGACGGGTTCATGCCCCGCCTCAATCATCACGGATTGGCGGCGCGGCCGTTCATCTGGCAGCCCGCGTCACCGAAATGATGGCGAATCGTGCTGCCTGATGCGTATAACTCGTTGCGGAACCAAACCCCAGCCGATGCGTCCGCGTCGTCTCTGTGCCGTTTAATGCGTTGTACCCGGGTGATTTGCCGCAACATTGGGTATGAGCATTTCGTGTGTTTTTCGTCGCGTGCTCAACACCGTGCGCCCCGTTCTGCCGATACAATCGATGTCGCAGACGATTGACGGGTGATTCGTGCCCAAACTGCCGAGTTGGCAGTCACTCGGCCCCGAAACCCGCGGCTATAATATGACGTAGCACTGGTATCGATGTTGCACCGGCTACATTCACCACCGCCGATTATTGACCCAGGAGCGGATCATGTTTGAGCGATTTACCGATCGGGCACGGAAGGTCATGGCCCTGGCCAATCAGGAAGCCCAACGCTTCAACCACGAATACATCGGGACCGAGCACATCCTGCTGGGCCTGGTCAAGGAAGGTTCCGGCGTTGGGGCCAACGTGCTTAAGAACCTCGACGTGGACCTGCGCCGGGTCCGTCTGGAAGTCGAGAAGCTCGTTCGTAGCGGTCCGGATATGGTTACCATGGGCAAGCTGCCGCAGACGCCGCGCGCCAAGAAGGTGATCGAATACGCCATCGAAGAGGCCCGCAATCTCAATCATAATTACGTCGGCACCGAGCATCTGCTGCTGGGCCTGCTGCGTGAAAAGGACGGCGTGGCTGCCCAGGTGTTGATGAATCTCGGGCTGAACCTCGAACAGGTCCGCGAAGAGGTGTTGCATCTGCTGGGTGCGGGCAGCGGCGAGACGGCCGGCGAGACCGAAGGCGGCGAGACGGCTCCCGAGGGCGGCAAGCGCTCCAAGAGTAAGACCCCCGCCCTCGACAGCTTTGGCCGCGACCTGACCGAGATGGCCAAGAACGATGAGTTGGATCCGGTGATCGGCCGCATGCACGAGATCGAGCGCGTCGTGCAGATCCTTTGCCGCCGCACCAAGAACAATCCTGTGCTGATCGGTGAGGCCGGCGTCGGCAAGACCGCCATCGTCGAAGGCCTGGCGCAAAACATCATCAATAACGAGGTACCCGAATTGCTGCACGAGCAGCGCATCGTCGTACTCGACCTGGCGATGATGGTCGCCGGCACCAAGTACCGCGGTCAATTCGAAGAACGCATCAAGGCCGTGATGAACGAGGTCCGCCGCGCCAAGAACGTCATTTTGTTCATCGACGAGCTGCACACACTGGTTGGGGCCGGCGGGGCCGAGGGCGCGATTGACGCGTCCAACGTGCTCAAGCCCGCGCTCAGCCGTGGTGAGATTCAGTGCATCGGCGCCACAACGATGGACGAATACCGCAAATACATCGAAAAAGACGGCGCGTTGGAGCGGCGATTCCAGACGATCATCGTCAATCCGCCCAGCAAGGAAGAAACCGTCGAGATTCTCAAGGGTCTGCGCGATCGATATGAAGCTCACCATCGCGTGCAGATCACGGATGACGCGCTGGTCCGGGCCGAGGAGCTGTCCAGCCGATACATCACGGGTCGCGTGCAGCCTGATACCAGCATCGACGTGATCGACGAGGCCGGCGCGCGGGTACGCCTCAAGAGCATGACCAAACCGCCGGACCTGACCGAGATAGAATCGCAGATCGAGCGGCTGTCCGTCGAGAAGGACGAAGCGGTGAAGGGCGCGGACTACGAGCGCGCCGCCGAGCTGCGCGATCAGACCGCCAAGCTGCGCGAGCAGAAGGAAGTGGCCCAGAAATCATGGCGCGAACGCGCCCGTGAAGTGGACGGTGTGGTCGACGAGGAAGTGATCTCCGAGGTCGTGTCCAAGATGACCGGCGTGCCGCTGACCCGACTCGAAAAAGCCGAAACCGATCGGCTGCTTCGCCTCGAGGACGAACTGCACCGAACCGTCGTCAGCCAGCAGGAAGCGATCACCGCCACAGCCAAGGCCATCCGCCGCGCCCGCAGCGGCATGAAGGATCCCAAGCGGCCGATGGGCAGCTTCATCTTCGTCGGCCCGTCCGGAGTGGGCAAGACACTGCTGTCGAAGGCGCTGGCCGAATTCCTGTTCGGCGATCAGGAAGCGCTGATCCACATCGACATGTCCGAGTACATGGAGAAGCACAACGTCAGCCGCCTCATCGGCGCGCCTCCCGGCTATGTCGGTTATGAAGAGGGCGGCCAGCTCACCGAGAAGATCCGTCGGCGGCCCTACGCCGTCGTGCTGCTCGATGAGATCGAGAAGGCGCACCCCGATGTGTTCAACATGCTGCTTCAGATCATGGAAGAGGGCCGACTGACCGATTCGTTCGGCCGCAATATCGATTTCCGTAACGTCATCCTGATCATGACCAGCAACATCGGCGCGGAAATGATCAAGGAAGGCGGCAGCAACTTCGGTTTCACCCGTCGCTCTGAGGAGAGATCCTACGAGAACATGAAAACGATGCTGAATAAGGAGATCGAGCGGTTCTTCCGGCCGGAGTTCATCAATCGACTCGACGACGTGATCGTGTTCCGCCCGCTGAATCGTGACGATCTGGTCACCATTGTCGATTATGAACTGCGCAAGGTCCGCGAACGCCTCGAACAGCAGGGAATCGCCCTGGAACTCGACGAATCGGCGCGGGATTTCCTGATCGATAAGGGTTACAACCCCGACTTCGGCGCCCGCCCCCTGCGTCGCGCCATCGAGCAATACGTCGAAGACGCGCTGAGCGAAGCCATTCTGCGGGGCGAGTTCGCCGGTAAGAACCACATCCAGACCACGCGCCGCGAGCCGGCCGAGGAAGATGAGGAAACCGGGCTGACCTTTGACGCTCAATTCGTCGAACCCGAAGCGTCGCCGACGGACGAACAGTCGTCGGATTCCGATGCCGATGCCGATGCCGACGCCGCTCAGACCACCGCGACGTAACGGCCCTAACCGGATGTATTACAACGATTGAAACGCGCCCGTCACCTCGTGTGACGGGTTTTTTCTTGGATTGATTTGGCAGTCGCGCGGGCCGATAAACGGTCTGCACGCCATATTTGGGATTGTGTGACGCGGGATTGAGGTCGCCGTTAAGTCACTGACCGCACCGGACGATACGTCACTATCTGGGGAATGGTGGTCTTGGCCGCGATGCATCCGGCGTGATCCGATGCCGGACGCACCGACGTGTGTCAATGCCGCCACGCATGGACGAGGTGCGGACGTCCCTTTGAGAAGGTGATTGAATTAATGGATCACGAACGGCTCGAAACCGTGTTGAGCTGCCCGCGTCTTTCCAGCCTGCCGACGATCGCCGTGGAAGTGATTGAAATGGCGCGGCAGCCCGACTCGAATATCAAACACATCGCCAAGACGATCACCAACGATCCGGCCCTGTCCAGCAAGATCCTCAAGACCGTCAACAGCAGCTTCTACAGCCTCAGCAAGCCGGTCAGCACGATCAGCCACGCGATGGTGATTCTCGGCCTGAATTCGGTGCGCACGTTGGCATTGGGGTTCAGCCTGCTCGGGAATCTGCGCGGCTCCGATGACGATTACGACATGGTGAAGTTCTGGCAGCGCAGCATCTACTCCGCGGTCGCCGCCCGCGACATCTCCCAACGTGCGGGGATCGTCGACCAGGAGGAGGCATTCCTCGCCGGGCTGCTGCAGGACATGGGCGTAATGGCCATGGTTCAGACGCTGGGCAAGGAGTACATCGATCTGTTCGTCGAAGCCGGCGACGACCACGCGGAACTGAGCCGTCTGGAGAAAGGCCATCTCAACCTGGGCCATGCGCAAGTGGGCGCGGCCCTGGCCGAGCAGTGGCGACTGCCCGATGTCCTCGTCGATCCGATTCGCTTCCACGAGCAGCCACAAAAGGCGCCGCCCGCAAGTCAGACCATGGCGATTGCCGTGGCTTTGGGCGCTCAGGCCGCCGATCTGTTCGTTAGCGAAGAACAGCCCGACCCCGGCGCATTCTTCGACCGCGCCTTGGAACTGCTGCAGATTGACCAGCCGACGTGCGAGCAGATGCTTCAGCAGGTCAGCGAAGACACCAATGAAATGGGCCGTCTGTTCGATATCAGTACCGACACGGTCCGTGCCGCCGGCGACATCCTCGCCGACGCCAACGAAACGCTCCTGCAACTGTCGCTCGAAACCGCCCAGAGTGCCGATGCCCTGGAACAGCAGAACCAGGACCTCCAGGAACAGGTGATTCGCGACCAGCTCACCGGAGCCGCCAATCGCGGCCACTTCACCGAATTCGTTAGAGATCAGTTTGAACAGGTCAGCCAGTCCGGCGCGCCGCTCAGCCTGGTCTTCATGGACGCAGATCGGTTCAAGTCCGTGAACGATACGCACGGGCATCAGGCCGGTGACCAGGTGTTGATCGCGCTGTCAAAGATCATGCACGAGTTGATCCCCGAGGGCGGGCTGGTCGCCCGTTACGGCGGTGAGGAGTTCACGATGGTGTTGCCGGGGACTGATCGCTGCGACGCCGCCCGATTCGCCGACAGCGTCCGCGCTGAAATTGAGCGGACCCCTGTCCAGGCCGGGGAGGATCTGACGTTAAACGTGACCGTCTCGATGGGCGTGGCCACCTACGAGGGGCAAGGCGTGTTCGCCAAGCCCGCGCAATTGATCAAGGCCGCCGACCGCGCGGTCTATGCGGCCAAGGCATCGGGCCGAAATTGTGTGCGGATCTTCACGCCGAAAGCCGCTGCCGCGGCCTCGTGATTCGGTGATTGCCCCGGATCGATTCCCTCGTCCTCCCGCCGCGCAGGATCAGCTTTGATTCTGCCCGCCGTGTTTCTCATCCCAGCGGCGCTTGCGCTCGACTTTCATCTCCAACTGATCCTTCGCCGCGTTGCGCAACGCGGCCAGACGCTTGATCAGCGCGCCAAGCTCGGTGATCTTCGCGTCCGGCCTCGGATCCACCTGCTGCAGCCGCTTGACCTTCTCCTCCACGTTGGCCACCTCATTGGTCAGCCGTTCGATGCGGGCCGCCAGGTCAGCCATGTTCATCTTCTGGATCCGCGCCAGCGACGGCGACGGCATCCCCAGGAACATCGGGTCCGGTTCCTTGTCCTTACGCGGTCCGCCGCGGCCACCACCACCGGCCGGGGGGCGCGGGGGACCGGATTGCGGACGTCTGGGACGCATCGATGATCGGGGTGGTCTTGGCATCGCTCGTAAATCTCCGGTCAGTGCTCTGGCGTATCGCCCAATTCTGAACGTATTTTATACCGTCGGATCGCGGTGTCCGCGAATCGGTCCCGCCCGCCTATGCTGACGGCGGCGACAGGCGGATGGTCGTGGTCGGCGTTAACGGGTAACGCCCCAGCAACGCTCGCAGATCGTCAGCGGTCACCGCCAGCATACGCTGAATCTCTTCATCCAGCGGTCGATAAGAGCCCAGATACAGCATCTGGCGGCCCAGCGCGCTCATGCGGCCCATCGGGCTCTCATTGTGTAGTGTCATCGACATGGCGATTTTATTCCGGGCACGCTCAACTTCCGCGTCCGTCAGATCGTCCCCAGCCCCGGCCAGCACCCCCCCAAACAGCGCTTCGACCTGCTCGGCCCGGCTCGGGTCGCAACTGCAATACGACATGAACGTGCCCGTTCGGTCGTGGCCCTGATGGCCCAACTCCGCCTCGTCCGCCAGGCCCGGGTCGATCAGCTTCCAATACAGCCGGGAACCGTCCTCATCACCGATCAGGTTCGACAGCACCGCCGCCGCGTAGGCCTCATCGTCCTGCTCGGCCGGGCCCGCCGACACCGCCACGATGTAGTGCCGATGCACACTGCTGTCGTGGTGGGTCTGATCCGCGGTCTGCGGCTCGATCCCCGCGTAGTCCCGCTGCACGTCCGTCCGCTGCCAGCCGCCGCATGCCTCGGTGAGCTGTCTGACGCACGCTTCAAAATCCACCCGGCCGGCCAACGCCACGACAATGTTATCGGGGCTGTATTTCTGCTCGAAGTATCCCAGCATCTCGTCACGCTTCAGTGCGGTGATCGAATCGTTCGTCCCCAGGATGCGGTAGCCCAGCGCATGATGACCGAAGAACGCCTCCATCGCGTGCTCGTACACCACCCAGAACGGCCGATCGGCGTACATGCTGATCTCTTCGAGAATGACGTTCTTCTCCATGTCGAAATCATCACCGCGCAGCGCCGGCCGCAGCATGTCCGACAGCACGTCCAGTGCATCACCCAGATACTCAGGCAGCATGTGCG
>NYZD01000153.1 GCA_002685935.1 Planctomycetaceae bacterium | reverse complement strand
CTTCATCGAGGAATCCTTTCCGGCTCAAAGCCGGCTGGATTCTCTCAGAAAGACTGGATCAAGTTTCGGGAAGGAGGTCACATGCGACCAAGCCCCTTCGAGAACTCGAAGCGCGTCTCGTCGAGGAGGCCAGACCTCACATTGAACGCGCCTTGTCCAATCGGCGCATTGACGAGAACCGTTTGAAAACGCTGGAAAAGCAGGCAAGCGACAAGAACGACCAGCAGGCGCGCCAAGAAGCTAACGCGCTGGCGGAGAAGTTGGCCAATGAGCCAGCACCAAGCTTACCTCGATTGATCGTTGATAACGCGACGCCTGAGAAGCTGGAAATGCTTCTGGACGAACAGGGCGGCCGGCTTGCGAGCATGTCGGCGGAGGGTGGTGTCTTCGATATCATGGCCGGGCGATACTCTGAGGGTGCTGCGTCTTTCGATGTTTATCTCAAAGGCCATGCAGGCGATGATTTACGCACAGATCGCGTGGGGCGCGAGGGAGTTCACGTCGAGGGAACGGCCCTTACCTGTGCGTACGCGATCCAACCGGCGGTGATTGCGGGACTGGCGAACAAGAGCGCGTTCCGTGGGCGTGGAATGCTCGCGCGATTCGTCTATGGCAGGCCGTTAAGCCGGGTTGGGCGCCGCGATATAAAGCCGGCTCCCGTTCCCGAACAGGTCAAGCAAGACTACCACGAGGCAGTTACCCGCACTGCCACATTGCAGTCCGAACGCGTGCTTCGGCTTGACTCAGATGCGGAAGCTGCATTCACAAGCTGGGTGACCGAGATCGAGGGCATGCTCGATACCGCAGGAGGGATGGAGCATCTGCGCGACTGGGGCGCGAAGTTAGCCGGGCTGACGTTACGTCTGGCCGGCATCATGCATATGGTTGAACACCCGCATGCCCGCGCTATCAGTGCTCACACGATGGCGGGCGCGATCCGGCTGGCTCGCTGGTCCATCCCCCACGCCGACGCAGCACTGAATCTCCTGCATGCGTCAAGAGAGGACTACGAGGGTGCGTCTCATGTCTGGGCGTGGATTCGTCGAAACGGCCTCGATGGATTCACGGCCCGGGATGTGTGGCAGGCCAGACGAAAAGGGTTCGATGAACGGTCCCAACTGGACGATGCCTTGAATGTCTTGGTCAAGCGCGGGTACATCCGCCTCGTTGAGCAAGACCAAGGCGGACCCGGTCGCAAGTCCGAGCCATACGAGGTGCGCCCGGCATTGCGAGACAATGACGGTGACAACCGTACACAAAATACACAAAACGCTGCGGATCGAACGCAAGACGGCGATTCTGTGGATTTTGTGTACGAATCTGACACGACTATGAATGAAGATGACACATGGGTCGCCGAGCTTGACGATGTGATGGCGGACCGTCTGGCGTCGGCTGGATTGATTCCCGCGCGTGAAGGCGCACGGCTTGGGCCTTGGTTGGAACGGTACATTGGTGGTCGCACCGATATGAAGCCGGGAAGTCGGCGGAAGTTGGGGCAGACGCGCGACAAACTGTTGGCGTGGTTCGATCCTGATACGTCGATGCGAAAGATCACGGCGGACGATGCCGCAGAATGGGAGCGATGGCTGACGAATCAGGGCATCAGCCGGGCGACCGTCAAGACGCACATAGGCAACGCCAAGACGATGATCCAGGCGGCAGTGGACCGGGAACTGATCCCACGGTCGCCATTCCTGCGGCTCAAGGGGGGCGCCACGGCATCGAATAACGATCGATACGTGACCCCTGACGAGACTGAGCAACTGCTTGAGGCCGCGGCAGACGCGAGGTGGCGCATCCTGATCGGCCTTGCGCGACTCGCCGGATTACGCGTGCCCTCCGAAACGCACCTGCTGACATGGCAGGACGTGGATTGGGAGCACAGTCGGCTGACGGTGCGCAGTCCAAAAACTGAACGCCATGAAGGTCACGAACAACGTAACGTGCCGATCACGGCAGACCTCATGCGGCTCTTGCAGGACGTTTTCGACGAAGCCGACGAGGGGCAGGATCGTGTGGTGCGGATTGGCCGACGTGGGAACCTACGCCGGACGATGGAGAGCATCGTGATTCGCTCAGGCGTGAAGCCCTGGCCGCGACTGTGGCAGACGTTGCGTGCGAGTTGCGAGAAGGAATGGGCGATGACGTTTCCACAGTATGTCGTGAGCCAGTGGATCGGTCACAGCATCACGGTCAGCGGCAAGCATTACACCAACGGCGTGCCCGACGAGATGTTCGACAGGGCCGCGGAATACGGTTCACGTGAGGCGGTGCAGAATCCGGTGCAGAACATGCACGAACCGACTCGAAACGACTTGAAACAGTGGCGCGGCAAGAAAGGCGAACATGGAAAAACCCCCGTTTTTTGCGGGGGTTCTTGCGAACGGCAAAGGGTGGCTGAGGGGATTCGAACCCCCGACCCCCTGGACCACAACCAGGTGCTCTAACCGACTGAGCTACAGCCACCGTCTGGAATCAGACACTTTATTCTATGCTGGCGCGGGGTGTCAAAAGTCCGCGCCGATGGGTTTGTCGATTCGTACAATCATATCGGGTGTAGGATGGGTGGGGTTTTGTGCAGGGACTGCGGATTTGTGCGCCGAAAGGATGTGCCGCCTTGTTGATATTGAACGTGCTTCAGGGCCCGGACAAGGGCAAGCGATTCGAGCTGCCCGATCATGAGCCGCAGTTGATCGGGCGGTCGAGCGAGTCGCTGTCGCTGGGTGATCACACGATTTCACGTCGGCATGCGGAGCTGACGCCGGACGACGGGCGTTGGTACATCCGTGATCTGGAATCGGCGAACGGGACGTACGTCAATGGGGTGCGGTTGGCTCAGCGGGCGATGTTGAACGCGGGAGATCAGATTCGGACGGGGGCGACGTTGCTGGTGTTCGGGCAGACGCATCGTGAATCGACGGTCCATCCGGTGCGGGTGGCGGAGCCGGACAAGATTGATGTTTCGGTCGAAAGCACGGTGCCGGGCAATGATGATTCGGTGATCATGGCGGTGCCGGAACCGTCGGCGGAGGCGACGCGTCAGTTGCGGGTGTTGTATCAGTTGATGCAGCTGGTGGGATCGATTTTCGATCGGCAAGTGCTGTTGGAACGGGTGATGGATCTGGTGTTCGAACATTTTGAAGCGGACCGGGGCTTCATCATGCTGCAGGAATCGATTGAGGGGCGGGGCGATCCGACGGTGGTGCGTTATCGTCGCAAGCCGCGGCAGAAGGATCAGCGGGGGATCACGGCGAGCCGCACGATCATTCAGCACGTGCTGCAGCAGCGTGAGGGCGTGCTGTCGGCGAACGCGATGTCGGACCGGCGGTTTGCGAGCGGCGACAGTGTGCAGGCGTATCTGATTCGGTCGGCGATTTGTGTACCGATGATTTTCCACGATCGGATTTTCGGGGTGATCCACGTGGACAGTCAGATCGCGAACTACACTTTCACGGAAGATCAACTGCGGCTGATGGCGGCGATCGGGGCACAGACGGGCATGGCGCTGATGCATGCGGAGATGTATCAAGAAGGGTTGCACAACGCGCGGTTGGCGGCGGTGGGCGAGACGGTCGCGAGTTTGTCGCACTCGATCAGGAACATCCTGCAGGGCATGCGGGGTGGGGCGGAACTGGTTGAGCTGGGCATGCGCAAGGAAGATCTGAAGGTGATGGGCAATGGCTGGGGGATATTGAGCCGCAACCTGGATCGCATCTATGGGTTGACGCTGAACATGCTGGCGTACTCGAAGCAGCGGCAGCCCGAGATCGAATTGATTCAATTGCCGGTGCTGTTTGAAGAGATTTTGGCGTTGATTCAGCCGCTGTGTGATCGGCGGGACGTGGCGTTGATCACAGAGATTGATGAGGATCTGCCACCGATTCCGGTGGATGCGGGCGGCATCCATCAGGCAATCGTGAATCTGATGCACAATGCGCTGGATGCGGTGGAGGATGGCAGCGGCGTGGTGACCGTGCGCTGCAGTTACGACGACGTGCGGCATGAGGTGCGGATTGACGTATCGGATAACGGCGAGGGGATTCAACCGGAAAGCCTGTCGGAACTGTTCAAGCCGTTTTATTCCACGAAGGGTCAGCGCGGAACGGGGCTCGGGTTGCCGGTAGCCAAGAAGATCATCGATGAGCATCAGGGGCGAATTGTGGTGGAATCGGAACCGGGCGTGGGCACGACGGTGGCGATGACACTATCGGCGGACACGACGCACGATCCGTCGGCGACGAATTGAATAGAGGGGTCGGGTGTTGGCGAATCAGTCGCGCGCATCGGCGCGGAAGAGGCCGCCCTCTTCGAGGTCGGGATCGTCATCGGCGCGGCGGGCGAGTGAGACCGCGTCGACGAATTCCTGCACGTCGGCGAATTCCTTGTAGACACTGGCGAAGCGGACGAAGGCAACGGCGTCGAACTGGCGCAGGCGATTGGCGGCGAGTTCACCGACGTTGGGGCTTTGGACGGAGCCCTTGTAGCGTTGGGTGAGATCGCCTTCGACTTCGTCGACGAGTTCTTCGATCTGCTCGTCGGTGAAGCCGCGTTTGTAGCAAGCACGTTCGAGGCCATGCTTGAGTTTTTCTCGGAGGTAGGGTTCAGAGGAGCCGTCGCGTTTGATGATGGTGAGTTTGACGCCGGACTCGACGCGTTCGTAGGTGGTGAATCGTCTGCCGCAGGAGACGCACTCGCGGCGTCGACGGATCACGCCGCCGCCTTCGGACGATCGTGAGTCGATGACCTTGCTGTTGGGCTTTTGACAGAAGCGGCAGAGCATGGTCGTCTCCGTACCCCTTGGCCGGCGGGCGGCTGCCCGACACCCCCTGTTTCCAAGGCCGACCGCCGGGTGCGTAATCTAACATGCCTTGACAGGTTTGGGAACGGTCATATGCTTAAGGGACCTGCGGCCGCTGGCCGATGGTGATAGAGCACTGACGCAGGGACCCGACGATGCACAGGGCGACGACGACGGCTACGACGACTACGACTGGGACGCCCCCCCGGCGCGCCTGCGGCTGACCGCGTTGATTCCAACGAAATATGCCCAGGCCGCCTGATACGGGCGGTTTTTTTGTTGGTATAGAGGATGCTGTTGTTTTGGTCATGATGTTTGGCGGCGGGATTCGGCCCGCGTGCGATGTTTGGAGATGAATCATGAAAATCACGCTCCCGGATGGCTCGGTGAAGGAATTCGACGGCCCGGTGTCGGGTGGGGACGTGGCGTCGTCGATCGGGCCTCGCCTGGCGAAGGCGGCGATCGCGGCGAAAGTGGACGGCGAGCTGACGGACCTGGACCGGTCGATTGAGGCGGACGCATCAGTAGCGATCGTGACGGCGAAGGACGACGACGTTGATGCGCTGTACGTGATTCGTCATTCGGCGGCGCACGTGATGGCGGAGGCGATCCAGCGGATTTGGCCGGACGCGCAGTTGGTGTACGGCCCGCCGGTGGACATGGGGTTTTACTACGATATTGATTTGGATGATCCGATCAGCACGGATGATTTTGTGCGGATCGAAAAGGAGATGGCGGAGATCATCGCGTCGGACCGGCCGTTCTGCCGATTGGAGTTGGGCAGTGACGAGGGGAGGGCGCGGCTACGCGATGAGGGGAACGTCTACAAGATTGATAACGCAGAGCGGGCATTGGACGGTGATGGCGACGCATCGTTGAGCTGGTATGTCACGGGCGAGGCGGGGCGGGACTGGGAAGATTTGTGTCGCGGGCCGCACGTGCCGAGCACGGGTCGGATTGGGGCGTTCAAGCTGACATCGGTGGCGTCGAGTCATTGGCACGGGGATGTGAATCAGCAACGGCTGCAGCGTGTCTACGGTACGGCGTTCGCGACGCAGAAGGCGCTGGATGAACATCTGGAGCGTTTGGAGGAAGCGCGGCAGCGCGATCATCGCGTGATCGGAGCGAAGCTTGGGTTGTTCGCGATCGATGAGCAGGTGGGGCAGGGGCTGATCCTGTGGAAGCCCAACGGGGCGTTCGTGCGGATGCAGTTGGAGGACTTTCTGAAGGCGAAACTGCTGGCGGCGGGATATGAGATCGTTTACACGCCGCACATCGGGAAGGTGGATCTGTACAAGACGAGCGGGCACTACCCGTATTACTCGGATTCGCAGTTCCCGCCGATCAAGATGCACGACGATGAGACGGAATACATTCTGAAGCCGATGAATTGCCCGCATCACGTGAAGATTTATGCGTCGGAGCCGCGAAGCTATCGCGATCTGCCGTTGCGGCTGGCGGAGTTCGGCACGGTGTATCGGTTCGAGCAATCGGGTGAACTGACGGGGATGACGCGGGTGCGCGGATTCACGCAGGACGATGCGCATCTGTTTTGCACGGAAGATCAGGTGCGCAAGGAGTTTTCGGATACGGTATCGCTGACGCAGTTCGTGTTCAACACGTTTGGGTTTGAAGATGTACAGGTGCGGCTGTCGTTGCGCGAACCGGGATCGGACAAATACGTGGGTGACCCGGCGAACTGGGATCGGGCGGAGCGCGAGCTGCGCGAAGTGCTCGATGAGATGCAGATTGATTACGAGACGGATCTGGGGGAGGCGGCGTTTTACGGGCCGAAGGTTGATTTCGTGGTGAGGGACGTGATTGGCCGGTCGTGGCAGTTGGGTACGGTGCAGCTTGATTACAACCTGCCGGAGCGATTTAGATTGGAGTACATCGGGTCGGACAATCAGGCGCATCGGCCGGTGATGATCCATCGCGCGCCTTTCGGATCGATGGAACGTTTCATGGCGATACTGATTGAGCACTATGCGGGGGCATTTCCGATGTGGCTGGCGCCGGAGCAGGTGCGCATCTTGCCGGTGTCGGACAAGTTCATGGATTACGCGGAGGCGGTTCACGCGGCGCTGCGCGGCTCAGGGATTCGGGCGGAAGTGGATCAGAGCGCCGAGCGGGTGCAGGCGAAGATTCGGGCGGCACAGGAGATGAAGGTGCCGTACATGCTGGTGGTGGGGGGGCGCGACCGGGACGGGGGGACGGTGTCGGTGCGTTGCCGGACGCGGGCGGATCTGGGGGCGTTGCCGCTGGAGGCGTTCATCGAGCAGGCGAAGCGCGAGGATCAGAGCCACGGGGAGGATCGGATCAGCGTGTAGCGGCACGGCGGCGGGTTCTACTTCTTTTCAGTCTTGTCATCTTTGCTGTCTGAGTTGGGCTGCGGCGTGTCATCGGGGGTGGGCATGGCGGCGGGCTGCTGTTCGGGTACGGCGGCGTGGATGATATCGAAGCGCGGGCCGTCGGCGCGGATGCCGATGATTGCGACGGGCTTGGGGGGCGTGTAGTAGCCGCCGGTTTCTTCGGTCGAGGGCTGGGACATGGCGATGAACGTGCCATCGCGATGGTGATCGATGTGGAACTGGTCGGACAGTTCGTAGGGCATCTGGTCACGTTGTTTCATCAGAGCGATGTGGCTGGTGAGCAGATAACAGAGCAGACGTTCCTCGGTCTTGCCCTCGGGTTGGACGATATCGATCTCGACGCCCTTGGGTTGCTGGGGGGTGGCGTTGACGGTGATTTTTTCGGTTTTCACGGTGGGACTCCTGGGCGCGGGGTGGCGGGCGGTGTCAGCTTATGTTGAGAGTGGGTTGCCGGGCTTCGCCGGCGACTTCGTGTTGACTGATAACCCGCTCAACGGTTTGGGCGAGGGTGTTGAGTTCGTCGGCGAGGGTGGGGTTGCCTTCAAAGTTCTGGGTGGGGTCGCCGGCGTCGCCGTTGGCGCGGAGTTCCATGTGGATGGGGATGGTGCCGAGCAAGGGCAGGTTCAGGAACTCGGCGAGTTGGGCTGCGCCGCCGCGGCCGAAGATGTCGTATTCCTTGTCGTCGTCGCCGATGAAGTAGCTCATGTTCTCGATGATGCCGAGGAGGGGGACGTCGAGTTTTTCAAACATGCGGACCGCGCGGCGGGCATCGTCCTGGGCCACTTTCTGGGGGGTGCAGACGATGACGGCGCCGGTGAGCGGGAGCATCTGGGCGAGGGTGAGTGGGACGTCGCCGGTGCCGGGCGGCAGGTCGATGATGAGGTAGTCGAGATCGCCCCAATCGGTTTTGGTGGCGAGTTGTTGGAATGCGCCGTGGGCCATGGGGCCGCGCCAGATGAGGGCGTTGTCGGGGTCGACGATCTTGCCGATCGTCATGGACTTGATGCCGTGGACGTTGAAGGGATAAAAGAGCTCGTTGGTTCCCTGTATCTGATGATCGTGGAGCCCGAGGAGGGTGGGGATGGACGGGCCGTAGATATCGCCGTCGAGCAAGCCGACGGCGTGACCGGCGCGGGCGAGGGCGATGGCGAGGTTGACCGCGACGGTGCTTTTGCCGACGCCGCCCTTTCCGGCCCCGACGGCGATCATGTGTTTGACGCCGGGCAGGGGGTTGTTCTGCCGGGCCTGGGCCTGCGGGGACTCATTCTGGTCGGCGTGGGCGTGGGGATGCTGCGGGGGCTGAGGGCGGGCAGACCACTCGATTTCGACCTTCTGGATCTCGTCGCCGAGGCTTCGGACGGCGGCTTCGACCTCCTGGGCGATCTGGTCTTTCAGGGGGCAGGCGGGCGTGGTGAGCTCGATGGCGACGGTGACGTGGCCGTCGCACACGGCGACGTGCTTGACCATGTTGAGGGTGACGAGGTCGCGGTGGAGCTCGGGGTCGTTCACCGTGCGTAACTGATCGATAATCTGAGACTTTGTGATGGGCATGTCGGCTCCTGGGTCCACAATGGCCCAGAAAAGGTGCGGTATCGTAGGGTCGACAGAGCTTGTGAACAAGACGGATCGGGTGGGCCGGCGATGCAATAGGGACGGGGGCGGGGGCGTTGTGATTATCAGAGCAATGTGAAGGGCCTATTCGCGGCATGGAAAGGAATCACAATGAACGGACAACTGATCGGCATGTTGGTATTGAGCCTGACGTGGGCGGGGGCGGCGACGGTCTGGGGGGAGGACGCTAAGAGCGATGAACCGGTGCTGTCGGGACCGAAGGCGGATCGGGATCAGGGCCGGCGCCGCTCGGCGGACGGGGGTAAGGGTTTCGGCGGGCGGCATCGGGGTGAGCGGCCGGGCGATCGTATCCTCGCGGCGCTGAACACCATTGGGGCGACCGACGAGCAGAAGCAGAAGGTGCGTGAGATTCTGGCCGAGCAGGTGGCGAAGCATAAGAAGTTCAAGGCGGACAACGCCGAAGCGCTGAAGGCGATTCGCGAGAAGATGGCGGCGGCAAAGCGCGACGACGACAAAGAAGCGATGAAGGCGGCGCGCGAGGAGCTGCTGGCGCTACGCAAGGCGGCGGGACTGCCGGCGGGCGAGCAACGCAAGAAGGCCAAGCAGTTTCGCAAAGACAATGCGGACAAGATCAAGGCGATTCACAAGAAGATCGTCGCGGCGAAACGCTCGGGGGATACGGACGCGGAGGCGGCGGCGCGGCAGGAGTTGCGTGATCTGTGGAAGACCAGCGGCATCGACGGCGGGGACGTGATGCAGCAGATCCGCGCGGTGCTCACGCCCGAGCAGATCAAGGTGTTGAGTCAGATGAGGCTTGATCGGATGTCGGAACGAGCGGCCAAGAGGCGGGCGAACCGCGGGCACCGAGATGGTGAGCGTGGGAAGTTGCGCGAAGGTCGGCGTGACCGCGCGGGCGAAGGAAAGGAAGAGGGAGAGCCAAGCCAATCCGACTGACCCGGATTGCAGGTTGTGTCTTGATTGTTGATTCATCATCAGGTGACCGCGGCGCCCCACCCGGCCGCGGTCACTTGTGTGCGCCAACGGTGCGGTCTATCCTCGTGGTTCAATTATCCTGAACGTGGAGGCCCGCACGGATGCCGTCAAAGAGCGAGTTGAAGGATCGATATCGTGGCGTGATGGACCGGGTGGCGGCCGCGGCGGAGCGTTCGGGACGGCGGCCGGAGGATGTGCTGGTCGTTGCGGTGACGAAGACGGCGGGGCCTGATGAGATTCGTCAACTGATTGACATGGGGCACGTGGATCTGGGCGAGAATCGGGTGCAGCAACTGCAACAGCGTGCGGCGATGACGGACGAGTTTCTGGGTCGTCGTCAGCAGATGGGGGGATCGGACGCCACCGAGGCGCCAGCGGAAGTGCGCTGGCACATGACCGGGCACCTGCAGCGGAACAAGGTGAAGGCGGTGTTGCCGCTGGTGCGGTTGATTCACAGCGTGGACAGCCTGCGGTTGGCAGAGGAGTTGGAGGCGCAGGGGGCGCGAGCGGAACGAGACGTTCAGGTGTTGATTCAGGTGAACATCGCGGGTGAAGCGCAGAAGCACGGCGTGGCGCTGCCGGCGGTGGAGCATCTGTCGGAACAGATCGAAACAATGGTCCGGCTGCAGTTGCGGGGGCTGATGGTGATCGGCCCGAACACGGACGACCCGGAGCAGAATCGTGATGTGTTCGAGCGGGCGGCGGATCTGTTTCGCGAGGTCCGAGCCAGCGGGGTGAACACGGATCGATTCAACATTCTGTCGATGGGGATGAGCGACGATTTTGAGGTGGCGATCGAAGAGGGGGCGAACGTCGTGCGTGTGGGGCGGGCGATATTCGGGGACCAAACGAACGGCGATCCGGATGACCGGTAGGGGCGATCAGCCGGGCAGCGGCAGATTCAACTCAAATCAAGTGCTGACCATTGAGCCGCGCAGTTTGTCGATGACCTCGGGGATGATCTCGGCGGCGCGGTCGATATCCTGATCGGTGGTGAAGCGGGAGAGACTGAAACGGACGGAGCCGTGGGCGATCGGCTCGTCGATGCCCATGGCGAGCAGGACGGGTGAGGGGTCGAGGGAGCCGCTGGAGCAAGCGGCGCCGGCTGAGGCGCAGACTTCGCGTTCTGATAGCAGGACGAGGAGGGCTTCGGCTTCGAGTGAGGGGAAGCCGATATTGGTCGTGTTCCAGAGGCGCGGCGCGGCGGCACCATTGATGACGGCGTCGGGCACGGTGGCTTGGACGGCGGATTCAAACCGGTCACGGAGCTGAGCAATGTGCGCGGGGGTGTCGCTCCGGATCAGATCGACGGCGAGGTCGGCGACAACGCCCATGCCGACGATGCCGGGGACGGCTTCGGTGCCGCCTCGACGTTTGCGTTCCTGGGGCCCACCGAGGGACTGGGGGCGGAGTCGTTGTGCTGCCCTGAGGTAGAGCGCGCCGACGCCTTTCGGGCCGTGCATTTTGTGGCCGGAAAGGGACAGGGCGTCGACCTGAGCGGCGGCGACGTCGACGGGGAGCTTGCCCACAGCCTGGGTGGCGTCGGTGTGCAGGGGGACGCGCCGGGTGCGGCAGAGGGGGCCGATCTGTTCGATCGGTTGGATCACGCCGGTTTCGTTGTTGGCCCAGTGGATGGTGAGCAGGGCGATGTCATCGGCACGCTGGTCGAGGAGGGCGGTGAGGGCATCGAGATCGGCCACGCCGTGGGAGTCGATCGGGGCGTGATGGATTTCATAGTCTTCGGCGGCAAGACGTTCGCAAGGCTCGCGGATGGCGGAATGTTCGGTGGCGAGGGTGATGATGAGCCGACGGCTCTTGCGCGTGGCGGCAATGCCGCGCAAGGCGAGGTTGTTGGCTTCGGTCGCGCCGGAGGTGAAGATCAATTCGCGTTCGCGGCATCCGATGAGGCGGCTGACGGACGTGCGGGCGAGTTCAACGCGACGGCGGGCCTCCTGGCCGAAGCGGTGGACGGAGGATGGGTTGGCCCAGGTGGATCGCATCGTGTCGGCGACGGCGTCGATCACGGGATCGGCGGGTTGGGTGGTCGCGTTGTTGTCGAGGTAGATCATTGGGTGGGCCTGGGGCTTACGGTACCGGGATTGTAGGGCGGCTGTGCCCGCCGCGGCGGATCGGCTGGAGGATCGTGGTGGGGGAGCCTAGGTGTGGTAGTCGGCATTGATGGTGACGTATTGCCGAGAGAGGTCGGCGCCGAGCATCTGGCCGCGGCCGAGGCCGCGGCCGAGACGGACGGTGATGGCTACTTCGTCTTTGTTCATGAGGCGACCGACTTTGGCGAGGTCGAATGATGTGGGGCAGCCTCGGCGGAGCACAGCGATCGGGCCGATGCGGATTTCCAGATCGCTGGGATTGAGCTTCACGCCAGCGCGACCGACGGCCATGGCGATGCGGCCCCAGTTGGGATCGCCGCCATGGACGGCGGTCTTGACCAGCGGGGATTCGACGACGGTGCGGGCAATCTGCAGGGCGGCGGCATCGGTAGATGCGTCCAGAACGGTGCATCGGATCACGCGGGTGACGCCCTCGCCGTCGCTGACGATCTGGTAGGCCAGATCGGTGCACAGGTCAGTTAGGGCATCGGCGAAGCGGCGGTAGTTTGTGCCTCGGCTGCGGATCGGGGGGGCGTCGGCCATGCCGCCGGCGAGCAGGGCGACGGTGTCGGAAGTGCTGGTGTCGCTGTCGATGGACAGACGATTGAAGCTGGCGTCGGCGTTAACGGCATCGCGCAGAGCCCGCCGCATGAGCGGCAGGGCGATGTCGGCGTCGGTCGTGATGAACGCGAGCATGGTGGCCATGTTGGGGGCGATCATCCCGGCGCCTTTGGCGATGCCGCCGAGGGTGACATCGTGCTTGCCGATGCACACGCGTCGGCGTGCGGCCTTGGGACGGGTGTCGGTGGTCATGATGGCGCGGGCGGCGTCCGCGTCGGCTTTGGGTCCGGCTGCGAGGCGGTCGGCGACCTTCTTGATACCGGAGGTGATCTTTTCGATGGGGAGTTTCTGACCGATCACGCCGGTGGAGCTGGGGAGAATCTGATCGGCGGTGCAGCCGAGGGCCGAGGCAGCGGCGCGGCACATGCGCTGGGCGTTGGCGAGGCCCGCGTCCCCGGTGGCGACGTTGGCGATGCCGGAATTGCAGACGATGGCCTGGATGCGACCGCCGCGCAGGTGTTGCTGGCCGACGATGACGGGGGCGCCGGTGATCTGATTGGTGGTGAAAACCGCGGCGGCGCGGCAGGGCTTGTCGGCGGCGATGAGGGCGAGGTCGGGCCGGCGTGAGGGTTTAATGCCACAGGTTAGGCCGGCGGCGCGGAAGCCTCTGGGGGCGGTGATGCTGTGGAGGGTTTTGGGGATGGGGGTCGGCATCGGATTACTACGGACCCATTTCGGGGAGCAGGAAGGGATTGCGATCCGGCCGGGCGATGCCGCCGCCGACGCCCTCGGGTGCGATGGACAGCCCGACGCTGGAGATGTCGCCGAGCGTGTCGTAATTGGCGGACACCATCAGCAGCCAGCGTGGCATGCGACGGGTGAGGACGATGGAGACGTCGTTGCTCTGGTTATGACCGAAGTCGAACGATTGTGAGAGGGTGATGTGGTACTTGGGCGTGAGCAGGTACTCAATGGCATATCGCATGACCGTGCTGTTGAATGCTTCGATGTGCCGGACTTGCAGGGACGAGCGGAGTCGCGGGGTGTGGTCGAGCTGGACGCCGTAGTTCCATTGTTCGGTGGTGCTGGTCTCGAAGTTGTAGAGGGCGTTGCCGACCATGGCCAGGCTGTCGGATAACTGCCAAGCGACCTCACCGAAGAAATGGTCGCCGGCGATCGACCATTCGGGGCGCTGATCAAAGAACCTTGCGAGAGGAGATTCGCGATGGGTATCGTCGGTATTGAGGATGATGTCGGTATCGATGCGCAGCCAATCGACGCTGCGCCATCTACCGGGACCGCCGCGCTGGGTTTGGAAGGTGTTGCGTAGGCCGAACTTCACGATGCCGCCTTCGGCGAGGGATTCGACGTCGTAGTCGTAGACGGGCAGGTCTTCCTGCTTGAGATTGGTCTCGGCGAACATGAAGTGGGCGGAAGGTTCGATGACGTGGCGGAGGCGATGGAGATCCCAGAATCGGCTATCGACGTCGTAGATGGTTTTGGACAGGGCGGTGTGAAACTTGAGGCCTGCGGCGCCCCAGAGGCGCGAATTGTCGCTGTCGGAGCTGAAGTCGTCGGCGGTGTCGTTGTAAGCGGTGAGTCTACCGACGATGTAGGGCACGACGTCGACGGGGCCGACTTTGAGGGGCCATTGAAGCTCCTGGCGGGTGTCGCCGCGCAGCTGGAGGTCCTCATCGAGGCCGGCGGCTTCAAGGGCCTTGTCGAGCTGCATGGTGGGCGTGAGGCCGAACAGGGCGATGGATTCGGCGGTGTTGAAACCCAGTTGTCTTAGCGAGTGGCGTGGGAGTCGGAATCGCATGACCGAGGCGCGGTTCTCGGAATACCAGGTCAACTGATTGCCGAACACGGGTGTGCCGGGGCGGTAGTAGGCGATCTCGGGCAGCTTGTCGACGGAGTAGCCGGGCAACTGGGGGATGTTGCCGTTACCTTCGAGGCGACTGAGTTGGGGGAGGAACTTGGTCAGATCGCGCTTCATGAGCACGGTGAAGGCGGCGTCGTCCCAAAACTTTTTGAAGTAAACGAGGGTCTCAAACGGTTTGGCGTTGTAGGCCTCGGACCGGAAGAATTCCTCGACGAAGGTGGGGTCGGACACCCAGGCGGCTTCGACGATCATGTCCCAATCATCGGGGAGCAATTGGCGGTGTCGCCAGACGGCGCGGCCGCGGGAGTTGGTGGGCGGGTCGACTTCGTCGCGTCCGCTGGGTTCGTCCTTGCCGGTG
>NYZD01000152.1 GCA_002685935.1 Planctomycetaceae bacterium | reverse complement strand
AATGTGCCAAGAATAGCGGAAAGCCCTTGTTTTGCAGGCCCAAACGCCTCAGAATTATATCACATCTGAGGAATCATCTGGGAAATGCGGGTGATCACGTCACGGTCCGAGTCGCGTTCGTTCAGTCCCGGCCCCGGGAACGACACCGCGAAGTCATCCCACACATGGGCGTAACCAACCGACACATCAAATTCCGGGGTCAGATGCAGCGCGCTCCTGAATTGCAGCGCGTGGCTGTTCAAACCGATCGCCGCCACGTCGCGCCCCTCTTCATAACGGAAGCTGTACGCCAGCGTGCTTGTCGCCGACAGATCGCCGAGCGTGTGATTCAATGACGCGAACACGCCCGGCACGATCACCGCCAGGTCATAGTCGTGCGTCGTGCCCCCGCCGCCGGTCGCGTTGTCCAGATAGAACAACTGACTGACGTTGCCGGTCAGGCCGACCGTCAGATCCTCGTTCTGAATCGGGCGGCACACGCCTCGCACCGCGTAGCCGACATACTCATCATCGCTCGTGCCGGTGAAGAACGTCGAGTCCGGCACCACCTGCACGTTATCCGTGTGTCCGAAGAATGCCCGTACCGACACATCCCACGGCCGCTGATCCACGTCCGCCGTGCCCGGCAGCGGCGCGAGCGTCGTGCTTTCAAACTCCGACCATACCGGCGAAGTGAACAGGCAAACAATCATTGTGACGGTAAGAGGTCCGGCGCGCATGACACGCTCCTTGTTTGATCGCAACGCTCCCGTTGCGGGCCGCCCGATTCATCCATAAAAAAGTATACCCCGCGCTCCTGACGTCGCAACACGGCTGAATATGGACTCCGAATACCCATGAAAAAGAGCGAGCCCGGGCAGAGGATGCACCGGGACTCGCTCAATCAGGGGGCAAAATTGGACTACGCGGGAATATCGCTACGGGTCATTTGGCATGGACGATCCGCGGATCTTTGCCCTCTGTCTCCTGGGGGTCAGTGTTGGGTTGGGGTACTGCCTGCTTCGGCGCACCACCTTCAGACGGGGTCTTGGTTGAATCCCAATCCATTCGACGCGGTACCATGATCACCGATCGTGCCGACGATCCGTCAACATCATGAAGATTCATCGGTGTCATGCGGCTCACGCCGATCGGCAGAACCACCTGCGCGCGATTCGAAGAAGCACCACGCGGCCGCGCCCGAAGCGTCGCCTGGCTCGCCGCCGCCAGATCACTCGTCGTCACACCCTTCAACCCGCGGTACAGCCGCTGAAGCTTCACCAGCGAATGGTTGTCATCGATGCCTTCGTTGCCGTCGAGCCGCTGTAGCGGATCGATGTACGTCGTGAGGATCCCGCTCGTTAGATCGCGATCATCGCCGATCTGGACTTCCATCAGATACGGATGCACCGGCTGCGCCGCCAGCGAACGCGACACCGCCACCTCCGGATGGTTTTCCGGCGGCAGGATCAAACGCGCCCCGCCCTCATGCCAATCAAATCCCTCAGCGTGATAGCCGTAACTCGGCGCCAATGGCTCGTCGCCGGCCAACCCCGGTCGGCCCAGGGCGGCGGTCAAGGCGACGGTCATCAGACATAGCGCGATGCGGCGCATGGCGTCTCCCATTCTCCGGCCCGATAGAACTTCACCCGGGCCTGCCGATCCAAACTGCTCTCCTCCGTCCACGTGAGCCGTTTGAAAACTCTCTCTCCGTGCGTCTCTTTCTTTCCGGGCGACTGACGATTCACCGGCTCAAAGGCGAACTCCCCAAATCTGAACAAAGCCGATGCCACGGGCCCATACTACCGTGGCCTGAATCCTAAGCTATTAAATACCAGTGGATTACGTCGGCATGCCCGGTTCGGGGATGCGCCCGGTGTTGAGCACACGCCACATCAAACCATAAATCCTGTGGCGTGAGGGCAACACGTCTCGAACCAGCACGTCCGCATAACCCTTCTTTTTGAGGTCATGCACGACCGAATTGCCTTCACCTATCATGATAGGCATCCAATGACCCAGAAGTTGATCATTCTGTGCCTGTTTGCGTTCGCCGCGATCGCGGCCCCCGTCGCAGCGACCTATGACCTTCCCTCTGAACTCAATCCCGGGGCCGGTGATGCCACAGCAGTGGGGGACGCCGAGGCGTCGGCCGACGCGCTCGTCACCGCACCTGAAGCGTCCACCACCGACTCCCCCGACTGGCCCGCCTCCACGATCAGTCGCATCGTCGTGATGATTGGCATCATTATCGTCCTGCGAATCGTCTTTGGCATCATCCGCGCTCGGACCAGCCCGTGACCGGCCGGCGACTGCGCCAGGAGCCTTTCGATGAGATGCCACCCCGCCGTCATCATCAGCGCGTGTCTCATCATGGTCAGCCCGGCGTGGGCCGTCGACATAACGCTCGATCTCAACGGCTTTGCCAACGCCGCCGGCGGGACCGTGCACGGCGTCAAGCTGCCCAGGCAGATCCCGCTCCCCGCCGATGCGCCGATGGTCGTCCTGCCCGGTCTCGAGGCCGGCGAAACCTACCAGGTCGATTTCTATCACAACGCTGGCCGCGGCAGCAGCGACTTCTCCTTCACCATCAACGCCGCCGGCACCGGCGTGGCCAAAGTCTCAAGAGGCGGCGAGAAGCACAAGATGGTCACCGGCTTCCGGCCCGGCGATACCACGCTCAAGCTCAACACCCATCAGATCATCTACAACGCCAACGCCGGTCAGACCGGATCCTATTACGTCCCCGGACTGATCAAGCCCCACACGCTCAAACGAGACCTCGGCGCACAAACCTGGACCGTCATCCCCGGCACCTACAGTGTCGACAACCTGTACAACTCCGGCCGCGGCAACGAAGACTTTAAGTTCCTGGTCAGTTCCACCGGGCGCGTGCGCTCCAGCGATTTCTCGTACTCCGTTGACAAGAAACGCAGCCTGAAGATGAACTCCCGTGAGTACGCCATCTTCCGGAAAAGCGAAGTCAGCCCCCGCGTCGTAACCGTACGATTCCACATTGAATCGTCCAGCCCCGTCAATTACCACACCACGCACACCGCATCCAAGACCACGCGCAAAGGCAACATCATCGATGTGGAGATGCCCATAACCGTCGGCTGTGGCGGGCTGAACATCTGGTCGTTTGAAAAGGTCCGCGTCGCCGAATCCGACTACATCCAACCCGACGGCAAGCTCTCGGCCCGAACCGAAACCATCAACGACTTTCATTTCGTGCCCTGGCTGCGCTACGACATGAAACGCGGCTTCTACTTCGCTACGAGCCTCGAACCGCCCAAAGGCAAGCCGGGCAAGGTCAAGTTCGCCAAAACCGTCCGCGCCACCGCCGAAGGCAACTTCGACGACGACGGCCCGCCGCTCAAAGTCACCGTCACCGCCACCATCATCGATCCGCCCAAGCCCACGACACGACCCACCACGCAACCCACGACGCAACCCAGCACCCAACCCGCCGCTCGTTAACATCATCGCCGCGGCTTACTTGGCCCGCTGACGAGCCCCCGTTACGCTGCCTGCAATGTCCGCCGCCTCAGCCGCCCATATCGAGCCGCCGAAGCTGGCGCGCAACCTGAGTTTCCATTTCCTGTGGTCCAGCACGTTCGCCAGCGGCTTCGCCGATCGCCTCGTCATGCTGTCCGGCATGGCCCTGCTCGGATACAAAGTCCTTGAAGACGATTTACCCGGCCGGTACCTCCAGGATCCCAGCATCGTCGCCGGCAAGGACTTCTGGTTCTTCCTGCCCTACGTCGTGTGGGGACCGATCGCCGGCTGGCTCGCCGACCGACTCCCCCGCAAGTGGCTTATGTTCGTAGCCGATCAGGGGCGCGGCCTGCTGATCCTCTTTGCGTTCTTCCTGTTGGAAGATGGCGGCGGACCCCAACCGGCGCTATACACCGAATGGTTCACGGTCCCGCTGCTCGGATTACAAGTCGATCACATCTGGAAAATCTGGGGCCTGCTCTTCGCGATCGGCGTCCTTGCCGCGACCTTCACGCCCGCCCGCACCAGCGTCATCCCCAACGTTGTCGGCTACGCGCAGCTCCAACGCGCCAACGCCGCCGTGCTCGGGCTGGGCGTCATCGGCAACCTCATCGGCTTCGGCATCGGCGGTCCCCTCGCCGAGCGATCCCTCCGATGGTGCATCCTTGTTTCGGCTCTGTGTTACATGGTCTCCGGCCTGGTCTGGATCTTCCTGAAGACCCCCGCCAAGCGACACCACCTGCGCGATGACATCGAGCGCCGCCGAAGTTTGCGCCAGTCCCTCCATGAGATCGCCGATGGAGCGCGTTATGTGATCCACCACCGCCCGCTGCTGGCGCTTACCGGCGCCGGTGTCGTGTTCTGGGGTGGCACGTCGATCGTCATGGCCGCCGGCGCCATGATCACCGGATCGCTGGCGAAGTTCGCCTACCTCGGCGGCGGGTTCGGCGCCGGCATGTTGATCGGCGCCATCATCCTGAGCTTCCTCAATACGCGCGTCGGCGGCGAACTGCTCGTCGTGATCGGCATGATCGGCGCCGGGATCTGCCTGATCCTGCTCGTCTCCGTGCCCGGCTTCATCCTGCTCATCGCCATGGCCGTGCTCACCGGCGTGTTCGGCGGCATCCTCATGGTCAACATCAACACCATGCTCCAACAGTTCGCGCCCGACCTCTATCGCGGCCGTGTGTTCGGCTTCAAGGAGATGGCCAGCGACTTCGCCAAGGTCTGTATCGCCTTCACCATCTGGCGATTGCCCAGGTCCGAGCAGTGGATGATCCCCCTCGTCTACGCGCTGGCGCTCATGCTGATCGGCGCCGCGGTCTGGGGCGTGACGCGATACGTCCTGCGCGGCCCGGCCCCCACCCGCATGCTGAATCTCCTGTGGCGTATCGGAAGGCTCTACTGCTTCGGTATGCACAAACTCAAGGTCAACGGCGCATCAAACGTCCCCTCCGATGGACCCGTGCTGATCGTCGCCAATCACACCGCCGGCATCGATCCGTTCCTCATTCAGGCGGCCATGCGCCGGCCGGTTCACTACATGATGGCGCGCGAGTATATGCGTTGGTGGTTGGGATTCTTCTGGCGCGCTGTGCAACCGATTGACGTGGATCGCGAAGCAGATGCCAGCGCCGCGCTGCGACGCACCATCGACATGCTCCGCCAGGGACGCATCGTCGGCATCTTCCCCGAGGGCGGACTCAACACTGGTGATCGCGCCACCATGCGTCCGTGGCGATCCGGGCTGAGCATGATCGCCAAGCGCGGCCGCGCCACGATCGTCCCCGTGTGGATCGACGGCACCCCGCAATGTAAGACCGTTTTTGGCTCATTCTTCCGCCCGTCCCACGCGACCGTCACGTTCGGCCGCCCGTTCACCATCGACTCACTGGACGGGGCCGTCACCCCTGCCGATTCCGCCTTCGGCCCGCATCAGAACCGGGATCATCTCACCGATCTGATACGGCGACAGGTGGAGGCCGTTCGCGACCAGCGGTTCAGCGACACGGCGTCAAAAGGTGCAAACGGCACCCGCATCGCCTAGCATGGGCTGTCGATAAATCCGTTCGCACGGCATGCGGCGGAATTCTGTGAGGGTGTTGGCTTGGCCACATTGTTTGGCAAAACATCGCAATACGAAGCGATCGGGAACCGGCTCGACATCGAACTCGCCGAGGTCGAAAGCCGATTCACCGCCGAACTTGTCAGCGAGCTGCCGTTCGTCAACGACCTCGTCCGCCACCTCGAGCAGTACCGCGGCAAGATGCTGCGCCCGATGCTCCTGCTCGTCAGCGGCATGGCCGGTGCCCCCGAGCGTCCCATCAACGACGCCCACCGCACCCTCGCCGCCGTCGTCGAAATGGTCCACATGGCCACGCTCGTCCACGACGATGTGCTCGACGAATCCGAGGTCCGACGCAAAGGCACGACCATCAACCTGCTGCACGGCAACGAAGCCGCCGTCATGCTCGGCGACTACCTGATCTCCCACGCCTACCACCTGTGTTCATCCATCGGCTCGATCCCCGCCGCGCGACTCATCGCTCAGGCCACCAACACCGTCTGCGAGGGCGAACTGCTCCAACTGGCCAACCGCAACAACTGGTCACTCGATGAGCATACCTACGAACAGATCATCAATCGCAAAACCGGCGTGCTGTGTGGCGTCAGTTGCCGTCTCGGCGCTTTGGCCGGCGGCGCGCCCCGCGAAATCTGCGACGCCATGCAATCGTTCGGCGACGCGCTGGGCATGGCCTTCCAGATCATCGACGATGTGCTTGACCTGACCGGTGATCCCAAAGTCGTCGGCAAGTCGCTCGGCAAGGATCTGGAGAAAGGAAAGCTCACGCTGCCGCTGATTCGTCGCCTCGAAACCGCCGGCCCGGCCGACCGCCAGCAACTCATCGATCTGCTCCGCAGCAATGACGACGGCCGTTTCGAACGCATCGGCGAAATGCTCTCGGCCAGCAATGCAGTCGACTACGCCCACCAGCGCGCCGTGCGCCTGATCGCCGTCGCCAAGTCGGCCGTCGCCCAGCTCCCCGAAAGCCTCGCCCGCAGCACGCTCAACGCCATGGCCGACGGCGTCGTCACCCGCGAATTCTAAGCCGCCCGCCCTCCCGTCGAATCACATCCCCCGTCCCTCCGCCCCGCCCGTGATCCGGTTTGACACTGCCTGTCCCCACCGTCACACTCGCCGCCCCAACTTAGGAGCACTCCCATGGACCGTGGTGAGATTCGTCTGGGCAACGAGACCGTCGCCGAGTTCCCAGACTACCCCATCAGTCGCGGCGTCCCCCTGCCGCCGGGCAAAATCACCGACGTCGACGAAGTGTCACTCATCGATGAACAGGGCGACGCCCTGCCCAGCGAAGCAACCGTGCTGCAACGTCGGCCCGACAACAGCATCGAGTGGATGCTCGTCGACACGATCACCTCGTTCGCGGCCGAGCAGAAGAAGAAGGTCTACATCACCTTCAAACCCAATCCCCACACGCCCGTCGATCATCCGATCAAGGTCGATGATGCCGCCGGCACGCTGACTGTCACCAACGGCCTGACCGAACTGGCGATCAACAAGACTGCCGGCTCCCTGATCCATCACCTGACCATCAATGGCCGGCCGCTGATCGGTGCCGAAGATCTCGTCGATCTCCAAGTCGTCGATCAAAACGGAAAGGTCTTCCGCGCCTCGCTCGACGCCCGGCGCACCGTCAGCATCGAACACACCAACCGCCTGCGCACCACCGTGAAAATCGAAGGCCGCCACGTCGCCCGCGACGACACCGTCCTCATGGACTACGTGCTGCGGCTGACCGTCACCGCCGATCGCGCCGACGTCAAGATCGTCCACACCTTCATCAATCGCCAGCCCAGCGAAGGCGTCACCGAACTCAAAGCCATGCGCATGGTGATGCCCACGCGCATGCCCGGCGACGCCAGAAAGCTGATGCACCAGATCAATCACGGCGAAGGTTGCTGGCCGCGCTTCATTGAGGTCCCCGAGAACATCGAAATCGTGTCCAGTTCCATCAACGAGATCAACCACTACCAACGGGACTTTGTCCCCCACACCGCCGGGCAGATCTTCCTGCGCAACTTCGATTCCCTGCGCGAAGACATGAGCGATTACCCCGTCTTCATGCACCCCACCGGTGACTACGTATTCCGCGCCGGGTACGGCACCGGCGGCGTCCGCCAGGTCTTCCCCTACCTCGGCTGGCAGTCGGCCGACACCACGGTCGTCTTCGGCATGCGCGACTGGAAGCAACTGCATCCCAAGAGCGTCGCCATTGATGAGAACGTGCTGACCGTTTCGATCTGGCCCGAGTGGGCCACGCCCATGCGCACCGTGCAGGGCGTCAGCAAGTCGCACACTTTCTCCATCACCGCCGTGCCCGAAATGCTCGACGCCAAGGCGGTCGAAGATCGCGCCCTGCAATGGGAAGTGCAGCTTGTCGAGCCGGTCGCGATCAGCTTCGATCCCGCCTGGGCGCGCCATTGTCAGGTGCTCGACTGTCACCACGTTTTGGAATATCAGCCCGAAAAATATCCGCACCTCGAAAACCAACTCACCGGCGTGCCCGGCGAACCCGTCCGCTTCACCTACGCCCGCCACGATCCGACCGGCATGTTCAACTATGGCGACGGCGGCGGCGCCGACGGCTACAGCAACAACGAAGACGACAACGCCGTCTTCGTCCCCCTCCAGACCTACCTCCGCACCGGCCGGCCGTTTGGCCTCGACTACGGCGAGACCTCCGCCCTGCACTACATGGAAGTTGATCATTGCCTCTGGTCATCCAACCCCCGACAAAACGGCGGCCTGATCGCCCACACCGACGACCACTTCATGGGTTGTGTCTACCCCTCGCACCAGTGGGCCGAAGGCATCCTCGCCTACTATTACCTCACCGGCGACCCGCGCGCCAAAGACGTCGTGATTCGCGTCGCCGACAACCAGATTTTCTGGAGCGAAAACTATCTCGAACATATCTGCTGCGACGGGCGCGAAGCCGGCATGCCCCTGGTCAATCTCGCCGCCGCGCATCGACTCACGCGTGAACAGAAATACATCGATGCCGCCAAAGTCATCATCGATAACTTCGCTCGCAAGTGGTTCGAGCAGTGGGGCGATCTGAAGTACCCCTACCCCCAGGGCGCACACCTGAAATGGATCACCGGCTACGGTGACTTCTCCACTTACTACGGCATGTATCGCATCTGGGAAACGACCGGCGATGAAGATGTGAAGACGCTGCTGCTCGCGCTGCTGGAGAAACTGATCGATCCGACGCGCTTCAGCGTCAACGATTCGCGATCGATGGACTTTCAGGCCGTGTGGCAATACATCCACCTCACCGGCGACAAGAGTTCGATCGATACGCTGGCCGATGTCATCGATAACTTCCTGCGTAAGGGCGGGCACCCGATGCGGCGATTGGCGTTCCTCGGCATGCTCGATCGCGAAGGCAACCTCGAAGGCATGCTCAAGCGGGCCGGCGTGGAAATACAGGATTGATCTCGTCCGAACTGCTCGGCATCAGTCGAAGCGCCGCTTCACCGAAGCGCGCCCTTGCCTCATCGCTCGGCGTCGTATCAAAGAAACTGTGCGGCGGCCGCGCCCAAAAACTCGTCAATGCATAACGCTCCGTATCGATCTGATTCAGCGTCGAGTTATGCCACGTGTTCCCGTTGAACACCACCACCGTCCCCACCCGCGCCACCAGCACCTTCTCATCCGGATGCGTTGCCGCCGGATCATCCATCACATCCGCCGGCCCCTTGCCCCACAGATGACTGCCCGGCACCACGCGCGTCGCCCCGTTGGTTTCCGTGAAATCCACCAGCGGCCACATCGAGTTGCACGTGATGTACTGACCCGCCGCCGTGCACTCACCATCCTGATGCAACGCCGCCTGACCGCCCCCCGGCATGTTCCGCTGAGAGTGCACGCCTTGCCAGACAAAATCTCCCCGCAGCACCTGATTCACCGCCGACAGCAACCGCGGACACATCAAACACACATCAAACGCATCCGACTTGTTCTGCATCTGCTCCAGATAATGCAGCGGCCCGCCATCGCCGGTCTTCTCAAGTTTCACCAGCCGATTGCGCTCGGCCAGCATGCGCTCGCCCTGCTCCGGGGTGAACACATCATGCAGATACAAAAAACCATCCCGGTCCAGCGACGCGCGCTCCGCCGACGTCAGCGTGTCATCATGCACACCCAGTTCGATCAGTGCTTCGGCAAGTGTCATGATTCGTTTTTCACTTCACGCTGTCTCGCACCTGATTCAGGTACGTCATCGTCTGGCGCGCCGTCTCGCTGAGCAGCGGTTCATCACCCGCGACATAAAGGAGCCGAAATCCCATCTCAATCTCACGCCGCGCCAAGTCCGCAGGCTCCCCCGAACCGATCACGCCCAATCCCGCCGGTTTGCCCACTTTCTTCGCCGCCGCCAGCACCGCCGCTTCCGCCTCACGGAACCGCGCGCAGGTGAACTCAAACGGTATCCCCATCGAGATCGAAAGATCCACCGGCCCGATCCCGCACGTGTCCACGCCGTCCACCGACAGGATCGCTTCAATATTCTCAATCGCCTCGACCGACTCAATCAACGGAATGAACAGCGTGTTCGCATCGCTCTCTGCCATGTAGGCCTGAGCGTTATTCAGGCCGTACGCCGTGGCTCGGGACGGGCCGAATCCACGAATCCCGCGCGGCGGATACCGACACGACTTCGCCCCCAGTTCCGCCTCCTCCGGCGTGTTCACGAACGCCGCCAGAATCCCATCCGCCCCCATGTCCAGATAGAGTCGAATCAGTTCCTCGTTCACGCTCGGGATCCGAACAATCGAAGACGCCGGCGTGCATCCGATCGCCTGAAGCTGCGCTTGAATCCCCCTCGGCGTCTGCGGCGCATGTTCGCTGTCAATCGAAAGCCCGTCGAATCCCGCATGGCCAAACAGCTCCGCGATGGCCGGTGTGCCAAGGCGGAGCTGAGAGACGAACGCAGGTTGTCCACGATCCAACACGTCTTTGAGATGATGTTGCACGTCGTCTGCTCCGCGGCCGCATCAGTGCCGGACAACACCATACCCCGCCTGACGCCGCCGTGCAGCCGCCCGCTCAATCTCAACGCCCGCCGATCAATTCGCTTCCGCGGCCGCGATCGCCTCGGCGAACGGATTGTCGTCGGCGCTCATGCCGTACGTCGCCGGCACAAACGTATCCACGCAGCGATAGTACGCCGTAAGCTGCCCACGATGGTGGATCATGTGATTGATCATGATGTGCCGCACCACGCCGATGCGCGGCATCGACATGATCTCCTGATCGCCCATCTTCACCGTCCAGAGGCTCATCGCCCGGGCCTCATCCATCGACTTGATCGCCGCCGTCATGTCCGCCAGGCTCTGCTGCCACGCCGCGAGAATCTCTTCCTTGTCAGCCGGCGTCTTGAACGCCTCACCCCGCGCGCCCATGTCGAACGAATCATCGGAAATCATCATCACCGCGAAGCTCGGCGAGCCCGCCACGTGAAGGGCCAATTGCCCCAGCGTCATCGCCTTGTCACTGGCCGGCCGCCAGTCCAGCTTGTCCGCCGGCACCGCCTCCAGCACCTTCTGCGTCCGTCCCGCCTCGACCTCCAGCTCGTCCAGATACGCCTGAATCAGATTCGACATCGCTCATGCTCCTGCGAAAAACCAAGGGGAAACTGTCACTTGCACCATGCAAGTCACTGGATATTATCCACGTAACTTGTAAAATGCAAGTAGAAAACGGCCGACGGTGAAAAATAGTATGCCACGGCGAAAATCAACACCCCCCGACTCACCGGACATGCGCTCGCCCTGCCCGATCTGCGCTGCCCTCGATCTGGTCGGCGACAAATGGTCCCTGCTCATCGTCCGCGACATGATCTGGCTCGGCAAGACCCGCTACAACCAGTTCACCGATTCCCCCGAGCACATCCCCACCAACATCCTCGCCGACCGCCTCAAACGCATGGAGCGCTTCGGCCTCATCCAATCCAAACCCTATCAGGACAATCCCCCCCGCCACGAATACCACCTCACCGATAAAGGCCTCGAACTCCGCCCCGTCCTCATCGAAATGATCCATTGGGCCAACAAACACATCCCCGGCACCATAACGCCCCCGGTCCCGATCGACTAACCACACCAGGCACATCCCCGCAACGCCAATCGCGAACCACATCCTCCCGCCCAACCCACACCTCTTGAACCGCGCGTCTCAAAGCTGGATGATGTTGGCTGCCGCGGACGATCCTCGGCCCTACCAAGCGGGCAGGATTCCCGCTTCCTCTCGTAGTTGTCACGGAAGCCAACGGGAACACGTGAATCTCATCTGCGCCATGGCTGCGATCTGCGATCAATGCAGCGCCATTGAAGCGCCGGTTGGGTGAACGAACAGGTGAACAAGGCTTCCGCCATCTTGGTCTTGCTCCTGTCAGCAGCCACATGCGTCGCTGACGGTAAGTTTTACGCGCGGGAGCGCGTCCCTCCTGACATTCCATACCAGCGTGCGTTGATTCTGTATCACGACGGCAAGGAAACCCTCGTGCTTCAGAGCAACTTTGAGACATCGGATGTTTCCTCCGCCAACGCAGCCATGGGTTGGGTCTTGCCCGCGCCGTCAGTGCCGGAGCTCGCGAGCATGACGGCGCCGGAGGCCGAGAATCTCTTCTCCCGGCTCGGCGCAGTCTCTCAGCCGAGGGTCACACGACGTGGGGATGCGCTCTGGGGCACACTTCTGGCAGTTGCCGTTGCCGGGTGCGTTGTGTTGTTCCTGCTTTACGAGTTGTCCATCTTTGCACCCCGACTTGGATCGCTTGGCAGGCGACGCGCGCTACTCGCCCGCTTGACGTTTTGCTGCCTTCTCCTCGCCGTCGTAATTGCCCTCGTCCGCCCTTACCCAGTGTGGCCCCGTGCCATACCGAGAGTGGAAGTGCTATGGTCTGAGCAAGTCGGGGTATACGATGCCAAAGTGATCAAGGCGACCAACAGCGCTGACCTGATCGCGTGGCTGACCGAGAACGGCTTCCAATTTACGGCCTCTGACACACCCGTTCTCGATCGTTACATCCAAAGAGGGTGGTGTTTCGTGGTCGCCGAGGTCCGGGCCGATTTGGAAGCGGATGTTGCCGATGGGCTCGATGGTCTGATTGACCCGATCATCCTCCGTTTTGACACCACCTCCCCTGTGTACCCGCTTGCGCTGACATCAACCATCGGGATCGACACTGAGGTGCTGATCTACTTCTTGGCGGACAAGAAGATGAGCTGTGGAGACAGAATGGAGATCCACTTCGCTGGTGATCTCGATGCAGACGGCCTCCAGCGCCGAAGTGCAGAATCTGCAGAACACTTCCGTCCATGGGAAACGTCCCTCGACTACTTGTGCAAATTCAAAGGTAGGCTGTCGCCCGAGCAGATGCAGACAGATCTCGTATTCGTTCCTGCCTCTGACAACAAGGCCTACAGAAGACACATCACTAAATGATGAAAATGCAGAGCACGCGCCCTGCCCATCGACTCGTACATTTCAGACCGTGCCGCTTCGCTTTACGGCCCGAATCGTTGGGTACGCTCACCGTTCAGCAGGTACCCGCCCAACGCAGATCACCTCATGCGCCCAAACGTCTTCCTTATCAGCACGGACAGAATCCTCAAGCGCGGCGTATCCCGTCGCCCATTCGGTCCTTGACGCGCCGCCCCGCGGGACTACCTTGCTGGCATCATGAAGACCTATGGTGTCGGCATCGTCGGCTGTGGCATGGTCTCCCAGCAGCACCGTCTGACGTTCGATCACTCCGATCGCCTGCGCTGCGCGGCGGTTTTCGATCCCGCGTCCGAGCTCTGCGCCGCCGCAGCCGCCGCCACTGGCGCGCGCCAGGCCGGCAGCGCCGAGGAAGTGCTCACCGCTGACGATGTCGATATTGTCGCCATCCTCACGCCCGTGTTCACCCACGCCGACATGGTCGAAACCGCGGCCGCCGCGGGCAAGCACCTCATGCTCGAAAAGCCCATGTCCGTGGACCTCGCCGACGGCCGGCGCATCGTCGATGCGATTCACGCCGCCGGCGTCAAGTGCTTCCACCCCACGCTCAGAGCGCTGGCGTCAGATCTTTACGCCGAGCTACAGGCTTGGACCGCCGACGATGGTCCTCTCGGCGCGGTGCGTGCCGGCTTATACCGCCTCGTCGCCGCGCCCATCACGCCCTCAGCCTGGATGGTCGATCGCAATTGCTGCTTCCCCCCCGCCGAGTATGACCCCCACGTGTTCGACACGTTCCTGCCTCTCACCGGCGACCAGCCGCAGTCGGTGTGGTGCCACACCGGCCGCTACTGCCGCGACTTCGATCAGGACGACGTGACCAACATGGTCATCACCTTTCGCGACAATCGATACCTACAGATCGACGTGCACTGGGTCATGGACCCCGCATGGCAGGCGCCGGGCTATGTGACGTTCGATCTGATCTGCGAGCGCGGACACATTCGTCACAACTGGTTCAGCGCCGAATGGTTCGCCGACGGCGCTACCGGCTCGTTTAAGTCCGATCGCCTCGACACCGTCGGCAAGCGGTGGGAACATTACGAGGCTCTGATCGATGCCATCGAAACCGACGGCGACGTTTCGCCGAACGAAGCCGATGGGCTGGCGTACGTGCGAATCCAGGACGCCGCCCTTCGCTCCGCCCAGAGCGGCGAAACCATTCGCCTCTGATACGTCGTCAACCGTAGGCCCTCGTCCCGCAGCGAGGATGAGGAGCACGCTGGAGAAGACATGCGCTTTCGCCCTCTTGGCCGCACCGGCCTGAACGTCTCGGAACTAAGCTACGGCGCTGCCCGCGGCGCCGACAGCCCCAATGACTTCGACGCCGCCGTGCACGCCGCGATCAATGCCGGCATCAACCTGATCGACACCGCAGAAGGCTACGGCGAATCCGAGCAGGCTCTCGGCCGCGCGCTCGCCGGACATGACGATGTCCTCGTCGAAACCAAGCATCTGCCGTACGACAGCTTCGCGCCCTGGGCCAAGTTCACGGGCACGCCCGCCACCGTCATTGCGTCGGCCGAACAGAGCCTGCGCCGCTTGCGACGAGACCGCATCGATATCTTCCTCGGTCACGGCATGCGCACTGTCGAGTCGTATGATCGATTCATGCAGGACGGCTGCTACGAAGCCATGGTCAAACTCCGCGACCAGGGCAAGGTGCGCTACATCGGCATCAGCGAATTGTCCGAAGCCGACGGCACGCACTCGGTGCTCAACCGGGCCGTGCCTTCCGGCGCCTTCGACGTGGTGATGTTGACCGTCAACTTCCTGTTGCCGTCGGCGATCTACGATCTGCTGCCGCTCTGCCGCCAACACGGCGTCGGCACCGTGGTGATGATGCCGCTGAATCAGGCATCGAAGGAATCAGGCCTGATCAGCGTGCCCGCCGCACGGGAATGCGTGCGCCGCCACATCGAGCGCACCAACCTGCCTGACGAGCCACCCTACACATCGCCCGATCTGTTTGACTTCCTCGAACCCTACTCCATCCCCGAAGCGGCTCTCCGTTTCGTGCTCGCCCAGGCGATCGACACCGTCTGCTTCGGCGCCCGCAGCCCGCAGCGCATTCAGGAGAATCTACGCGCCATGGACCCGCCGTACCTCGACGCCGATCGACTCGACCGACTGCGGTCGCTGTTCGGTTCCATACAGAACCAGGTCCGCTGACTGTAAGATTGAATGGCGAAACGAAAGAGAAGGCAGTTGACCACATGCCCGCACTTTCCGACAGAATTGCAATCGTCACCGGCGCCGCGTCAGGCATCGGCAAAGCGACCGCCGAGCGGTTCATCGCCGAGGGCGCGATCGTCATCGGCATTGATCGTGATGCGGCCGGCCTTGAAACCGTCGACGGCATTACCCCCGTCACCGCCGATGTGTCCGACCATGACGCGCTCGCCGATGGCGTCAAACAGGCGATCGCCGCACATGGCCGCATCGACATCCTGGTGAACAACGCCGGCCTCTGCCACTACCCGCGACACGTCGACAGCACACTTGAGCAGTGGCGCCGGACCATGACCGTCAATCTCGAAGCCGGCTACGTCATGGCGAAGCTCGTCGCGCCACACATGATCGAACGCAGATATGGCCGCATCGTCAATGTCGCGTCGGTCCAGGCGCTCGCCGCCGAGCCCATCGGCGCCTACGTCGCAAGCAAGGGCGGCGTGGCGGCGTGGACACGCGCCCTGGCTGTCGACCTCGCCGAGTATGGCATCCTCGTCAACGCCGTCGCGCCCGGATGCATCCACACAGCGATGAGCGTCGTCAACGGCGTCGATGAAACGACCACCGACACCTTCAAGCAATGGTACGTCGGACAACGGAAGATCCCCCTCGCCCGCGCCGGTGAAGCCGAGGAAATGGCCAACGTGATCCTCTTCCTCAGCGGCGACCAATGCACCTACATCTGCGGGCACATGCTCGTCGCCGACGGCGGTCTGACCATCACGTTCTAAGTCCCATGAAAACCGTCGCCATTGACTGCCCTATCCTCGTCATACCGGATAGGCGGGCCGTCCGGCAACGAACGCACACCCACGCCGATCTGACGGCAGACAACCACAACGTGATCTACAATGCCCGACGCTGGGCCGCGACACACAGGTGTGCGCCGCGCGCCTGCCGGACGGATATCTCGAAGTGCTCGAGTAGCTTTTCCCTCTGCGATCGATGACGACATCAGAAAGCCAAACATGACACAGGATGAAACGTCGGGAAGGAACGACACGCATGGCGGATCGATGATGAATCTGTCATCACGCATCGGAAGCGCCTTGGTTTCTCCGCAGACGCCCGTGCCGGCCGGAAGTATGGCTTCCTGGACGATCTCGATCGTGGTCGGCGATTATGGGTTTGGTCATTACTCCAAGCTGGCCGTCTTCCGCAGAAGTGTGTGCGACATGGAGGCGCCCCAATTCGATGTCCCTTGGGCAAGTGGCTTCACGACCGTGGAGACCGATGGCGACGCTTCGCTGGCCCTCAGCTTTGAACCAAGAATCAACATCGCGCCGTGGCGGGCCGGCATCGTGATATCGTCAACAAAAGGAATGCTCCAGCCAGGCGACAAGATCACGCTCAGACTGGGAGACCGCCGGCAGGGATCGCCCGGCATCCGGGCGCAGACTTTCCCCGATAGCTTGCATGCGTTCCGCGTCTGCGCCGACTGCATGAGCATGGGGCGCTATCTGGAACTCCAGCAGGACACCGGCGTCACCATCGTCGCCGGCCCGGCATGCCGGGCCGAGTTGATCGTCCCATCCCGCGTGACCGTCGGCGACGCTTTTGATGTCAAGGCAAGGGTCTGCGATCACTGGGGCAATCCCACGTCATCCTTTTCCGGGACGGTGTCGCTGCTGCCCACCGAAGGCCTGACGATCGATCCCCCCCCGTCGCCGCCCTCCGCATGGCCGCGCGGAGTGGCCGACATCGGCGCCGCGACCGCCCAGAGGTCCGGCATCTTCTACTTAACGGCCACCGGTCATTTTGAAGCCAAATCCAACCCCGTGACCGCTTCAATCGAGGCGCCGAGCGCGTCACTGTTCTGGAGTGACATGCACGGGCAAACCTATAGCACAGCGGGCACCGGCACCGTCGAGGAGTTCCTGTCCTTCTCACGGGACAGCGCGCTGATGGACGTGGCCTCCTGGCAGGGCAATGACTTTCAACTCCCGCCCGAAGGGTGGCAGGAAACCCAGCGGGAAATCAAGCGCTTCCACGAGCCCGGACGCTTCGTCACGTTCCTGGGTTACGAGCACTCGCCGCATCGACCTCGAGGCGGAGACCACAACGTCTATTTCCTGGGCGACGAAGCGAAGGTCTTTCGTAGTTCCGTCCTGCAACTTGACGGGCGCGCCGACCCCGCGGATCAACGCATCAGCACCAGCGACGTCGCCGAAGAGTTCCAAGGACGCAGTGATGTCATGCTCATTCCACACGTCGGTGGCCGTGCCTGCGACCTCGACTATTTTGACAGCGAACTCATGCCGGCCATGGAGATCTGCTCGCATCACGGCCGATTCCCGTGGCTTGCCATCGAGGCCATGCGCCGTGGACTCGTCGTTGGCTTCATCGGCGCCAGCGATGACCACACCGGGCGACTGGGACTCACCTCCCCGACACTCACCTTCCCCGCATGGAACACGACGTTCGATCTCACCGGCGGTTACACCGGCATCTACGCCGAGTCGCTTACCCGAGAGTCGATCTGGAACGCGATCAAGTCCCGTCATTGCTTCGCCACATCCGGGCAGAGAATCGTCCTCGACGTGCGGATGGGCGACGCCATGATGGGAGATGTCGTTGATGGCATCTCGCCCACCCTCAACGTCTCCATCGCGGGCACCGCGCCGCTGCTGGATGTGGCGCTCATGCGCGGCACGGAAGTCATACACAAGCCACGACTGACGGACCCACATCAACATGCGAAGCACGGTTACCTGCTGTATTGGCGGGGGCCCAAGCTCGGGCCGACAGCGGGGAAGATGAACTGGAACGGCCGCATTTCGCTGTCGCACGGGCGCATCGTCGGATTCGAGAAGTTCGCTTTCGAGAAACTGGGCGATGACGTCACCAGAACATCCGCGAATGCACTTGAGATTCGATCGACGACGGCAGGCGACATCGACGGTGTCGCCATCGAGTTGGACGCACCGGCGGACGCGGAACTCAGTTTCAGCACGAGCGCTCTGTCGTTCCGCCTGCCCGTCGCTGAGATTGATGATTCGGCAAAGGTCTACGACAGTGCCGAGAAGGACCGCGAAGTGATTATCAAGAAAGCTCCCGGCACCATACCGCCGAGAACGCTCGAGTTTTCCTTCTCCGACTCCACGCCGGCCGCAGGGATAAACCCCTACTGGATTGCCGTCCTGCAGTGCGATGGCCACGAGGCCTGGTCGAGCCCCATCTATCTGAACGTCGTGTAGGCCCAGACGGCCTGATCGTCCAAACGGGCCTCAAGCCAGGAACGTCTCTTCATCCTGCTTCAGCCACTTGCGGTCGACGTCGCCCGCCGGCACGTGGTTTTCTCTAAGGCGGGCAAACTCTCGCCAGTCTGTCACGACATCGCCCGGCCGTGCCCTGCTCCGCGCCAGGAAGGACGCCTCGCCCGGCCCGTAGTCGCCGGCCTGCGGCGCGTTGTACCGTAGATCAGCCGCCCAGCGGATCAGCCCGGATCGGTTGTCGGTGGACCGATGTGGCGTCATGTTCGTCATCAATACAACGTCTCCCACCTCCGCGGGCACCGCGATCGGCTCGACGTCGGACATGTGGTCCGGATGGATGCTCAGTGACGGCGCCTTGATCTCCGCCCAGTAGTGACGGAAAACGCCGTGCCGATGGCACCCCGGCAGCACCTCCATGCAACCGGTATCGACGGTGGCGTTCATCAGCGGCACCCAACACGTGGGCACAAGGTGCTCATCCGCGCACGTATCAAAGTAACCTGCATCCTGATGCCACGGCACCACGCCCTCGGGTCGGTTGGGCAGCTTCGGGCGCAGCCGATAGATGCTCGAAGCAATGATCTCCCTCCCGAGCAGTTGTTCCATCACATCGAGAATCGCCGAACATGCGATCAGTCCAAACATCGCCCTGCCACAGTGCGTGCCGTTCGTCACCGGATCGAGAATTCTGGGCGACTGTCGGCACAACTCCGTCGCCCGATGAAGAAAGCCCAACGCCTCGTGCAATTCCGTGATCTCCCCCGTCTCCTGCAGCGCGCGCGCCTGCGTGTCGATCGTCTGGTCAATCTCTTCCTGCAGATCCCGAATCACCGCCCGCGGCACGATATCCCGGGCCACGAGAAAGCCGTCGTGATGGAACTGTTCAAGTTGGCTCTGCGTTAGCATCCTCGTGCCTGGTCGCCCTTGTCATTCATGAACCCGTCACCGCCCTGCCCGGGGGCGCAAACCGTCCGCGCCGAAACAATGCCGGCGCGGCTGATGTCTTGTTGCCGCACAAATCATGCGGATACGGACCTCCAATCGATGGCCGGGCAACTGTAGCTGCGGTGCCGTGGGACATCAATGCCTTTGGGATGCGGAGCTTGACCTGAGCCGGGCCAGGCCCTCGAAAGCCTCGGAGACGAGACCTTCATCTATTACTCGCCTTGGCGCGACAACACGCGTGCTGGCTTCGTGTGCGTCGGGAGGTGGCCGCGCGACCGCCTGGGTCGCGCCCGGATTGGACACGACCCCAAGCCCGATCCGCTGATGCCCGATGATATGCACACGCTCTTCTGGGCCCGGCACGCGCAGACCCCCTTCGCCAGGACCGACCGGTACATCACTTCATGTCCCTTTCAGCCCGGCCAGCCCAACGCGCGTATTTTCCCCTATGCCGATGGGCGGATGTGCTTAGGGCAGCCACGATTCACTGATTCATCGTGTCGATCGCCCGCCGTAGTGTTAAGCTGATGCCCAGCTCACCCCGCGGCGCATCCGGGGTGCACCCAAATCCGAAGTGTCGCCCTACTCCTTTCTTGCGGTTTGAAACGTCTGGTGACCATGCATCCAGCCCAGCAATCGACTGTCGAGTTCAAGTACCGACCGGACGTCGATGGGCTCAGGGCAATCGCGGTCATCCTCGTGCTGTTGTTTCATGCGGGCGCGGGATTCACCGGCGGCTTCATTGGCGTAGACGTCTTCTTCGTCATTTCCGGTTTCCTGATCACCGGGCTGCTCTGCAAGGAGGAGCGGGCCGGCACCTATTCGCTGGCCGGCTTCTGGGTACGGCGCGTGCGGCGAATCATCCCCGCGGCGTCCTTCATCGTCGCGATCACGCTCATCGTCGGATTGGTCCTGCTGTTCCCCAGTGATCTGAAGGACCTGGCGAAGTCAACAATCGCCCAGCAATTGGTCGTGGCGAACATTTTCTTCTGGCGCGACACCAACTACTTCGCCGGCCCAGCCGACTTCAAGCCGTTACTGCACACCTGGTCGCTCGCCGTCGAAGAACAGTTCTACCTTTTCTATCCCCTCCTGCTGATCACCGCGTGCCGCTATTGCAGGCGATTTGCCTGGGTCGTGCTATTGCTGTTGGCCGTCATCTCGCTTGGGGTCAGCGAATGGGGCGTGCGGACCTACACGTGGGCGACGTTCTACCTTTTACCGACACGAGCCTGGGAACTGCTGATCGGCGCGCTCCTGGTGTTCGTCCGTTTGCCCAGACGCAGCGTGCCGTGGCGCGACAACGCGGCGACCGGCCTCGGACTCGCGGCGATTGTTGCCGCGGGTTGGCTCTATGATTCATCCACGCGATTCCCCGGGTTCACAGCGCTCATTCCGTGCCTGGCCACGGCACTGATCATTTACGCCAACGCGACACAACTGACCTGGGTCGCACGCGTCCTCGCAAGCCGGCCGCTCGTGCTCATCGGCCTGATATCGTATCCGTTGTATCTCTGGCACTGGCCCATATTGGCGTTTTTCCGGTATTGGATGGGGCACAACCTTCCCGTGTGGGTCACCGTCGTGGCCTTGGGCATCAGCTTCCCCCTGGCCTATCTGACGTGGCGGTATATCGAGACGCCGTTCCGTCGGGGCCGGTTCAAGTGGAGCGGCGCGCGGCTGTTCTCTGCCGCCGCGGTTTCGGCCGCTATCCTGCTGTTGCTGTCCGCGGGTGTGCTCGCGACCGGCGGGCTATCCGGTCGCTATTCCAAGGAGTTTCTTGGCATCGTGGATATACCGAGGCCGGAGCGGTTTGCCGCCGACGTCGCGGTGCTTGCCGGTGGCCGCATCCCCGAGCTCGGCCGAAGCGCGGGACCGGAGGATCAGGTTGATTATCTGATATGGGACGATAGCCATGCCGCGGTGGTCAGCCCACTGGTCGACGCCCTGTCTCGGGACCATGGCGTCCGCGGCGCGCTGGCGATGATGCCCGCGACGCCTCCGCTGCTCGATGTGTGGCGTTCGGCCAGCAAGAAAGCTGAAACGCAGTGGAACCATGACGTGTTCGAGCTCATCGAGACGCGGCGGATTAAGCACGTCATCCTCGTGGCTCGATGGGCCGTCTATGTGGAAGGCGAAATAAACGATCATCGCGGCCCGGACGAGTGGCTCCTCATCTGTGACGAGCGGTCACAAACCGTTTCACGTCAGGAAGCAAAACAAGTGCTGCGCCGCGGGCTGCATCGCACAGTGGGGCGCTTGTGTGATTTGGGCGTCAAGGTGTGGATCCTGAAACAAGTCCCGTCGCAGCCGGGCGAGCCGAGAAAGAAGATTGTGATTGGACGTCTCCTGGGGCGTGACCGTGTCTTTGGCGTCTCGCATCAAGAGCATGCGGCGCGACAGGCGAATGTGGACGAGGTCCTGGCCTCGCTGCCGGGTGACAGTCGCGAATTGCTGGACGCTTCCCCATGGTGCTTCGACGAAATGGACAGGTCCAGAATCAGCGATCCCGGCGGCTGCTACTACGCGGATGATGATCACCTGTCGTCATATGGAGCCGACGTGCTTCTTCGCGAACTGCTGCGCCCAGTGTTCGCTGAGATCGCCGAAACGTCGGCGGCACCGGACAATTGATCGCGCACAACGCCTCGGTGATTCCCCCTTTCTTGGCCGGCTGTGGCAACATCGCCGCATGGCCTTGCTCAGATACGCCATGAGATAGGCAATGCTCTTCAAGCCGGCGGCCCGGCCGGATCCACACGCGCCTTAGGTCCATCAATGAGCATCGCTCGGACCATGCCCCGCAATCCTAGGGTCATCATCCGCCGGATAGACGGACCCGCCGATCGCATACAGACCACGTGTGCCGGGCACCGAGTCATCGATCAGCAAATTCCAGCGGGCATCGTTGCGCATCACGGATCGCCAAACCATGCTTCGGGAATATCCAGCGACCACACTTCGCCGCTGAGGGGTTCAGCATGGCCGCCGGCCAGCCATATCTTGTCCTTGAACACATTCGCCGATGGCGCGTGTCGCTTCGTCCAGACCACCTCCGACCTCAGTTCCGTCCAATTCGCTCCGTCCTTTGAATGCCAGACGTCCCCGAAATTCCCGTCCGCCTCTGACCACCCGCCGAGCACCCACATTCTGTCGCGGTACACCACCAACGAGAACCAGATCCGCGGCCGCCACGGTGCCGCATCGGTCATCTGCGTCCACTTCACCCCGTCCTCAGAGCACCACACATCATTGCGCGGGATCATCCGCGGCTTCCAGGCGCCGCCGCCCATCATCCATAACTTGTTGTCGAACACCACTGCCTGAGCGTGCGTGCGTTTCGGCCAGCTCGCATGGCGCACCTCAAGTCGCCAGTCCCTGCCGTCGGCCGACGACCACACATCGTTCTTCAACGTCTGCTCATTGTCCTCGTAGAAGTTTTCCGTCCCGCCCAGGATCCACATCCTGTCTTTGAACACCGCGCATGAAGGCGACACTCGCGGGCACCAGTCGGCATCGTCCGTCTCAAGGGCCCACTCCGCGCCATCCGTGGACGACCAAACCGAATTGCAGTTTTCCGCGCCGGGCAGCTTCCGTCCGCCCATCATCCACATCTTGTTATTGAATACCATCGCCGCCGGTAGATCGCTGTGCGTCCACGGCGCGACGTCCACGGCGCGCGTCCACCGCATACCATCAGGTGACTTCCACACGTCGCGTGGATTAGGCGTTTGAGGCGAGAACCATCCGCCGAGGATCCACAGATGATCGTCGTACACCAATGCCCCGTGCGAGTCCCGCGCCTGCCACGCCGCGGCACGTGTCGCACACACCCAATCGGGCCCCCTCTGAGTATTGCCTACATCCATGGCTGTCTCTCTTCAACGACGCGCCTGATTGGCCGGACCCCCGCGAACGAGCCCACATTCTATAGTCCTGCTCGTGCGATGGGCGACGCGAGGCAGCGGCGCCCGTCCCGTCGACGCCCGGATACCGGCCGTCACTTCCTACCGGCCATAACGTCGCCGCCTTGACGCTGTCTCACGCCGCGACCGCGTCCGCCCTTCAACCTTGATCGAGAGCGCCAAAGGGCCTCATTCCAATTTCCGTTACCATATGGCCGTGCCGAACGGTCGACGATCGCTCAAGACCAGGTGTGCGTTGCTCGGATGAGCGAATGCTGGGCAACGCGATCTGCGCAGCATTATGTGAACTCGGTGCCGTCGCGCTGGCCGAGGCCGGACCGGATGCCGCAGGCGGCGCGCCGAGCCTCGAGTCATGACGGGGCGACCCATGAAATTCAAGACAGTTCTGATTGCGACGGTCATGCCCGTTCTCCTGGTCACAATCCTGGTGATCGGCGCCAGTTCTCATTGGTACGGCAGATCAACGGTGAGCGACCTTTCCGGTCAGATCCTTGAGCAGACGTCTGAACGTGTCGAGCAGCATGTCCACCATCTTCTGGAGATGACTGCGGCACAAGGCGAGATCTTCAGGAACCTGATGGTTGACGGTCGACTGGACCCGCTCGATCAACGTGCGATCACAGCCTACTTTCTCGAGGCGATGAAGGCCCACCCACAGCTGACCTATCTGTCGTTCGGACTTCAAAGCAACGGCAACTACTGTCATGTTGTCCGTGACCCCAGAAAGATCCTGACAGTCCGACTCGTCCGCCGTGTGGACGAACAGCGGTTCCATCTGACCGACTACTTCCCCGGTGAAAGTGAACCGCACTGGACGAAGCCTGACCATCGGGTCGACGTGAGGGTCCGGCCGTATTACGCCGCCGCTGTCGAGGCGGGTGAACAGACCTGGACCGAAACCTACATTTTCATTGGGCCGGCGGGGACTCCCGATACGCCGGGGGTCACCTGCGCCACGCCCGTGTACGACGACATCGGGCTTCTGGGCGTGCTGACCGCCGACTTTGACGTCAACGGCCTCAGCGATGCGCTACGGCAGCTAGCGATTGGCCGGGAAACCCGGTCCGCGGGCGGCGGTCTGGCGTTCATTGTCGAACAGCGGCGGCCGCAACCGAATGAGCCCCGTGACCAACGCCGCCATCGGGTGGTCATCGCCCACCCCGACCCGTCACTGCTCATCAGACCCATCGACCCGAGCGATCGGGACCGGGGATCCGACTGGGTGCCGGCCGATCAGATCGGCGACGAGCGCGTGCAGGCCTTTCTTAAGCAGTTACCCGCGGACGTGGCCGGGAAGTCCCTGCCGCAGGACGTCACTCCCGTTCGGTACCGCGTGAACGGCACCACCTATATCGGAGGCTACAAACACCTCAGTGCCAATGATCACCTGGATTGGGTCACCTGTGTTGTCATCCCGGAATCGGTCGTGATGGCCGGAGTCTGGAAAATGAGCCGGATCACCACCGCTGTTGCCGTCGCGAGTGTCGTGATGGCAATCGCGGCCGCTGTTGTGCTGTCGCGCCGCATCTCCCGACCCATCGAGGTGCTGGTGCGACAGAGCGATCGGATCAGGATGGGCGATCTCGAACCGGCCCCGCCCATGAACTGCGCCGTCACTGAAGTGCGCCAATTGGCCGCGGCCCAGGACAGGATGCGTGTGGGCCTCCGGTCACTGATGAAGATCGAGCGTGACCTGCAGATTGCCCGGCAGATTCAGCTGAGCACCTTGCCCGACCATCTTCCGCAGTTCGGGGACTTCGAGATCAACGCCTGGTGCGAACCTGCTGAGGAAACTGGCGGCGACACGTATGACGTGGTAGTGGGTTCGTCCATGTTCGACGGCGGCGCTGCCCGCCCGTCGCCGGCGCAGACGGATCGCGCCATCCTGCTGCTCGCCGACGCGACAGGCCACGGCGTGGGGCCGGCTCTGTCGGTCACGCAGGTCCGGGCGATGTTGCGGATGGCCGTGCGCTCGGGGACTGATATTCCCACGATTGCCCGCCACATGAACGACCAGTTGCACGAGGATCTGCCCTCAGGACGATTCATTACCGCGTGGCTGGGTGCCCTGGATCCTGCAGACCACACCCTCACTAGTTTCAGCGCCGGCCAAGGCCCGCTCCTTCACTATCGAGCCGCGGAGGACAGGACCGATCTCATCGATACCGACGCGATGCCGTTTGGGATCGACAGTGATTTCCCCATCTCCGTCCGCGGACCCCTGACATTGATGGAAGACGACATTTTCACCGTGGTCTCCGACGGTGTGATCGAAGCCATGGATCGCCGCGGCGAACAGTTCGGGGTTCAACGGGTCAACGACATCATCCTGGCCCACCATCGGTTATCCGTGGATCGCGTGCTGACCGCCTTGCGCGATGCGATTGCGTCGAGCACTTCCCTGTCAGTCAGTTT
>NYZD01000151.1 GCA_002685935.1 Planctomycetaceae bacterium | reverse complement strand
TTTTACTCATTCCGCATCAATGACTGTCACGACAGCCTCGGTGACGGTGAATCCCTGCCCGAACTCGTGCCGACCTTTAAGGTCGAGCACCCGGAATGGACGATCGGTCCGGGGCACCCGTACGGCGGGTTGCGTCAGCTCAACTTCACTGTGCCCGAGGTGCGCGATCTGAAGTTCGCGGTGATCGAAGAGACCTTCGCGAAGTACGATTTCGATGGGCTGGAGATCGATTTCATGCGCAGCGCTCCGCATTTCATGCCCGGCACGGAGCCTGACAACGCGGCGATCCTGACCGACTTCCTCCGCCGCGTTCGGCGACACCTCATTCAGCGCGGCGAGCAGCGCGGCCGGCCCATCCCGCTAGCCGTGCGCGTGACCGAATCCATGGAGGCCTGTCGACTTGATGGGTTCGATCTGTCAGCCTGGATCGACGAACGCCTTGTGGACATGATCATCCTGGGCAGCGGCGCGATTGATATCGAAGTTGAAGCGGTCAAGAAACTCACTGCGGGCACGGGCATTCTTGTTTATCCCTGTCTGTATGGCTGGCCGAGCGGTTACAGCCCGATTTCCCCGGAGATGGTGCGCGCCCTGGCGACGAACTTCTGGCATCAGGGCGCTGACGGCATCTACACGTTTAACTGGAACGCGCACAGCTTCATTCAGTTGCCCGTTGAGCACGAACGATTCGAGCACCTGCTCGAGCGGCTGCGCGAGATCGACGATCCGCAATCTCTGCGCGGCAAGGACAAGCAATTTGCCGCCGACCGGGGTCGACCGTCGATCTACTATCCGCATAACCAGATACACTGCATCCTGCCGACCACGTTGGAAACAGGTCAGCAGATCGCGGTGCCGGTGATGGTGGGCGAGGATCTGACGGGGGCGCCCCAACCGAAGCAGATTGAACTGTTTGTGGGCCTGGATGAGCCGACGCATGACGCAACCCTCGACATCACGCTCAATCAGACGCCGATCACGAGTCTGATGCGAGACGACGCGGGGGTGAGCAGCGGGGTGACACCGGACCATCTCATCGTCGGCCGAAACACGATTCAGATCGCCGTTAGCCGCGGCAAGGCAACGATCTCGGCGGTGGAGATCCGCGTATCGTATTAGGATCAGTCGGCGTTGAGTCATTGCCATGCTTGTAAGAAGAACAAGGCGAACACGATTATGAATCCCATCCGTGCCGCGACCGTGCAGTTCAATCATCAACCGGGCGACAAAGTCGCGAACCTCGCGATCATCGGCGCGTTCACACAGCAAGCGGTTGACGCGGGCGTGGACCTGTTGATCTTTCCGGAAATGTGTGTGACCGGCTACTGGCACGTGCGACATCTGTCGCGTGAGCAGATCGATGCACTGGCTGAGCCGGTGCCCGACGGCCCCACGTCAGCGGCGCTGCTGCGGATGTCCAAAGACACGGGCATGACCATCGGGGTCGGCCTGATCGAGCGCGATGCCGACGGACGCCTGTTCAACAGTTTCATCGTCGCTATGCCCGACGGGTCGCACGCCTGCCATCGCAAGCTGCATTGCTTCATCAGTGAGCACATGGCATCGGGCGACGCGTACACGGTGTTCGATATCCCCCAGGGCGCGCGGGTGGGCGTGCTGATCTGCTACGACAACAACATCGGCGAGAACGTCCGCATCACGGCGCTGCATGGCGCGGAGATTCTGCTCGCCCCGCATCAGACCGGCGGCTGCCGCTCGGTTTCTCCGCATGGGATGACCGCGATCGATCCGCAGCTCTGGCATCGCCGCGGTGAAGACCCCGATACGATTCGCGCTGAGTTTCTGGGCGACAAGGGCCGCGGCTGGCTCATGCGATGGCTGCCGGCCCGGGCGCACGACAACGGCCTGTTCCTGCTCTATTGCAACGGCGTGGGTGTCGATGATGACGAGGTGCGCACAGGCAACGCGATGATTCTCGATCCATATGGCCGCGTCCTCAGCGAAACCGATGCGGTCGAGGATGAAATCGTCGTCGCCGATCTCGACCCCTCCCTGCGGCACAACGCGACCGGCGTGCGGTGGATCACCACGCGACGGCCGGAACTATACGGGCCGCTGACCACGCCGACCGGGCAAGAGCACGATACGCGGGATTCGCGCTTCGATAAGGACTTCTGAGTCACGCGGCGCGCGGCGCGACGTCCATGACATCAGCAACGTCGTCGCCGCTGGATGATGCCCAACGCAATCACCAATGCGCCTGTCGCCGCACCGGGAGTGGGCACGGACGTGGTGCCCGGTCCGCCGGCGCCCGGTGTCCCAATCGGATCGGCCCGGTAGATCGCAGAAAAGTCGACGATGCCGACGGTATCATACATGTCCGCGGCGAACACGATCTGCCCCTGGTCGTTCAACCCGCGATTCTGGAATGACAACATGTTCACCTGGTCCGTGCCGTTGATGAATGCGCCCGTCGCGACGACCAGATCGTTGATGGGATCCGGCCCGCTGAAGATGCCTTCGAACGGGAAGAAGTTGGGGTCGTTTGGATCACTCACGTTGGCTTTAAACGCGAACCCCTAACTGTTGTTGAGTGCCGGGTTGGGCGAACTGGCCGAAAAATCGAGGATGCCGAGCGTGTCCGCGACGACCGTTGGGCTGGTCCCATCGGTGACGACGATTTCCCAGAAGTCGCCGGTGTTGGGATCCATCACGTTGCGCGTGTAGACCGTCTGGGCCAGATCGTTGAACGGCTGATGACGCGGCGGGCCGGTCGGGGCGCCCCCGGAGGGGTCGCTGGCGTCGGTGGCGAGAATCGTGAACGCGCCGCTACCGTCCGTCGAGGCGATCACGCCGGAAGGCGCCGCGCCCCCGTTGCGAAACGCCACCGTGCCGTTGCTGTTCATCCCCAGCGTATTGGGATCGGAAAACGGGCTGGCCGAAAAATTCAACAAGTCATACGCCAGGCCGTACGGACCGACGATCGATGCGCCGGTGGCGCCGCTGGGGATCGAGGGTGAAGTCGAGAACGGCTCGAACCGACGGATTGCCGAGGTGATCGCCGCTTCCGATTTGATATATGTCAATGTGCCGTCCGGCATCGCGAAAAGGCCGCCGAACCTCTCGCCGTTGCCCGGATTGATCGGGTCGTCCACGCCCACGACACGGGTTTGGAAGTGGATCCCATCGCTGGAACTGAACACCGCGTTGGGCTGGCCCGCTCCTCCCGCGCCGCCCACCTCAATGGAGAAGAAGACCGTACCGTCGTCCAACAGGTCGAACGAACCCATGTTCGGATCGAAGTTGAATAAGCCGGTGGGGTTGGTGATCGGGGTCGTCGGTCCACCGCTGCCGACCGAAATCAGGCGCGGGCCGGGCAGGATGGGATCCGTAGACGTGAACGCGACCAGGCCGCTGTCATTGATCTTCCACTGCTCGGTCATGAAGCTCGAGGTCGCGCCGAAATTCCGGCTGTCGGCGATCTTGGTGTACGTGTACTGCTGCGCGCGGGCGGCGGTCGCCATGACCCCTACCGCGACCGCGAGTGTCAGCCCAATGCGTGTGTGCCGTTCCATGAATCATCTCCCTCGTGTCAGGTGTCGTCCGTTCATTCTCGTAAAACGTTATTGGCCCGATGGATGCGGCGGGGCGCTCATCGGGTCGCGTGCCTCTGTGCTGAATCCCTCTTGTATCGATCGGGTCGTCGCAGCGGCGCGCCGGCCAGGACCGCCGCGATCCACGCCGCCGCGGGAACGGGCACTGTCGCCGCTGCCGCCCCGGGTCCGCCGCCGGTCAGAATCGATGCGCCCCAGTTGCTGCCGATCAGGCCCATGTCCGCGATGTCCGCCACGCCGTCGCGATTGACATCGCCCTTGAGGCTGGGCACGAGCACCGCCGCGATCGCCGTGGGCGGGGCCGCGGAATGAATCCCGCCGCTCGCTTCGGTTTGCTGCGTACCCGAAACCGCGTCCACGCGCAGCAGCGCCTCGCCGATGATGTCGGACACCATCAGATCCTGATACACATCGATCGTGAGATCAGAAACCGACGTCATCAGCCCGCCCGTGCTGATCGTTTGTTGATTGCCGTTCGCCGGGTCGATGTGCAGTAGCGTGTCGGAGTGGCTGACGATCAGATCGCCGCCGGTGTCGATCGCCAGTCCGCTGATCTCGGCGCTCAACAATCCACCGGACGACACCGTCGTCGCGCTTCCCGTCAGCGGGTCGATGCTCAGGATCTGGTGACTGCCCAGGCCATCGGTGTTCGCGACGAACACGTCGCCGGTCGCGCCGATTGCCATTCGAGAGGGGATGTCAATCAATCCGCCCATCGAGACGAGGGACTGAGCGCCGCTGATCGGATCGACGCGCAGGAGCGACCCGGTCTGCGACAAGAAATCGAAGTTGGTCACGAGGATCTGGCCGTTGGATTCCACCGCCACATCAACGGGGCCGGTAATCAATCCGCCGACGCTGATCACCTGCTGCGACCCGTCCAGCGCGTCGATGCGCAGCACCGCGTCGTGCGTGATGCTGGCGAGGATGATCTCCCCGGCCCCCAGCGATGCCAGACCCGACGGCTCGCCGATCAGTCCGCCGGTGCTGATCACGTGCGTGGTCTGGAACTGGGGGTCGACGTAACTGAGCGTGTCGAGCCCTGCTGCAAGCGTGTCACCGACCTTCAGCACAACCGCCGAGGCCGACGACGCCGTCGCGATCACCGCGCCAAGACAAACAGCGGCCATCCAATACGCAGATCGGTCGGTCTTTCTCCGTGACCCACCGGTAAATGTTGGGGTCATCACCTTCTCCCACCTTGTTCACAAGCGGCGATCGGTGACGCGAAGACGCCGGATCCCTGCTTGCGTATCGATCTTTCTATTCCGGAAATGTTGGCGCGTCAAGTGTGCCGGCCAGATTTCCATGTGCGCGATCTGTGCGCGATCTCGGCGGGCACATGCGCAAGGCGGGCCGTTCACTCAGCCAGCAACACAAATCCCGCCTCCTGAGACTGCACACACTGCCGGTAATGATCCGCCAGCCGGTGTTTGTGTTCCGCACCATCGATCAGCGCGTAAGGGATGCCCCAGGCTTTTAAGATCGGCTCGGTGAAGCGCTTGGCCGAGTCGGTCGAATCGACGTTCAGCCAGTTCCGCGCCCCGATGACCGCGAACAGCGGCACACGCAGATCGAACAGCACGTTGCGCATCGCGTCGCCGGATTCAAACAGCCCGGTGGTCTGAATCAGGATGATCGGCGATTGGCCCCCCACGTGCAGCCCCGCCGCCAGCGGCCAGGCCTCGCCTTCGCGGCAGATGCGGATCAGGTCAAAACCCGATGACGATTCCAGCGCCGATTCCCACGGGCCGGTCGTCGTGTCCGGGATCCAGATCACGTGGGTGATGCCGAGATCGGCGAACTGTGCCGCGATTTCCGGGCCGGTGAACATGGAGCATCCCGTGGCAGCGGCGTCGAGTCATGGGGCCGCCGGTTGATGATCATACGAAAGTCTCTGCGGGGATAGAAGCAGGCCGAGTTCGCCGCGGCGCCCCGCGCGATCCTCGATATACTCTTCGTTCACCTGAAAGGACCTGGTATGAGCGTGCAAAAGATCGTGTGCCTGGGCGGCGGCAGTCTCTATTTCCCGCACGCAATCCCGGATCTGGTGCTGTGTGCGGAATTGAGCGGCTCGGAACTCGTGCTCTACGACATTGACGCCGACAAAGTCGAGCGGATGGCGCAGCTCGGCCGCCGGCTCGCCGACGCAGCAGGCACCGGCTTCACCGTGCGGTCCACCACGGACAAAGCTGATGCGATCGAAGGCGCCGACTTCGCCATCTCTTCGATCGGCGGCAGCGGCGCGGAAATGACCCGCGCTGTTTACGATTCGAACTTCCACAACGCGGATATCCGAATCCCAGCGAAATACGGCATCTGCCAGGTCATCGGTGATACATGCGGGCCGGCGGGCATGATGATGGGACTCCGCGCCATTCCCGCCTACATCGATCTGTGTCGTGAGATGGAACGACGCAGCCCGAACGTCGTGCTGTTGAACCATTCCAATCCCATGGCCGTCCTGTGTCGCGCCATGCACAAATACACGGACGTGAACGTGATCGGCATCTGCCACGGCGTGCAGGGCGGGCTGGAGTATGCCGCCGAGATTCTCGAACTGCCGATCAATGAACTGAACTGCAAATGGATCGGCACGAACCACTACTTCTGGTTCACGCAGGTCATGCATGGCGATCGGGACATGTACCCGGAACTGAAGCGCCGGATGGACGAGCGCGAGCCGCCGCCCGGGCGTCAGCTCAGCGCCGCATTGTCCAGGATCCACGGACACCACATCGTCTATCCCTCGGATGATCACATCATTGAGTTTTACCCGTTCCTCACGCAGGTGGCCGGTGGCATGAAGGAACTGCCGTACAACATGACCGAAAGCCTCAAACGCCACGGTTACGACCCGGACCTGCCTGCCCCAAGCGGAGCGCCGCCAACGCCTGAGGTCCGCGACGCGTTTCTAGCCGAGTATCAGCAAATCCTCGACGCCGTCGACCTGCCCGATTCCGTCGACAACAGCATCACCGGCGAAGGCCTGGCCACGCTCATCTCCGCGATCGCCCACGGCAAACGCCATGTGCATATCGTCAACGTCGCCAATCAGGGCGCGATTCCCAACCTGCCGGCCACGGCCGAGGTCGAACTGGAAGGCGTGACCGATGCCGCCGGCGTCCGCCCGATCCAGATCGGCGATGCCCCGCCGGTGCTCAAGGCCATGCTCGAGAAACGCTTTGTCTGGCACGAGTTGGTCGCCGACGCCGCGGTCACCGGTGATCGCCACACCGCGCTTCAGGCGGTGATGCTCGACGAGATGGCTATCCTGCCCAAGAAGGCTGAAGCGATGCTTGATGAGTTGCTCGAAGCTTCCCGGGACCTGCTGCCGCAGTTTTTCAGGGACTGAGCCGGTCGACCCGACCGGGGCGAATCCCGAATACGGGGCGCTTGATCGCGATGTCCGCGTGGCCCTGCCGCGGAGGCGGACGATCCCGGACCGCCGTTTCTGGGCCATGATGTCATCTTTTCCCGCCATTTACAGAATTGTATAGCCGCCACGCATCGGTCAGTGTAGAGTTGTTGAGTTGATTGCCGCGACCGTGACGCAGGGGAGGATGATCGCGTCGACGGACCCGCATTGGGAAGAGGAACGAAGGGACAACGCATCATGAATCTGGACCAGACAAAACTAGGTCGGACGATGTGGCCGCGCGCCGGTGCGATGTGGACTGCAGGTCTGTTGGCATGCCTGTGGTGTGTGTCATCGACGAGCGCCGCCGTGATCGATTTTGAATCTGCCCCGCCCGGCACGCCCGCGGGCAACGGCTGTGCCTCCCATGGCCTGACCATGACCACGCAGGGATTCGTCTTCACCGCCGTCAGCCCCGGCAGCAACGGCCTGCTAACCTGCGACGGAACCGATCCCAACATCGGCAGCAACGGCACGCACACATTGCTGGATAACAACTCAGCCCCGGATTTCGATTTTCAAGCCACCTCGGGCCTCGCGTTCGATCTGATCTCCCTCGACGTCGGCGAACTGCTGGCGAGTATCCCGGCGCGCAACGCCACGCAGATCGGCGTCGGCGGGTTCCCCTTCGGCGGCGGCAGCCCGTTGGTCGCAGTGTTCAATCTCGACGGCATCGTCGACGGCCCCGGCGGTAGCGCTGACCTGCAAACATTCACCTTGCCCACCACGTTCACCAATCTCGCCAAAGCGAAGGTGACCTTCACGCTCGGCGGTATCCAGTCTGCGGAGTTCCTTGTCGACAACATCAACGTCCGCACGATCCCGCTGCCCTCGGGCATGATGCTGGGCGCTTCGGCGTTGTTCGGTGTTGGCCTGATGCGCCGCCGTCATCGCGCGTGACCGATCGCTGAATCCGGATCGATCAAATCTGGTTGTGTTGATGCGCCCGACCGCCGGTGGTTGGCGTAATCCGCCTTTGCAGGCGTGTCATCACGCGGTTGCGCGACCGCGCACGGCGCTGGTCACGTAAGCGGCCAGGAACAGTCCGAACAACACAAACACGATGCACGCTCCGGTCGACAGGCGGCCCACTTCCAGACTGACAATCAACCCCCCGAGCGTGCCCACCACCCCGACCACCGCCGACAGCACCAACACCCGACCCAGCCGGCGACTCAGCAATAGCGCCGCCGCCCCCGGCATGATCAGCAGGGCGCTGACAAGAATCAGCCCCAGCAGACGAATGCTGACCACCACGATCAACGTCAGCATGATCAGCACGCAGAAGTAAAGCAGCGTGGTGCGAATGCCCAGCGTACGGCTGACGGTTTCATCAAACGTGAACGCAACCAATTGCCGAAACCGCAGGGCACACACGCCCAGCACGATCGCGCCCATCACGATCGCCGCCCACATGCCCGCCTGTCCGATGTTCAGCACCGAACCGAAGAGGATCGTTTCCCATGACGGCGTGTACGCCATCGGGCCGACCCAATTCCGATAGGCCTCCCAATCGCTGAGCACGAATCGCAGATTCATCGCCAGGATGCCCCACGCCATCGTCGCGGCGAGCAGGATGCCGATCGCCGAGTCCGCCTCGACGCGCCGCCGCCGGGACAGCAACCCGATCACGCCCGCCGTGGCCAGGCAAAACGCCAGGATGACCAACTCGCGCGGCCAGGCCCATCCCGTCGCCGCTGCCGACCCCGTCAGACCCAGCAATGCGGCCGTGCCCATCCCCCCGAACCCAGCGTGAGCGATCCCCTGCCCGATGAACGCCATACGCTTCAGCACGATCATCACGCTCATCAGCGAACAGACCAACCCGACCACGGCCGCGGCGATGAATGCCTCGCGGATATACGCATACTCCGCAAGGGCGTGGAGAGTGTTCATAAGGTTAGCGTATGGCGTTTACCGAACAGCGTCTAGAAGGGCCGTGATGAATCAATCGGAGTGGAACCGTTCCGGCGGCGCGCGCAAGCACACGCGCGGCGCGCCGGGAATGAGTCCCTATCTGCTCGTCCCCGCTGGATCGATCCCGCTCACACCGTTACTGCGGCGTCGCGGGTGTATCGGCGGCTGCTCGACCCACCCCGCCGGGCGATACGTGCCGACACTGAATTGATTAACGGATCGCACGTTCGCGTGGCTGGCCGTCCCTCCCCAATTCACATAGCGCGGGTCGGCTCCCACCGTGGCGCGGCTGACGACGCGCGTGCCGCCATGGATCACCGACACCTGCGGATCGAACGCCACCGATCCGCCGCGCGCCCGGTCGATCAATCTGCCGGTCGTCTGACGTTCCGTCACCGCTCGCGCACCCCTCGCGCCGGTGCTTGCTCGTGCCGCGTGGGAGCCATCGCGCCCCACTCGCGACTGCGACCTGCCGATCTGACGGTGTACGTATTGCGGCGCCCGGACAATCATCTGGCCGTTGAATATGCGAATGCTGCCCTCAATTCCCCAGATGTCCGGCTCGATCGTGTTCTGGATAATGTCAATGAGGCGCTGGCCGCGGTTTGCACCGGAACTTGCGGCATCATCGTCATCCGAATCCCCAAACAAATCGAGGCCGCCGCTGCCGCCGCCACTCGCGTCCTGCGACGCCAGTTCCGATAGATCGAAACTGTGCGTCTTGTCGCTGAAGTCGCGCACTTCATGAATGATGTCCGAGATGTCGTAGATGCGGATCTCCGGCCGGCGACTCGCCTGTGGTTTGCTCAGGATCGTCATGAAATACGGCGACGACTCCCACACGAGTGGCGCGTCACGCGTCTCGATCTGACGAATGACCAACTCCACGGCCTGGATCAGCGTCGCGCCGCTGACCATCGTGACCGACGTGTCCGGATTGATCCCGTTGAGCTCCAGCACATCCCAGTTTGCCGTGACGTTGATGCGGGATAGCTGCGTTAGCCATTCCAACGCCTCGCGGGCCGACATTGTGTGGGTCTGTGCTGCGACACGGCGGCGCACATCCCGTTCAGTGCGTGGCGCGGTGTATGATGTCGCGTCGTGGCCGCTTGGTGCGGTCGCCGATGTGAGATCCATCGATGGGTCGGTGTGTCCGCGCTGCCCCCAGGCGGGCGCGACGAGACACGAGCTCAACAGGATCATCAGGCTCAGACGGGAGATCATGGCCAGGCTCCCTGACAATGGGGGGATATCCGGACATTCTATTGTATTCATCGAATGTTGGGCCGACCAACTTTCCCCTTTCACCCGCCCAGCCCGCCTGATACGATACGTCTCCCACCACGGCGGCCTCCCCACGGAGATGAGACATTGGGCGCCAACGACCCCACCATCGTGCGTCATGACGCGTTCATGACCCGCAATTACCCGCGATATCCGATCGTCATCGAGTCCGGACAAGGGTGTCGCCTCACCGCCGCCGACGGCATTTCCTATCTCGACCTGTTCTCCGGATTCGGCGCCGGCATTCTCGGCCACTGCCACCCCGACCTCGTCGCCGCCGCAACGCGACAGGCCGACAAGCTTTGGCACGTCGGCAACCTGCTGCACACGGCCCCGCAAACCGAACTCGCCGAGCAGATCGCCGCGAAGGGATTCGCAGGCCGCAGCTACTTCTGCCATTCCGGATCCGATGCCAACGAATCGGCATTCAAACTCGCCCGTCTCTACGGCAGCGGCAAGCGGCACAAGATCATCTCCACCCACGACAGCTTCCACGGTCGCGGCTTCGCCGCCATGATGGCAACCGGACAAACCAAAGCACGCGAGGGTTTCGAGCCTTGGCTCGACGGGTTCACCCACGTGCCGTTCAATGACCTGGACGCCATGCGCGACGCGATCGACGAACAAACCGTCGCGATTCTCATCGAGCCGATCCAGGGCGAGGGCGGTGTCAACGTCCCGGACGATGACTACCTGCCCGGCTTGCGCGACCTGTGCGATCGACACGATCTGCTGCTGATCTGTGATGAAGTGTGGACCGGCTGCGGACGCACCGGGCGGTGGTTCGGTTATCAACACTGGGGCTTTGAGCCAGACGTGATGACGCTCGGCAAAGCCGTGGGCGCGGGCCTCGGCGTCGGTGTGATGTGCGTCCACCAGAAATACGCCGACCTGTTTGATGTCAAGAAGATCGGCCACGTGATGCATGCCACCACGCTCGGCGGCAACTGCGTCGCCATGGCCGTCTCCGCCCGCATGTTCGACGTCATCGAACGCGACGGCCTGATCGACCGCGCCGCCGCGCTCGGCGACGCGATCACTATACGCCTCCGTGATTTCGGCCAATCCACCGCCCTGATCAACGAAGCGCGCGGCCGCGGCCTTTTCCTGGGTATTGAACTCAACGTCGATCACAAAGACGCCTGGTTCAACAGCGGCGCCGACGTGGTCAACCGCTGTCTGGAGCGTGGTCTGATGATCAACGCCACGCAAAACGTCGTGCTGCGCCTCGCGCCGCCGCTGATCGTGACCGACGCCGAGATCGATGAAGGACTGACCATTCTGGAGGATGTGCTGCGCGGATGAGCGATCACGTGTCATCTCGATTCACGCACCGGACCGGCCTCGCCGCGGCTCACCGTCTCGGACTTGCCGCGTGCGTCGGTCTGATCTGGGTGTGCGGCATACCGATCGGCTGCGGCAAGACCCCTCAGACCGTCAAGCCATCCCTCCGCTTCCCAACGACCCTCGATACCGCACCGCCCGAGCCACCCGATACCACCGCCGCGGTCAACACCGTCCCCAATCCCTACGCATCCATTCCGTCGCATCTGTTCGTGCATCGTCTGGCGTTCCAACTCGGTGATCCGAAGATCGAAGTCGCGCTGGCTGCGCTCGAGGAAGTCGATCTGCCCGAATCGCAGCGCGAACTTTGGCGCCGCAACGGCCTGCGGCTGTCCCGCCTCGATCGCGATCAACTGCCCCTCATGCTCGCCAACCTTCCCACGGCGCTGCGGCGCGACATGACCACGCTGCAAACCCGCGAGCACTATGCTCCCATCCGTCTCATCGATCGCGTGCGCGCCATATTGAACGTGCGCGTCACCGAGTCCGACGGCGCCACCCAGGATCATCGCCTGGCGCGCGGACGACTCCAGATGCAGATGCGCGTGCTCGCCCCGCTGGAAGATCCGACCGGCCCGCCGCTGATGGATCTGCTGCCACACCACTACGGACTAAGCGCATCGTTGCTGCCGCGCGATCCCGAAGACCACGGCCTCGATGGCACCACCTTCGATTCGCTGCAAATCCAGCACCCGATGGCCGCGGAAGACGTCTGGCTCGTCTGGGCCGATCCGCCCGCCATCAATCAGTCCGACCAACAGCCCATGGCCCTGGGCCGCGCCATGCTCGCCGCCCAACGCGGCAACATGCCCCTGCAGACCGTGCTGATCATTATGTTCGCCCAGTGACGGATGCGGTCGGGGGTGTCCGAACCGGCGCCGGCCGATCGCGCCGTCACACTCACCGGTCATGACTGACGTTGCCCGCCACCGCCGCCCCGCGTTATCCTTATGGTCATGCGTGTGCTTGGCATCGACCCGGGAATGCGGATCACCGGCTATGGCTGTGTGATCGCATCGCCGGCCGCCGGCGAACCGAAGCTCGCCGAGGCCGGGGTCCTGCGCTTCAAGGCCGGCGACACACTCGAGCGCCGACTCAACGAGATTTATCAGGCCGTGCGCGATCTGATCGAAGAACTCAAACCCGATGAAGCCGTCGTGGAGAAGCTGTACGCCCACTATCGCCACCCGCGCACCGCGATCCTGATGGGCCACGCACGCGGCGTCATTCTCCTGGCCTGCGCCGGGGCCGACGTGCCCGTCACCCATCTGCCCAGCACCGAAGTCAAAAAGTCCATCACCGGCAACGGCCACGCCAGCAAGGAGCAGATGCAGCGCGCCATTCAATCCCAATGCGCCCTCGACACGCTGCCCGAGCCGCCCGATCTCGCTGACGCCATCGCCATCGCCATCACCGGCGCACGGCGGTTGCAGGTCAACGCTCTAACATAACTCAAACCCACCGGATGCGACCGGCCGACCGGAAACCAACACCCCATGATCAGCCGCATCACCGGCAAACTTGAATCGCTCGACACCGCCAAAGCCACCATCAGCCCCGACGGCGCGCTGAGTTACGATGTGCTCCTGCCCAGTTTCGTCGTCGCTCGTCTCGGCAACCTCGTCGGTCAAACCGTCACCCTCCACACGCTGCACTTCCTCGAGGGCACATCGCAGGGAACGACCTTCACTCCTCGCCTTGCCGGGTTCATGTCCACGACCGATCGCGCGTTCTTCGAATTGTTCACCACCGTCAAGGGCATTGGCTCGCGCAAGGCGCTACGTTGTTTGGCGATGGATGTCCATCAGATCGCCGGCGCGATCGTCGAGCGCGACTTGAAGCTCCTGCAGTCGCTGCCCGAAATCGGCCGCAAGATGGCCGAAACCATTGTCACCGCTCTGCACGACAAGGTGGAGGCTTACGCCGCGGGCGCCGTTTCCGCGGGTGCCGCCGGCGAGACGACGTCAGACACGCCGGCGGACACCGAATCCACCGCATCCCGCACCGTGGCCCGTGATGCATTGGAAGTCCTGGCCCATCTCGGCGAGAACCGCGCCGATGCCGTGCAATGGATCAACCGCGTGCTGACCGATCAGCCGGATATCGCCGAGCCGCAGGAACTGATCGCCGAAGTGTTTCGCATCCGCGGCGCGTCCTGACCCATTGACCTCACCCCGGTGACGCGGGCCCGACACCCGTTATGATGACCCCATGCGATACGCATTAATCATGGCCGGCGGCGCGGGCTCGCGGTTGTGGCCCATGTCCACGCCGCAGCGCCCCAAGCAACTGGCGCCCCTGTTCAGCGGGCGAAGCCTCCTGGATTTGGCCGTCGAACGCCTCACCGGTCTGATCGACCCGTCATCTCAATTGATCTGCGCCGCCGAAACCCACCGGCAGATCATCCGCCGCACCGTCCCGCACATCAGCGATGACCAATATTTCGGCGAACCCATGGGGCGCGACACGCTCAACGCGATCGGCCTGCCCGCCGCCGTGCTCGCAAGCCAGGATCCCGATGCGACGTTGGCCGCGTTCACCGCCGACCATCTGATCGATCCCGTCGATGTCTTCCAGGACCACGTGCGCACCGCGTTCGACATTGTCGAGCAGCAACCCAACACGCTCGTCACCTTCGGCATCACCCCGACCGAGCCGGCCACGGGCTACGGTTACGTTGAGCTCGACCAACCCCTCGACGGATTCGACCGCGCTCACCAAGTCGCGACATTCAAGGAAAAGCCCGACGGCGCCACCGCCCAGGCCTATCTCGAATCCGGCCGACACCTGTGGAACAGCGGCATGTTCGTCTGGCGGGCCGCGACGCTGATCGATTGCATCCGTCGCTATCAACCCGAGGCCCACGCCGCCCTGATGCGCATCGCCGAAGCGTGGCCCACCGCCGACCGTTTGACCGTGCTCAATGATATCTACCCCACGCTCCCAAAGATCAGCATCGACTACGCCGTGATGGAACCGGCCGCCGCGGAGGAGGCGGTCACCGTCGCCACCGTCGCCATGCCCGTCAACTGGCTCGATGTCGGAAGTTGGCCCAACTACGCCGCCACGCGCGAACCTGACGCCCAAGGCAACACCGTCACCGCTCCCGCCGCCGCATTGCTGGATAGCAGCCGGAATCTGATCGTCAGCGACGATCCCGACCACGTCATCGCCGCCGTGGCCATCAACGACCTGATCGTCATTCACACCGTCGACGCCACGCTCATCTGCCCACGTGATCAGGCCCAGCGCGTCAAAGAATTGGCCGAACTTGTCCAGCGCCGCGGCGACACCACCGCCGAGTAATCGAAGCACCCCGCATCCCACTCATGCGCTATCTCGCGATTGATCTCGGCGACAAACGCACCGGCCTCGCCACCGGCGACGACGTCACCGGTATCGTCAGCCCCGTCGGCATGACCGAAACGACCGACCCGGACCTCCGCCTCCGAAAAATCATCGACGCCATCGCCGAACATCTGCCCGATCAGCTCATCGTTGGTATCCCCTACAACATGGACGCCACGCCCGGCCCCGCCGCGCGCAAGGCCCAGCAATTCGCCGATCAGCTCGCCGAGGCGACCGGCCTGACCGTTCACCGCGCCGACGAACGCCTCACCAGCTACCAGGCCGACGACGCCATGAAACAGTCCGGCCTCACCCACAAACAAAAGAAACAACGCCGCGACGCCCTCGCCGCCGCCGCCATCCTTCGCGACTTCCTCGCCGCGCGCTGACGCCTACAAATACGCCCCCACCAGCAGTGCCGGCACGATCTGCATCGACGCATTGTCCCACCCGTGCGGCGAAATCGATTCCACCCCCGCGCACGCCAACGCGATCAGCGGCACCATCACGATTGCCGACGCACCCAGCGCGATCTCCGCGCTCAGCGCTCCCGCGCCCGTCACTGCCAGCGCCGAGGCCACGAACACCGCCGCCGATCCCTCGACACTGCGATGCGACACCGTGCGCGACAGCGTCCACACCCGATACCGATGCCGACCAAACCGCACGCCGATCGGTTCGGCCACCGCATCGGCGATGCCCACCACCAGGTAGCCGGCCAGTGCCGCCGGCCCGAACCAGATGTTCGCCAACACCCCACCGATCAGCGTCGCGAGGTACGGCGCGATGATGTACCACGTCCGGTGCGGCTCATCGTTTTCCCGCGCTATCGCCTCGTACATCACATGTCCGCGGCCGTGCACCACCGCCGAGAACACTACCACCGACGTCATCAACCCAAACAGACACACCGCCGGCGTCCCCCAGATCGCGTGCAGCCCCGACACCGACCCGAAGATCAGGAAGTGAAATGTCTTGCGTGTGTATCCCGTCCGCCAGCCGCGAC
>NYZD01000150.1 GCA_002685935.1 Planctomycetaceae bacterium | reverse complement strand
GGGCGGACAGCGCGCGTGTGGGGATCCTGGCGTGCGGCGTTCAGGGGCGAAGCAATCTGGAGGCGCTGGCGTGCGTGTTCGATGTTCAGAGGGTGACGGCGTTTGATGTTTACCCGGAGGCGGCGGGGCGGTTCGCGAAGGAGATGGCGGAGGTGGTTGGGGTGGAGGTCGAAGTCGTCACGAAGCCGAGGGCGGCGGTGGTTGGGATGGACTTGGTGGTGACGAGCGGACCGATCCTGAAGAATCCGACGCCGGTGATCGAAGCGGATTGGCTGGGGGCGGGGGCGTTCGCCAGTCCGGGGGATTTTGATTCGTATTGGCAGCGGGATGCGCTGCGACAAGCGGACAAGCTGGCGACGGATGATATCGGGCAGATGGAGTATTACCGCGAGGAGGGGTACTTCCGGAACACGCCGCGGGCGTATGCAGATTTGGGGGAGATTGTGGCGGGGAAACGGCCGGGGCGAGAGTCAGACGGGGAGCGGACGATCTGCATCAATCTAGGGATCGCGCTGGATGATATTGCCACGGCGGTCCTGATTTATCGCAGGGCGGTGGAGCGGGGGATCGGGACGAGGCTGCGGCTGTAGGTTGATGCGATGGGGAACGCGGCGGAAGGGTCGGGTCAGGACTGGCACGCCGGTTGCATCTCTCTGATTGGCGATAAGAAGACGACCCAAAATGCGCGTTGTTCGATCAGTCGGCGGAACCGCTGATTAAGTTTTGGGCGGGTCTGGCGAGATTCGGGCGGGCTGACCGATACGAATGGTCCGGACGAGGATGTGAACCATGGTGACGTGTCGCGGTAATGAATATGAATTTCGGCTGGAGCGGGCCGAAGGTGAGGCGGTGTATGTGGCGGGGGATTTCAATGGCTGGTCGACAGACGCGCTGGCGATGCGACGTGGGACGAACGGGCAATGGGTAGCGCGGGTTCGACTGGAAGCGGGGACGTATCACTTCCGGTATTACGTGGCGGGGGGCGGTTGGTTGACGGACTTCGCGGCGTTCGGGGTGAAGCAGCATGCGGACGGGCATTGGGATTCGGTGCTGCACGTGCCACACAATAACTGAATGAGCTGACTGATTTGAGGAGCGGGCGCGGCAGGGGTTCTTGCGTGCGCGCGGGTCAGGTGAGATTGGGTTCTTCGAGGGGGACGGGGCAGATGTTGCGGCGCCGGCAGGTGGCGCATCGGGCACCTTCCCAGATGGTGTTGTACCACTCCTGGACGGATTCGATGAGCTTGGCGGAATGGGTACGCATGCCGAGCTCGAAGTTGCGGCGGTTGGCGCTTTTAGCACCGAGTCCGGCCCCGGTAAGGTTGGCACTGCCGAGGTACATGGCCTGAGTATCGACGACGATGAGCTTTGCGTGAAGTCGGGGGCAGCGACGGATGGTGAGGGCACGGGGCAGACCGTCGCGGAGTTCGTGGAGAACGGGACCGGTGGGGACACCGCTGTGGAGGAGGCGGACCTCGATGCCGTTTCGAGCCATGCGGGCGAGTTCGTGGAGGGTTGAGTTGGCGCGGGACGACCGGCCGGTGGGGATGAGCATGGTCTTGAGGTCGGCGGTGGCAATGTCGAGCGAGACGCGGGCGCGCAGGAGTCCTTCACGCACGATGCGATCGAGGTGTTGCTGATCGAAGATGAGCTCGATGTCGGCGGTGGCGGAGACGCCGGCGTCGGATAGGTTGAGTGTGAGATCGTCGGTGGGGATGCGCGAGGAGGGGGGCACGTCAGGCCTCGGTTTCGGCCGAGGCGTTTTCGGCGGCGCGTTCGGCGGAAGCCTGAGTCTCGGTGGGGGCTTCGGCGTCGGCGGGTGCGTCGGCATTGGGATCGGGGGCGGGCTGTTCGGCGGGGGGCGATGCGCTGGTGGGGAAAGCCTCGACGATATCGGGCGGGTCGTCGCCCATGGCTTCGATGCGTTCAACGACGTCACCGATGCTGAGGATGCTGAGGCCGAAGTTCTCGCCGACCTTGACGGCGGTGCCCTGGCCGATGCGTTTGTTGTTGATCATCAGGTCGAGCGGCGTGTCGGCGGCGCGGGGGAGTTCGAGGATGGTGCCGGGGCCGAGCGAGAGGACGCGCTCGACGGGCATGGTGCGTCGGCCGAGCTGCACGATGACGGGCACTTTGAGTTTGAGAAGGGTTTGGACGTCGGGTTTGCGCGCGGGCTGATCGCTCATCGTACGACATTTATCGGACAGATTGGGGGGTGAGGATGAGCGAAGGATGGGCGGTGGGCAACGGGGGTGGCGGTCAGATCTGGGAGAAGACGAGAGAGACGTTGTGTCCGCCGAAGCCAAAGCTATTGGACATGGCGTGGGTGATATCTCGATGCTGAGCCTGGTTGGCGATGTAATCGAGGTCGCAGCCATCGTCGGGGTTATCGAGGTTGGTGGTGGGGGGCAGATCGCCGGTGCGGAGGGCCTGAATGGTGATGATGGCCTCGACGCCACCGGACGCGCCGAGGAGGTGTCCCATCATGGACTTGGTGGAGTTGAGGGCGAGCTTGTAGGCGTGGTCGCCAAAGAGGTTTTTGACGGCGTTGTTTTCGGCGGTGTCACCGAGGGGGGTGGATGTGCCATGGGCGTTGATATAGCTGACGTCTTCGAGGGCAAGGTTGGCGGACCTGACGGCGGCGGCCATGGCTTTGGAAGCGCCGGTGCCCTGATCATCGGGCTGGGTAATGTGACCGGCGTCGGCGGTCATGCCGTAGCCGACGATCTCGGCGAGGATATCGGCGCCGCGTTGGCGGGCGTGGTCGTAATCTTCGAGGACGATGACGCCGGCGCCTTCGGAGAGGATGAATCCGTCGCGATCGCGATCCCAGGGCCGGGAGGCGTGCTGGGGGTCGTCATTGCGGTTGGATAGGGCGCGCATGGTCATGAAGCAAGCGAGGCCGAGGGGCGTGAGTGCGGCTTCAGCGCCGCCGGTGATGACGACGTCGGCTTCGTCGTGGACGATGGCTTTGACGGCGTCAACGATGGCGTGTCCGCCGCTGGCACATGCGGTGACGGCGGCGGTGTTGACGCCCTGGAGTCCGTAGAGCATGGATACGTTGGCGGAGGCGGCGTTGATCATGAGTTTGGGAATCATGAAGGGGCTAACGCGATCGGGCCCCTTGTCGATCATTTTGGCGTAGCCTTTTTCGAATTCCTCGATGCCGCCAATGCCGGAGCCGATGATCACGCCGCAACGGTCGAGATCTTCGGTGTCGAAGTCGAGTCCGCTGTACTCGATGGCGTCGATGGCGCTGGCGACGGCGAATTGCGCGAAGCGGTCGAGTCGTTTGAGATCGCGGGGGCTGATTCGGCCGCCGCCGTCCCAGTCGCTGATTTCGCCGCCAATCTTGATTGAATGTTTGGAGGTATCGAAGCGCGAGATGGTTTTAACGCCGTTGGTACCGGCCAGCAGGCGGGTCCACACCGCGGGCACGTCGAGTCCAAGACTCGTTGCCCAGCCCATGCCGGTGACCACAGCGCGGCGTTGATTCATACGGGGTTGGCCTTTGTCGGAAGCGTGCGCCAAGTTGAGCGGGTCGCCGTATCCGTGCGCAGCAAGTCCCGAGGGATCATGGGCGCCCGAGGATCGCGGCGCGGCGGGTTACTCGCCTTTGGCTTCGATGTGGCCCTGAATGAATTCGATCGCCTGCCCGACGGTCTGGATTTTTTCGGCGTCCTCGTCAGGGATCGAGGCTTCGAATTCGTCCTCGAACTCCATGACGAGTTCGACGGTGTCGAGACTGTCGGCGTTCAGATCGTTGATGAAATGGGTGTCGCGGTTGATTTCACCTTTATCGACGCCCATCTGTTCGGCGACAATGTCGATGACCTTTTGTTCAATTTCCGTCGGGTCCATCAGGACACTCCTTGGTGTTGTGTGGCGAAGGCAATTCGCCGGGGTTAACCCCTGTTGCGGGACAATCATACGCGCCGTGCGGCGCCCTGCAACACGCGGGGCGCGGCCGGCGATTCTGGCTAAATCATGGTCATTCCGCCGTCCACCGCCAGCACCTGCCCGGTGGTATAGCTGGCTTGTTCTGAGGCAAAATAAGCGACGGCTGCGGCGACTTCGCAGGCCTGTCCGAACCGGCGCAGGGGGGTGATCTGTCTGGCGCCGTCCTTGACGGCGTCGGGGAGGATTTCGGTCATGTCGGTTTCAATAAATCCGGGGGCGACGACGTTGGCGGTGATGTTCTTTCCGGCGAGTTCCTTGCCGAGGCTCTTGGTGAGGCCGACGAGGCCGGCCTTGGACGCGGCGTAGTTGGCCTGGCCGGCGTTGCCGACGAGGCCGGATACCGAGGAGATATTGATGATGCGTCCCCACTTGCCTCGGACCATCGGTTTGGCGACGGCCCGGCAGGCGGCTAAGACGCCGCGCAGGTTGACGTTGATGACATCGTCGAATTGCTCATCACTCATGCGCATGACCAGGCCGTCGCGGGTGATGCCGGCGTTGTTGACAAGGATGTCGAGTCGGCCGTGGGTTTCGACGACGGCTTCGATCATGGCGGCGACGGCGGCGGCGGCGGCCATGTCACAGGGATGGGTGGACGCGGATCCGCCGGCGGATTCGATTTCGGATTGGACTTCGGCGAGTTTGGCAGCATCGCGGGCGACGAGGACGACGTGTCGGCCCTGATCGGCGAGGGCTTTGGCGATCTCGGCGCCGATGCCGCGGCTGGCGCCGGTCACGACGGCGATGCGTTGGGGGTTGGAGTCGTTCATGGGGATGGTCCGTTCAATCCGGTTCGCTGAAGTTGGTGACTTTGGTGGGACGGTCGATCCGTCGCATGAGGCCGCTGAGGACCTTGCCGGGGGCGAGTTCGATGTATTGGCCGGTGGCGTGATCGAGGAGCCAGCGGACGTTTTGCTCCCAGCGAACGGGCGAGGTCAGATGATTGACGAGGTGTTGTTTGATCGTCGTCACGTCATTCTCGTGGGCGGCGCCGGTGACGTTGCAGCCGACGGGGAATTTCGGGGGTTTCCAGTCGATCTCATCCAACACAACGGCGAGGCGGTCGGCGGCGGGCTGCATGAAGGGCGAATGGAACGCGCCGGCGACGCTGAGTCGCGCCGCGCGCAGGCCCATCTCGCCGGCAACGGTTTCGGCGCGGTCGCAGGCGGCGGTTGAACCGCTGATTACTACTTGTCCGGGGCAGTTGAGGTTCGCGGGGACGAGGACATCGCCTTCGCGGGCGTTGTCGCAGAGCTCGTTGGCCTGAGATTCGTCAGCACCGATGATGGCGATCATGCCGGAGTCGGATGCTTCGGCGGCCTCCTGCATGAATCGGCCGCGGGCCTCGACGACGTGCAGCGCCTGGGAGAAGGTGATGGACTCGGCGAGGCAGAGGGCGGTGTACTCGCCGAGGCTCAGGCCGGCGGCGGCGGTGATTGGGCCAAGCTGGTCGCGTTCGGTCAGAGCGCGGGCGCAGGCAATGGAGGTGACGAAGATGGCGAGTTGGCCGACATCGGTGCGGTCGAGTTTGTCGGCGGGTCCCTGGAAGCAGGCGGAAGAGATGGACGTGCCGAGCTGGGCGTCGGCCTGTTCAAAAATCCGGCAGGCGGCGTCGGAAGCATCGAACCACGCTTTGCCCATGGCGACAGCCTGTGCGCCCTGACCGGGGCAGAGGACGATGGCGGGTTGCTGTGATTCAGAGGTCAAATCGAGATTCCGGGTCGATCAGTCGATGTTTGGTTGTTCCTGGGGGGTCGCTACGGTCGACGGCAGCGGCCGACGATCACGGTAGTGGGATTACAGTCTCCAGACGTTGGAGGCCCAGGTGAGGCCGCCACCGAGGGCGACGAACAGGATGATATCGCCGGGGCTGAGGGCGTCTTGTTCCATGAGTTCGTTGAGGCAGAGGCCGACGCTGGCGGAGGAGGTATTGCCGTAGCGGTCGATGTTGAGAATCATTTGCTCCTCGGAGAAGCCGAGCTTATCGCGGGCGGATTCGATGATGCGTGCGTTGGACTGATGGGGGATGACGGCACGAATGTCGTTGGGGGCAAGGTCGCAGGCTTCCATGGCGGTGCGGATCATGCCCTGCATGGTGGAGACGGCAAACTTATAGATTTCTCGGCCGTTCATCTGAAGCGTGTCGTATTTGCCGGTGAAGGCGGCGCCGGTTTCGGGCAGGTGGTCTTCGTTGCGCGGGCAGTAAAGTTCGTTCCAGCGCCCGCCGTCGCTGTTCATGGTCTGGTAGAGCGATCCCTGATCGGGGTCGTCGGATGCTCCGAGGACGGCAGCGCCGGCGCCATCACCGAACAGAATGCAGGTGCCACGGTCTTCCCAGTTGGTGATGGAGGAGAGCACTTCAGCGCCGATGATGGCCACGTGCTGGTACACGCCGCCGCGGATGAAACTGGCGGCGATGTTCAGTGCGGACACGAAGCCTGAGCAGGCGGCTGAGAGGTCCATCGCGCCGCAGGGGGTGGCGCCGACGCGATCGACAATCTGACAGGCGGCGGCGGGGCAGATCATGTCGGGCGTCATGGTGGCGCAGATCAGGACGTCGAGTTGCGTCGGATCGAGTTGGGCACGCTGCAGGGCCTGGGTCAGGGCGCGTGAGCCGAGATCAACGACACCTTCGCCGGAGCCATTTTCGACGACGTATCGGTTTTTGATGCCGGTGCGCTGGGTGATCCACTCATCGGAGGTATCGACCATCTTTTCGAGGTCGGCATTGGCGAGCCGGCGGGCAGGCAAGGCCATGCCGGTGCCCATGAGGCGCACACCGCGCGCATGAGGAGACGGAGGCGCGTCGGTCATGCGGCCTCCTCGTCCCGGGCGACGGGCGCGATCGAGGACAGACGTTTGACGATCGCGTCGTTGACGTCGTGGTCGACGTAGCTGATGGCATTGCGAACGGAATTGGTGATGGTGCGGGCCTCGGACGAGCCGTGGCAGATCATACAGATGCCGCGGGCGCCGAGGAGTGGCGCGCCGCCGAACTCGTGATAGTCATGCTTGGCGTAGATGGTCTTGACGACGGGTTCGAAGCGCATGGCGAGTTCGGGATCGATTTCGATGATTTCGTGGGCGATGGTTTTGAAGAGCCCGGCGGCGAGCCCTTCGGCGATCTTGAGCACGACGTTGCCGGTGAAGCCCTCGGTGACGACGACGTCAGTGCCGCCGTCAAACAGTTCGCGCCCTTCGACGTAGCCGACGTAATTGAGGTCCTTGTCGGCGCGCATGAGTCTGCTGGTTTCGCGGACGAGGGAGGTGCCTTTGCCTTCTTCATTGCCGACCGAGAGCAGCGCGACGCGCGGGTTCTCGATGCCATGAATGAGGTGGCCGTACACCGAGGCCATGTGGCCGTATTGATGGAGATGGGTTGGGCGGGGCACGATGTTGGCGCCGACGTCGCAGATGATCAGCGGTCCGTGGAAGGTGGGAATGGTGACGGCGATACCGGGGCGGTGGACGACTTTGAGTCGGCGCATGGCCATTTGGGCGGCGGCGACACAGGCGCCGGTGTTGCCGGCGGAGATGATGACGTCGGCGGGCCGCTCGGCGCGGTCGGAGCCGAGCCAGGCGAGTCTGGCGATGGAGCTGTCGGTCTTGGCGCGGACGGCCTCGACCGGGGATTCATCCATTTCGATGATCTGAGTGGACGGCTCGATGGTGAGTCGGGGATCGCCGGCGTGGCCCTGCTCATCAATGATTTCGCGGATGATGGCTTCGTCGCCGACCAGGGTGATTTCGTCGCCGTCGCGCAGGAGGGGTAGAGCCGCTATCGCGCCATGGAGAATGGCGTCGGGGGCGTGGTCACCGCCCATGACGTCGATGGCGATCCGCATCGACTATTCATCCTCATTGGTTTTCAGACTCAGACCCGGCCGCACGTAGCCGCAGTTCCGGCAGGCGGCATGGGGGAATCTGGGCGAGCCGCAGTTGGGGCAACTGACAAGCTGGGGGGCGCGTAGCGCGTGGTGTGACCGGCGGTTACGTTTGCGTGTCTTGGAGGTCCTTTTGACCGGTAGCATGATTCACCTCGTCATCGACGCCGTCGTGGAGATCACCACGACAGCCGCGTGGCGAGCCCGAATGCGAACGGGGTAAGTTAGGGAGCGGGCGGGCAAAAGTCAACCGGGGCGAGGGGACGGGGGATTGGCGAGGGCACGATGAATTTCGGTGGTCAGCCGGGCGACACCGTCGCGCATGATCCGCGACTGGGGGTCTGATAATTGACCGGGTTTGCCGGTTCGGATGCCCATCGCCACTTCAACTGCCCGTTTGGTCGCCTCGTGACAGGGATGCGCGGCGATCTGGCGCCCGGTCGACACCTTCGTGACGCGCACGATGCCCTGGGTAGCGAGAAACAGCATGGCGAGATTGATGGTCTTGAGCGACAGCTTTTTCGCATCGTCCGGCCAGCCGGTGACGTACTCCAGCCGCTCGGCGATCCATGCGAACGGCGGGTTTGATAGGGGGCGAGCGAGATAGTCGCGCAGCAGTCCGTGCGGATCGTGCACAATCCTGCCTTGTTTGACCGCCCATGCCATCATGGTGCCAGTATTGAAATGTTCGGCCAATGTGGAGGGCAGGTAACTGATGAAGTGGATTCGCGGGTGCGGCTGTCTGATCCGGATGATGTCGGGCTTGGGAATCCGCTGATCGCGCACGAAGGCGTAGTCCACGTCGGAGTGTTCGTCATAGTCGCCGGTGGCCATGCTCCCGACCACAATCGTGGCGAGGATATCGGGATATGATTCGAGGATGGATTGCGTGACGCCGACGATCGTTTGCCGGGTAGCATCGGGCAGGGATTCGAGCCAGGAATTGAGTCGGGGATCGTCGACATTAGATGCCATGATGGCGCCCCAATCGATGGCTCGCATTGTACGACGTTGCCATAGAATGTCGCGGACGATTCAGTTGGACGCGCAACCGTCAAGGTGAGATCGATCATGGTAAAGAAGACGCGCGCGGACGGGCCACACGGGTTGATCGTGATGGATAAGCCGACGGGTTGCAGTTCGATGGACGTGGTGCGGCGGGTGCGTCGGGCGGCGGGTGGGGCGCGCACGGGTCACGCGGGGACGCTGGATCCGCTGGCGAGCGGGGTGTTGATCTGCTGTCTTGGGAAGGCGACGCGCTGTGTGGATCAATTGATGGATCAGACGAAGGTCTACGCGGCGACGGTGGATCTGTCGGCATTGTCGGCGACAGATGATGCGGAGGGAGAGCTGGAGGCGGTGGAGGTGGACAGCCCCCCCACTGCTGCGGCGGTCCGGGCGGCGTTGGACGGACTGACGGGCGAGATCGAGCAGGTGCCGCCGGCGTATTCGGCGATCAAGGTGCATGGCAAGCGGGCGTACAAGCTGGCGCGTCGCGGGGAGCAGGTGACGATGCCGCCGCGCATGGTGCGTGTCGATCGCATTGAGATGGATCGGTTTAATTGGCCGAAGCTGGAGATCACGGTGACGTGCGGAAAGGGAACGTACATCCGGTCACTGGGACGCCAGATCGGTGCGGCGCTGGGCGCGGGTGGATACCTGACAGCGCTGCGGCGGACGGCGATCGGGGATTACACGATCGAGCGCAGCGTGAGGTTGGATAATCTGCCGGAGGTACTGACAGAGGGGGATTTGATCCCGGTGACGGAGGGGGTGTGAGGGGAGATCGACGGACTTGCGGGAGGGTCGGGTTGGTGCGCGGCGCGGTTGGGTTATTGGACGTGAATCACGCGGCGCGGTTCGCTGGGAAGGTGAATGTGGACGCGGGGATGGGGTCGTGTTGGGTCAGCCAGTGGTTGAGGGGGATGCCGTTTATCTTCTTGAGCAGGCGGGTGAGTCGATTGCGGGTCCGATTCAGGCCGATGTAGGTACGCCAGTAGGCGAGGGCGGGGAGCGGGAGACGAGGCTGATTGACGTCGAATTCCCACGGGTGGAAGTAGAGGACGGGTGGTCGGTCTTGGCGGCCGGCCTGTCTGATCCCGGCGCGCATGAAGCTGAGGGGCAGGGCGCGGAAGTATCCGCCGCCGGCAACGGGCAGGCGCAGGGAGCCGATTTTCCAGGTGAGTGGCGGCAGTTCGGTGAGGGATGGGGCGCCGCTGGAGTGGGTGAACTGGAAAGGGGCGACGGGAGCGGTGGGCTCACCGTACTGGGGGTGGCCGCGGACGGGTTGGACGGAGCTGTCGTATTTGAAACCTTCTTCAATGAGGACGTCGACGGCCCATTGGGTCTGTCGGGTGAGGCTGAAGGTTGGGGCGCGGTAGCCGACGACGGGTTGGCCGGTGATGTCTTCGATGATTTCCTTGGCGCGGCGTAGGTCGGCGCGGAATGACTCGGGGGACAGTTCGTGGAGTCGCTCGTGGGCGTGGCCGTGGCATGCGGCTTCATGTCCGGCCTCGACGATGCGGCGGACGACGGCGCGGTTGCGTTCGGCGACCCAGCCGAGGAGGAAGAAGGTGGCGTGGGCGTCGTGCTTGGCGAGTTCTTCGAGGATCCATTCGACGGCTTGGCCGACGCGCCACTCGGACTCGTCCCATAACCGAGGGGAGATATACGGACGTGCGGCTTCGATCTGAAACATCTCTTCGACATCGAAACTGAGCAGGCAGGTGGGCCGGTTGTTTTGGGAGGATGTCATGAGATGCCGCTCCGGTTTGAGGTCCTGATTTTTAAACCCATGCCAAGTCAGTGGTTTTGCGGTCGAAGGCAGTTAAGTCGGTCGCCCGGTGACACGATGAGTTCTGTAACGATTATGTCGGTTGGGTAAGCAGTCATCTTGATTGCGATTCGACCGACGCGGACCCGGATTCGGAGTGCGATTCGTGGCGGAGTTATCGCTACACGACATGCCGAACGTGGCGGGGGATCAGCGGGTGTTGCGTGCGCGTCGCGGGTGGCAGCCGATCGACGTGGCGCGGTTGTGGCGCTTCCGTGATCTGCTATGGCTGTTGGCGCTGCGTGATATTCAGGTGCGATACAAGCAGGCGGCGCTGGGAGCGGTGTGGGCGGTGATTCAGCCGCTGGTGCTGATGATTGTGTTCCGCACGTTTCTGGGTCGGTTCACGGGGCGGGTGGATCCGGTGGAGTTGTTCTGCGTATTGGTGCCGTGGATGTTCTTCGCGGCGACGGTGACGGCGGCGAGCAATAGTTTGGTTGGGAATGCGGAGTTGCTGCGGAAGGTTTACTTCCCGCGATTGATTGCGCCGCTGGCGGCGGTTGGCGCGCCGTTGCTGGATTTCGGGATTGCGTTTGTGGTGTTGTTTGGATTGATGGGGTGGTTCGGGACAACTTTCTCATGGCAGTTGGCGATGCTGCCGCTGCTGGTGGGATCGACGATTGTGGCGGCACTGGGGGGGGGGATTCTGATGGCGTCGTTGACGGTGACGTATCGGGATTTCCGATTCGTGGTGCCGTTCGCAGTGCAGTTGGGATTCTTCCTGACGCCGGTGATCTATCCGATCTCGATGCCGGC
>NYZD01000149.1 GCA_002685935.1 Planctomycetaceae bacterium | reverse complement strand
GATCCACGAGCATCCCAAATTCCAGAGGTCGCTACGGTGGGTCCCTTTTCAGCGCCGATCAGCCCCCCGAGGTGGGTCCCTTTTCGATGCCTATTTCCATGGCTTTGCATACGTGTGCCCTATTGCGGCTCTGGTCAAGTGGTTTCCCCAGAGCAAGGGGCTCGTCTCGGGCCTTGCCGTCGCAGGCTTTGGTTTCGGCGCGTTTCTGTTCAGCAACAAGCATCTGATGGTCAGCGCCGAGAACTACATCAAGACGCACGGCGTCTCGAAGCTCTTCCTCGCGCACGGCATCGTGTCCTTCCTGGCGATCGTGATTGGTGCGATGCTGCTGCGGAACCCGCCCACCGCTGCCGCGCCGCCATCCGCCGGGCCAACCCCCGCCCAGTCGGATTCAACCTGGCAGGACACGCTCCGCCGCCCGGGCTTCTATCTGCTGTGGCTGATGTTCTTTAGCGGAGCGATGGCGGGATTGATGGTCATCGGCATTCTCAAGGGCTTTGCCGGGGATCAGCTGTTGGACGCCGCCCGCAGTGGCGGCGCCGAGTGGATGACCGACGCCCTCGCCGAGGCTCGTGCGAGCATCGGCGATGGTTACAACACATGGCTGACCAAGTTCGACACCGCCGCCGGCGCCGCCGAGAGGTGGACCTTCGATAAGGGTGTCGCCGCCGTGGGATGGCTCGCCATCTTCAACGCTGTCGGTCGTATCGTCTGGGGATTTGTCTCCGACCGCATCGGCCGCACCGCTACGTTTATCGCCATGTTCCTGATCCAGGCGGCGATGATGGTCGTGCTGGCGACACTCAACACCGAATTGAGTTTGGCCGTCGGCGCCTCGATCATCGGCTTCAACTTCGGCGGCAACTTCGCCCTGTTCCCATCGGCGACCGCTGACATATTCGGCTCGAAGAATATCGGCGCCAACTATGGCTGGGTCTTTACCAGCTATGGCATCGCCGGCGTCGTCGGAATCGCAGCCGGCAACGCCGCCAAGGCGAGCACCGGCGAATACCGCTATGCCTTCTACGCCGCCGCCGCCCTTTGCGTCATTGCCGCTGGATTGGCGGTCGCCTTGCGCGTGATGCAGAAACGGACGCAAGCCGTCGCGGCATAGGTCGTGGCGCCCCATCCGCGTCTGGGCCTCAAGGCGTATTGGGTTTCATCGCAGGTGGCGCTGACATCGTGCCACGGGCGCATGGGAACGCCGCACGTGGTGCGTACGTTGTCATGGATCCCGCATCGCGCCAAAGCAGCCCGTGATGCGTATAGCGACCCCTTACCGGGCATGGACCCCGCACAGCGCAATCGCTTCATCGGCCATGGGGTTAAGATTCACGCCGCCGCCCCAGCGTTCGCGCGTTTTCTGCGTGTAGAACAGATAGTGCTCCAGCGATACATCCGGCGGCACGCGGTGATCGCAATACGCGATGAAGCCCCCCTCCTCGATCAGCGGCGTCAGACGATCCACTTCCGCCTCGATCGCTCGCGTCGAGTCCGCAAGAATGTGCTTGTCGAATCCGCCCATCATCAACAGATCCTTTCCGTACTCCCGTCGATACCGAACCGGATCCGCCCCCCAGGTGCCGATCTCGATCGGCATCATGCAATTCACCCCCGCATCCATCCACAGCGGAATCAGCTCATCGATGCAGCCGTCACAGTCGACCCAGATCACGTCGCACCCATGCTTGTGCAGCAGCGACGTGATGCGCTCGTAGTGCGGAACGAGAAACCGTTTGAAATGCGCTGGGCTCAGCAGCGGCCCGCCGTTGAAGCACATGTCTTCCCATATGCCGCAACCCTCGAACCGAGCCCCACACGCCAGCACCCGCTCAAGCACGCCGATGATGCAGTCGGCGATCGTCGTGACCATCTCCTCAAACCACGCCGGATCATCGTGCACCACGTACGACACCGCCTCCAGACCCATCAGATTCCGAATCCACCCGTAAAGGCTCCCGCCCGGCAGGAACATCGGACAATCACGCCCCTGGTCGCACCAGAAAGTCGTATACGGTTTCCAGTCCTCCGGGTAACGAGACGCCGTGCTCGGATCAAACCGAGGCCGGTAGTGTTTCTCCCAACTCGCCCGATCGACGAGCAAATGGCTGTCGTGCAACGGAATTGAACTCATATACTTCCGGCGCAACACGCGGACGCCGTCAGCCTGCTGGACCAGCTCGTGCTCGCCGCGATCCTCGATCACCACCTCTTCAAATCTGGGCTCCCAGCCGATTGTCAGATCCGCCGCGCACACCCAACCCTTGTCCGACGGCTTCGCGTTCCCTGTGGACGAGGAACGAGCGATGCTGAACTTCTCAAACCCACCGTCGTCGCCGAAAAAATCAGTGTGATTGCCCAGCGTCACCCATTCGGGCAGGTCCTGCTTGCGCCATTCGGTCAGCGTCTCAGCCCAAAATGAGAAATTCTGAAGCGGCGACCGATCACGCGGCTGATAGTGCATCGCCGCGTCAAAACGCTGTCGGTTGTTCATAATCGCAACTCCGATCAGCGAACCGATCGCGCAGTGGTCTCGCGCACCCTATGATCGATCAATAGCCGGACGTTACACGTTGGCGAGGCTGCGCGCCACTTCGACGGCGCTGCCCGCATCCGGTGCATAGCCATCCGCGCCAATCTCGTCCGCGTATTCCTGCGTGATCGGCGCGCCCCCGACGATCACCTTCAGGTCCGTCAGCCCGGCCTCGCGGATCGCCTCTATCGTCGTCCGCATCGCCGAGCGAGTCGTCGTCAGCAGCGCTGACAGACCGCACAACGTGGCCCCGGTCTCCTTCGCGGCTTTGACGAAATCATCGGGCGACACATTCGTGCCCAGGTCCACCACGCCGAAATGCGCGCCCCGCCACATCATCGCCACAAGATTCTTGCCGATGTCGTGCAGGTCGCCTTCCACCGTGCCCACCAGCACCGTGCACGACGGCTCGATGCCTTCCTTGACCAACTGCGGTTCCAGCAGTGCCATCGACACGTTCATCGCACGTGCGGCGATGAGCACGTTCGGCACGTAGATCTCGGCCGCCTTGAAGCGGCGCCCCACGTCATCCATCCCATCGGTCAGTGCCGACAGAATGTCCTGTGCGCTCGTGCCTGCGTCGATCGCAGCCTGGGTTTGCGCTTCGGCGGCTCCACGGTCGCCATCCTTGATTGCCTGAGTTAGAGGCCCGAGGTCGCTCATGACATGCTCTCCAGGAAAGAACTTGTTTTTTTGTTTGGTGACTTCTCAATCTGGATATCGTATAATCGGCCCGCGTCCATGGCAAGCCTTTCGAGCTCGCCTGACGCTACACTGAGGTGACCCGTGTCCGCTTGAGAGATCGTTCATGTCTGACTCGTCCGTACCCATTTCCAACCCGCCGAAAACCGCCATCATCACCTGTGCCGTCCTCGAACAGGAATTCGCACAGTTTGCCGAAGGCCTGGATTATATCGCCCATGTCGAACTGATGGAACAGGGCCTACATAATGAGCCCGAACGCCTCTATCAGCAAGTCCAGCTCGCCATCGACCGGATCGAGGCCGATCAACCCGATGTCCAGGCCATCGTCCTCGGCTACGGCCTGTGCAGCCGGGGCACAGAAGGCGTCACCGCCCGCCGCTGCAAGCTCGTCATCGCCCGTGCCCATGACTGTATCACCCTCCTCCTGGGCAGCAAGGAACGCTACGCCCAATATCTCGCCGAACATCCCGGGACCTACTGGTACTCGCCGGGATGGAATATCCACCACACGCCGCCCGGCAAGGAGCGGTACGAACGCCAATACCAGCAATACGTCGACAACTTCGGCGAAGACAACGCCGAATACCTCATGGAGATGGAGCAGCACTGGTTCAAGAGCTACGACCGCGCCACCTTTGTCGACCTCGGTACCAGCGACATTGATACCCATCTGGATTACACAAGAAAATGCGCCGACTGGCTTGGCTGGTCATTCGATCGCCAGCACGGCGACACCCGGCTCCTGCGAGCCCTGCTCGAGGGCCGCTGGGACGATGAGGATTTCGTCGTGCTCGAGCCAGGCCACACCATTCGCATGACCGACGGACCCGAGGTCATGGTCACCGTGAACGGGGCCGAGGCACGTCGTCCTGCCAATAGCGACACGCCATCCCGTGACGTCGCCGACAACCCCTCGCCCAACGGCGGCACATCCCTCCAGCGTGTTGTCGATGCCCTGGACCATCGCACGCCCGACGCCGTGCCCTTCGATCTGGGATCCACCCCCACCAGCGGCATGCACTGCAGTTGTGTCGCCGCCCTGCGCGAACACTACGGCCTCGAGCCCCAGCCCGTCAAAGTCCACGAGCCATATCAGATGCTCGGGTGGATCGACGACGATCTCAAAAAAGCCATCGGTGTCGACACCCAGAGCCTCTCGGCATCGGGCACCATTTTTGGATTCACCAACGAATACTGGACCCCGTGGCGCACCCCGTGGGGACAGGAAGTCCTTGTCTCCAAGCACTTCAAGACCACCACCGACGCCGGCGGCGACGTGTTCATCTATCCCGCCGGCGACACCACCGCGCCGGCTTCAGGCCACATGCCCGTGTCCGGCTTCTTCTTCGACTCGATCATTCGCCAGCCGCCAATCGACGATTCAAAGCTGGACCCCGCCGACAACCTCGAGGAATTCGCACCCGTCACCGACGAATTCCTTTCGAAACTCAGAGCCGATGTGCAAGCCGCGTCCGAATCCGACCGGGCGGCCGTGCTCGGCCTGCCGGGCATGGCACTTGGCGATATCGCGCTCGTCCCCGCCCCCTTCCTTCGCCACCCCAAAGGCATTCGCGATATCAGTGAATGGTACATGTCCACCGTGACGCGACAGGACTACATCCATGCCGTTTTCGAGGCCCAAGTCCGGATCGCGATGGACAACCTGCCGCGCATCCATGACGCCGTCGGCGACACGCCCGTCGCCGTCTTCCTCTGCGGCACCGACTTTGGCACCCAGAGCTCCCAGTTCTGTTCCGTTGAGACCTTCGTCGACCTCTACAAACCCTATTACCAGCGCATGACCGATTGGATTCATCAGCACACCACCTGGAAGGTATTCAAACACTCGTGCGGCGCCGTCGAGCCGCTCATGGAACAGTTCATCGAAACCGGGTTCGACATACTCAATCCCGTCCAGTGTTCAGCGACCGGCATGGACCCCGCCCATTTGAAACAGACATACGGCGATCGGCTCGTGTTCTGGGGCGGCGGTGTCGATACGCAGCAGACGCTGCCGTTCGGCACGCCCCAGCAGGTCCGAGAGCAAGTGTTAAGCCGATGTGAAACCTTCGCGCCCGGCGGCGGGTTCGTGTTCAACACGATTCACAATGTCCAGGCCAAGACGCCCGTCGCCAACATCGTCGCCATGCTCGATGCCCTCGCGGAATTCAACGGCCGGCGATGAATGGCGCCACCGGCCTCGACAACTCCTCGGCGCACACCCCCATCGCACACCCTCGTCACGCCCGGTCAACAGCAACAGCCATGTCGAACGACGCATCCAATGACTGGACCTCACGACGACGCCTCCTGACCGCCCTCGACGCAGGTCAGCCCGACCGCGTGCCCATCAGCACCTACGAACTTGTCGGCTATGACTCCATCAGTTGGTACAACCAGCAGCCCAGCTACCAACGGTTGATGGACCGCATTCGCGCCGATACCGACTGTCTGGCCATGTGGAACCCCGGCCGGCGCACCGCCATCACCGCCCAGGCCACCACGTCGATCCTCTGCTCCGCTTACCCCGTCCCGATCGACGTGCATACAGAACGCGACGGTCCCATTACCCGCTCCACCTGGACGATGCACACCCCCAGGGGCGATCTACAGCGTGTCACGCAGGACGATGACAACGTATTGACCACCTGGATCATCGAACACTGGTGCAAAAGCCTGGACGACGTCGACAAGGCCATGAGCGTCCCCTACGAGCCCGTCGACCCCGATCCCGCCGACCACCCGCGCATCGCCGCTGAGGTCGGTGACCATGGCCTGATCATGGCCTCGCTCGGAGACCCCGCCCTGATCGTCGCCGAACTCATGTCATTCCAGGAATTCACCTTGTGGGCACATGAGGAGCCCGACCATTTTGCCCGCGCCGTCGAGCAGGTCGCCGAACGCGCCCGTGAAAACCTGGACCGGGAGCTCGCCGCCTGCGTCGTCGATCTGTACCGCATCTGCGGCCCGGAGTACTTCACGCCCCCCTACCTGCCCCCCGAGGCCTTCGCCCGATTCGTCGTCCCCTACGTCACCCAGATGACCCGGCAGATCAACGATGCCGGCGGCCGAGTACGCCTCCACTGCCACGGGAAGATCGGCCGCGTCCTCGACATGATCCTCGACACCGGTCCCGACGGCATCGACCCCTGCGAGCCGCCCCCCGACGGCGACATCGAACTCGACGCCGTCAAGCGCCGATGCGCAGAGCGCGGCGTCTGTGTCTTCGGCAATATTGAGCTCAAAGTCCTCGAACACGGCACCACTCAGGAAATACGCGACACCGTCCGTGGCATCTTAGACCAGGCCAAAGACGGCGGCGGCTTCGTCATCATGCCCACCGCCGGCCCCATCAACACGCCCCTGTCACCTCAGACCGAATCGAATTACCTGACTTTCATCGATGCGGCATTGGAG
>NYZD01000148.1 GCA_002685935.1 Planctomycetaceae bacterium | reverse complement strand
GGCTGGCCAAGCTGTATGAGCATGTCGGTTTGAATCAATGACGATCATGAATGCGCGTGTCGGTATCCGTATAGCCATCGCCCGGGCGGCGTACCCGTCACTTGTGCCAAAGTGGAGTTGACCATGAAAGACTGTCCCCTGAGAACGAGCGTGATCGGCAGCTACGCGTTTCCGGGCTGGCTGGAGTTCGCGGCGGAGCATCTGGATCGGTTCGGTCCGGATGACACGGCAGAGGCCCAGCGTGACGGTGTGATCTGCGCGGTGCACGATCAGCTTGAGGCCGGTCTCGACGTGATCACGGACGGCGAGCAGACGCGGTTGGATTTCAATCTGTCGTTCTATGGTTATCTCGAAGGTATTGATGTGGAACCGGACCCGCCGCGCAGGTTCGGTCCGCCGGCGCATGATCAGCGTGGCAGGCATGAGATCGTCGGTGAACTGACCGCGCCGCGCGGGCTGGGCGTGGTGGCGGAATATCAACGGCTGGTTGACGTGGCGCGCGACGTGGATCCGAAGGTGACGTTGAAGGCATCAATCCCCGGTCCCTATACGTTGAGCGGGCGTCTGCTGCCGAATCGGCAATACGCCGATCGCTGGGCGGTCACCGAAGCGATGCTGCCGCTGGTGCGCCGGGAACTGGAGGATCTTGTTGCCGCGGGCTGCCGGGAGGTGTGCGTCGATGAACCATCGATGAGCTGCTATGCGTACCGTGAGGACACGAAGCGATTTGTGGACATATTCAATCGCACGATCGAGCCGATCGTGGGCAGGACGCGCATTTGCACGCACTTCTGTTTCGGGAACTACAAGGCGCGGGCGGTGGGGAAGCGTGTTTATAAGCCGATGTTTCCGGCGTTCTTCGACCTGAAGGTAGACGAGGCGCACGTCGAGATGGCGAGTCGTGAGTTTGCTGAGATTGAGGTGATCGGTGAGATGGCCGGGCATTACGACGTGGCGGTCGGGGTGGTTGACGTCAAGAGTTATTTTGTGGAGACGCCCGACGATGTCGCGGATCGCGTGCGGCTGTGCCTGAAACATGTGCCGGCGGACAGGTTGGTGTTGGCGCCGGATTGCGGCTTGAGTCAGACGGCAAGGTGGGCGGCGCGGGGCAAGCTGGCAAATATGGTCGCCGGCGTGCGGAAGGTGCGTGAGGAGATCACCGGTTGATCGAGCCGCTGCAGCGTGATGACGTATTGCTGGCCGACATCAGCGGCACGCCGCGTGAGGCGGGCCGGCTCGATCTGTGGTGGCTTGGGCAGAGCGGGTATCTGGTGCAGCATGATCGGCTGCGGACGGTCTTCGACCCGTATCTGTCCGATTCTCTGACGACAAAATACGCCGGGACCGAGAAACCGCACGACCGCATCAGCGGACGCGTGATCGAACCTGATCGGCTCACGGATGTTCGGATTGTCACGAGCACTCACGGGCACACCGATCATCTCGACGCGGAAACACTGGGGCCGATGTTTGCGGTCAATCCGCATGCGGCGCTGGTGTATGCAAAGACGACACAGTCGCTGGTTGACGCGCGCCTTGAATCCGCGTCGGTCCAGCAGATCGCGATGACGGCCGGCGATCGAGCGGAGTTTGACGATGCTACGGTTCACGCCGTCGCCGCGGCGCACGATGAGATTGAGGTCGACGAGCACGGGGACCATCGTTACGTGGGATACGTGTTGGAGACGGGTGTATTCACGGTGTATCACAGTGGGGATGGCGTGCCGTACGACGGGCTGGCCGAAGCGCTGCAGTCGTTCGACATTGACCTGGCCATCCTGCCCATCAACGGGAAGGTCGGCAACATGAACGGCGAGCAGGCGGCACGGCTGGCGGATCGCATTGGTGCTGAACTCGTTGTGCCTTGCCACTATGACATGTTCGCGTTCAACACCGCGGATCCGAATGACCAATTCGTGCCCACGTGCGAAGAGGTAGGACAGGCGTATCGCGTGCTTGAATTGGGGCAGCGGCTGTCGTTGACACAGTCGGACTGACGAGCGGTTGCCGGCCTGCTCACGCTCCATTGGCGCCGGCGATCTCCCACAGGTAGCTGCTGCGATGCGGGACGTCGTTTTCGCCGCCGTAGATTGTGCCGTCGGCGGTGATGGCCATGTCGTGCAGTTGCCAGGCCTGGATCGCCAGTGATCGATCGAAGACCGGGCCGAGGTTTTCCAGCCGGCCGGACCTGGGTTCGAGACGGAACAGGTTGGCCGCGCCGTGTCGGCCGCATGAGCCATACATGCACCCGTCGGGGCCGTTGGCCATCGCGGTGAGTCGCTGACCCGGCGCGGGCTTTCCGATGACGGATACGTCGGTGGTATCGGGGTCGATTCGACAAAGCAGACCCTCGACGGTTCCGATGTAGACGGCGCCGTCGGGGCCGGTGTGCATGCCGTCCTGTCTGGCGTAGCCGGCGCCATCGAGTCTGGGCAATCCGGTTTTCAGGAATGTGACATCGTCATCGTCGGGTTGGTATCGAAGCAGACGGAAGGGTTTGGGGCCGGGGCTATTGCCCCACGCGCGGCCGGCGCCGTAGGTTCCCCACACCGTCCCGTTGCGATCCATCGCCAATTGCTCAGCCTGAGCGAGCGCGATTCCGCCGCTGAGGCTGGCGAGAATCCTGCATTGGCGGGTGTCGATGTCGTAGCGAAACAGGTATTCGGGGTGATAGGTCTGGCCGTAGAGTGCGCGGCGGTCGGCGTCGAGGATGATGCTCTGAATGTAGACGTGGGGCATGGGGCGATCAATGATTTCGATCTGTTCGGTGTCCGGATCGATCTTCACGATCGCGCCGCCGGGGGAATCCATCTCTCGGTCGGCATCGTGGTATCGCGCGGTGGCGGCCCATATCTGCCCCTGAGGATCGAACGCGAGTGAGCGGTGGAATTTGGCATCAAACGGATCGGCGACGGCAGGATAATTCATGCTGCGGAACTCACCGTTTCGACGATCGTACACCCAGAAGATGTCGGATTTGAAGCTGGCGATCCCGCACCAGATCACGTCACGCTGATCGTCAGCGAGGAGGCAGTCGAAGCTGATCCACTTGTCGACCCAATCGCGACGTTCGGGGGTGAAGAAATCCTCGTAATCCCACGTGCCCTCGGTGGCGAGGGCGGCATCTTCGTAGGGGAAGCACGCGTCGTGCAGCTTGAGTGCGGTGATTTTCATCGGGTGGACTCCGGGTTGGCGTTGCGGCAGAAACACCACATGGTGAGGCATTGCATCCTGTTTGGCCGAGAAGTGCAAGGCGAGGGATTATTGACGATGCGAGGCGAATGGTGCGTCACACCGGCTGATGTGGTGTGGACTTTAAGCAGGGCTCGTCCACGTTATGATTGAGGTCGACCGGTGGGCATGGTTGTTCGTTGCGGGCAGGATACTGAGATATGGCTGAGCGCCGAATCATCGACGGCTATACGACGCCCGGCACGGAGCGGGAAACCGTGATGTCTGTCGAGGCCCTGCTGGGTGCGATGGATGTTGCGGGCGTCGCGCGAGCAGTAATCGCGCCGGACGATCGTGAGCTCGCAGTAGACAATGTAGCGGGCAATGCACGCGTGGCGGCGATGGCGAGCCGGACGGACGGGCGGCTCATTGCCGCCTGTGGTGCGAACCCATGGTTTGGGGATCAGTCGATCGAGAGTTTGCGAGAGGCGCGTGCTTCGGGGGCGCGAATGCTCGTGCTCGCCCCGGCACTGCAGGGGTTTTCCGTGGTCGATGAATTGGTGGATCCGCTGATGCGAGCGGCGGGTGAATTGAGCATGCCCGTGTACGTGCATACGGGTCAGCATGCGGTGGGTAGTCCGGCGCAAGTGTTGCTGCTTGCGGAACGTCACGCGTCGACTCGGATCATTCTTGGGCATTGCGGCACGACGGATTACGTGGCGGACATGCGGTTCGTGCTGGAAGCAGCGCTGCCGAATCTGTGGTACGAGCTGAGCTTCGTCCGACCGTTCGCTATGTCCGTCTTGCATGAGGCCGGGGGGTCGGACCGATTCATCTGGGGATCGGGCGCGCCGCGCAATGACATGTCGATGCAGCTGCGGCATTTTGATGAACATTGGCCGATTGATGAACACCCGGTTACCTACGCAGAAAACTTGCTGCGTCTGCTGGGGGAGGTCGCGGGATGATCTTTGATTGCCATACGCATTGGGGGATGTGTTTCGTGGAGCGTGACGGACGTGATCCGTCGGCGTGGCTGGCGGTGATGGATCGATACAACGTGACGCATGCGATCGTGTTGCCTCACGCCGGGCTCGAGCATGCGGGGCACATCGCGGACGATCATGATGATCTGGCGGCGGTGTGCGCGGCGTCCGACGGGCGCATGATTCCGTTCGTCACGGCCAATCCGCTCGATGGCGACGGCGGCCTCGCGGAGATCGACCGTTGGCTTGGTGACGGCGAAGCAAGGGGAGTGAAGTTTCATCCCTGGCTGCAGGGCATGAGCGTGTGTACACCGTTCATGGATGAGGTCTGTGAACGGGTGGCGGCGCACGGGGCGCCGATTTTGTTTCATGACGGCACGCCGCCGTATTCGCTGCCGGCGCAGATTGGGATGTTGGCGCGGCGGCATCCTCGTACGACGATTGTGTTGGGGCATACGGGGCTGTTCGAGTATTGGCGGGAAGCGATCGCGGTGATGAATGCGAGGGATAATCTTTGGGCTTGCCTGTGCGGTCCGCAGCTTGAGGGAGTCCGACAGGTCCTGGCACGATGCGACCGGACACGGCTTTTATGGGGCAGCGATTTTGGGTTCACCTTGTTTGACGCGTTGGGATATCAGCTTGACCTGTTTCGACAAGCAGCGGACGACCCGACCTGCCAACGGATTCTTGAAGACAACCCGCGCCGATTGCTACGGTGGGATGCATAGAGGACGTCGGGCGATCACCACTGGCGCACTTTGACTGCGTAAGCTGATTGAGCCATGCCCGATCCATCGATCCATTCAAGTTCACCGGCCACGGCCCTTCCGCCGATGTATCGCGATCTGGTTGATCGGATGGTTCGGTCGCTAGCGTCGGCGGGCTTGGGTTGTCCGTTCGCTTTGGCCAGCAAGGGACAGGTGGCGGACATCATCGACGGACTGAGTGATTTGGATTTTCGATTGGTGCTGGACACGCGTGATTCGGTGGCGTGGCGCAGGGGTGCTGAGGCGATGTGCGTTGCGTTTCTGGAATTCGCGGCGCTGTATCCGAATCATTGGCGGCTGGTAGAGCATCTGCCGGGTTGGTCGTTCAGCAAAGACGAACTGGGGCACAAGCCCGTGTGCTGGGAGCGGCTGGGGTGGGAGGTGCTCTGGGAGAGTGCACCGGGTGTGGCGCTGCCAGCCGATGATGCGTCACATGAGGTGGACGATCATGTCGGTTGGTACATTCGGCTGCTGATGGGGTATCGGAAGGCGTACGATGCGGCGATTGATCCTCCGATCCATGTCGCGGCGGAGCAGATACCGCAGTTCCGCGCGTTCAGCATATGTTGGCACTACTACGCGCCGGCGTTGCGTTGTGTGGCGCGGGCGATGGGTCGGCACGACGTCGTGGGGAAATGGGATGCGCTGCGATGGCACGCGGAATCGGGAGCGAGGCTAGCCATTGAGGTGATGCATGTCGCCGAAGCCGGTTTTCGTGATTGTGCGTCGGGTCTGGCGGCGCGATGCAGCGCGGACGTGCGGGATTTGGTGGCCCGCATGGCTGAGCAGTTGACGGGCGCTGCGACGGAGCCGGACGGCGATCCGTTTGCGGTGTTGGAACCGCGCGCTTTGAAGATTGACATGGATGTTGAGGATCGGTTGATCGCGACCTTGGGGATAGCACGGATGTTTCCGAGCCGCTGGCGGTATTACGTAGGGACGCCAGAGGGATTCGATCTGGCGAGTTGCCTGCGGATCGATCGAGGGCATCTGGGCCATTACTGTTTGCGATTCGTGCTTGAATCTGACGCGGCGATGGCGGCACTGCGAGCGTGTGCGGTCAACGCTCGGACGTTGGACAGCGCCATCGAGCAAATGATGCGGGAGCATCGCTCGACGGACACGGACACGCCGCCGCGTGAGAAGTTCGCTATGCTCAGAGAAACGTATCTGATCCTGTTGGATGCATTGGAGCGCTGGCATCAGCAGCGGGGAACAGCATGAATCTGTTTTTCAACTACTCGATTGATTGCGAGACGCCGCGTGATGAACGGTTCCCCAACGCTGCTGAATCGTGGGAGGTGACGGAAGCATCGACGCGCGGGTTCGTCGGGTTGATGGACGAACTGGGCGTGCGCGACGGGGCGACATTGTTCGTCTATCCGGATGTGGTGACACATCAACGCGCCCTGTATCGCGACATGGCGGATGCGGGGATCGAGGTGGCGCTGCACCTCAATGGCTTGCGGTATTCACGATTGACCGGCGATCGGGCGCAATGGCTGGGCGCGATGGACTATGAGCAGCAGCGCGACGCGTTGAAGTGGGGGAAGGCGGATCTCGAAGATGCGATCGGCCGGCCGTGTCTCGGCTACCGGGCCTGCTACGGCAGCGCCAACGACGCGACGTTCGCGATTCTCGAGGAACTTGGATTCCGCTGGGCAAGCAACGCGAGCAGCCGTTATCGCCCGGAGTTTCACAGCACGTGGTGGGGATCGTGGCGGTACCCGCATCATGCGAGCGGGCAGAGCCAGCTCATCCCCGGAGATCTGAAGCTCTATGAGATCCCGCTCACGGTTGGCATTACCGTTTGCTACGAGGGCAATACCGACCAGCCGCTTGACCTGCGCGCCGAAGCGCCGGTTGAATTGGTCGGAGCGGATCGCGCGGCGTTCAGGGATATCATCTCGGAGAACATCGTCGAGATGCGGCGGCGTCATGCGCCGGTGCGCGCGATCATCGCGGGCAGTCACAACACACGTCTCTTCGGTGAAACGGATGCGCACGAGCGGCACAATGTGGCGAGCGTGGTGGAACACACGCGCGCCCTTGCGGATGAGCACGAGATGACGTTTCTCGCCGGTTCATTCGCGCATATCACTGATTTTGCCAAGGCAGTCGGGTCCTATTGATGCACGTCACACCCGCCGATCCCGGTGAGCTGGTGATCCCGCGCGGCGTCCTGCAGCTGCCACAGCGGTTGGTGGTCGATGATGATCGCGCGATTGATATTGCGTGGTCGGACTGGGAAACGGTGGAAGACAGGCACGTCGCGCATGGGATTGCCGAGGCGCTGCGATTGATGGCCCGAGTCAGCGATCAGCAAGGCGGGCCAGCAGCGTGCAACATCGAGATGCTGAACATGGGCGAAGCACCGATCGAGTTGCGGGAGCTGGCGTGGACACTGATTGTTGAGAAACCAACGGGAATCGCCGTGGATCCGGATGACGTGGCGCGGTCGAGCGACCCGTGGGATTTCAACCTTGCATGGGAGACGTTGGCTTGCGGCTCGGATGAACGGCACCTGTGCGTTGAGTACGGCGACTCGGTGCTGCGCATCGGTTCGCCCGACTTCCGCACGTTCGGCGACGGTTTGATTCGGTGTGAGCCGCATGCGTACGGTGATTCGCGCATCAGGATTTCATGGCATCGCGTCGAGCCACACTGGGACTATCACGGGCTGTTTTCGACGCGTCCGCTTAACGGCTTATGGATTAACGAAGGCCAGACGCGTTCGGCAACGATCCTGATGGCGTGTGAGGACGTGCCGCTGGAGCGCCGGGTGACTTGCCCGGCGCGACCTGACACCGATGCGATTGCGCGGACGTTTCCGCTAATGCTACTGGCTGAAGGGCGGTGCGATGAGCGCGTGGGCCGGGCGGTTGATACGGCGGAACGATATCGCGTCCGACAAGGAGAATATGCGGACCTGTATGCCGGGGGATACGATTTCCGCAATGGGCGACAGATCGAGTTGCACGTTTGCCGCGCGGAGTATGGTGAGTTCCTGCTGCATGAGTATCTGCGCAGGGGCGATGCGGATCTTTGGCGGCGAGTGATCGCATACGCGGAGCGATTTCAGCAAACGGCGGTGAATCGATCGGCGCATCGGCAGCGCGGCGGGGCTGTGCGCGGGCGTTACGGCGACAACCAGACAGCCCATCCGATTCGTTCGATGCGCGGGGCGGCATTCTTCTGGGACATGGCCGAACTGGTCGGCCGGTCGGACTTCCGTGAAACGGCACTCGGTATTGCCGACTATCTCGTGCGAACGTTTCCCTGGCATAACGCACGGCAGGGCGCCGCGGTACGGGACTTGATGTATTTGCACGATCGCACGGGGGATGAGAGATATCTTGATGCGTCGATTCGGATCGTGGAACGACTGTCGCGGGCGCAGCGCACATCGGGCGGGTGGTATGAGTATTGGGACGAAGATTTTGAGGCGTTCGAATACGATCCGCCCAACCATCACGGCGGGCAATGGACTGCCGCGTCAACGCTGAAGCCGGAGATGGCCAGTTACAACGTTAATGGCATGGTCGACGCGATGCGGATCGAGCCGCTACGTTCGCGGGCAGATCTGATCCCCGGGATCGAGGAGGTCGTGCGACGGGCGGCGGATTGGCTGCTGGAGGTGCAGCGTCCGGAGGGCGGCTGGCCGTTTCCCGCGCCAGACAGCCGCGGGATCTACGGGTACGGGCTGACGCTGGACGCGGCGGCGATGATCAAGGCTGGGATACACTTTCAGAATGACGCGTATCTGGCATCCGGGCGTCGGGCGCTGGATTATGCGTTTGACTTGCTCGATACGATCGGCCACGTCCCCGCGGTGATTGGCGTTGAGGATGTCGAGCCGACGGAGTGTTCAATGACGTGGTTCTATGCGATTGAGGCACTGGCGGCTCTGGATGTGCAGTCCTTCTAGATCGCGCTGTCAGCGACGGCGGCGGAAGCGGCGCGGCGTGTCTCACGACGGCGATCCGATTCGTTAAGCACACGTTTGCGCAATCGCGTTGCCTTGGGTGTGATTTCCACGAGTTCGTCATCCTGGATGTATTCCAGGCAGGCCTCGAGCGACATCCGGCGAACGGGGCGCACCTGGGCGGCGGCGTCCTTCCCCGCGGCGCGGATGTTGGTGTGCTTTTTGGTGCGCGTGGCGTTGACGTCGATGTCGTTGTCTTTGCAGTGTTCGCCGACGATCTGGCCGGCGTAGACCTGATCACCCGGCGTGACAAAGAAGATGCCGCGGTCGTAAAGGGCATCCAGTGCGTAGGCGGTGACGGGTCCGGTTTCGGTGGTGACCAGCACGCCGAGATTGCGCTGAGGAATGTCGCCGCGCATCGGCGCATATTCGAGGAACGTGTGGTGCATGATGGCACGCCCCTGGGTGGCGGTGAGCATGCGGCTGCGCAGGCCGATCAAGCCGCGCGCGGGAATCGTGAACGACATGTGGATGTAGCCGCTGGATCCCGCGCCGGTATCCATTGACGTTAGCTCGGCGCGGCGATCACCGATCAGTCCCATGACGGGGGTCTGACAGTCGGCCGGGCAATCGACGACCAGCGTCTCGATGGGCTCGTGGCGGCGGTTATCGATGTCGCGGAAGATCACGCGCGGCTTGCCGGCACACATCTCGAAGCCTTCTCGGCGCATGTTCTCCAGCAGGATGCCCAGATGCATGACACCCCGACCGGCGAGTAGGAATTCCTTTTGACTGGCTCCTTGTTCGACACGAAGGGCCACGTTGCTCTGCAGTTCTCGATCGAGCCGCGCTTTGATCTGGCGGCTGGTAAGGAAATCGCCGTCACGACCACTGAAAGGCCCATCGTTGACCAGCACGGTCAGTTGCATGGTGGGTTCATCGACATCAATCGTGTCCAACGGCTTCCCATGTTCGGGGCAGGCGATGGTGTCGCCGATGTTCATCGGGTCCAGGCCGCCCAGCGCACAGATATCCCCTGCCTGGGCGTTATCGCAGCGGCGGCGTTCGAGCCCCTCGAACTGGTAGAGTTGACCGACGCGCTGCATCGTGGCCTCACCGTGGCGGTCGGTGACGGCCACGAGTTGCCCTTCACCCACAGTTCCGTTCACGACGCGGCCGACGCCGATGCGTCCGGTGTATTCGCAATACTCCAGGGACGTGATCAGCATCTGCAGTGGCGCATCGAGATCATGCTCCGGGGCGGGGAGATGGGTGATCATCCTCTCGAACAGGGGACGGAGGTCCGCTGAGTCCTGGGCGAGGTCGGTCGTGGCCCAGCCGTCTTTCGCCGAAGCGTATATGACGGGAAAGTCGAGTGCGTCGTCGTTCGCATCGAGCTCGACAAGCAGATCGAATACCTCATTGATGACATTGTCCGGGCGCGCATCGGGGCGGTCCATCTTGTTCACGACGACGATGAGTTTCAGATTGTGCTCGAGCGCCTTGCGGAGGACGAATCGCGTCTGCGGGCGCGGGCCTTCAAACGCATCGACGAGCAGCAGCGCGCCGTCGGCCATGGTGAGCACACGTTCGACCTCGCCGCCGAAGTCAGCGTGGCCCGGCGTGTCGACGATGTTGATCTTGTAGGCCTCGCCATCGGCGGCCTGATAGCTGATGGCGCAATTCTTGCTGAAGATGGTGATGCCGCGCTCGCGTTCCAGATCGTCGCGGTCCATGATCAGTCCATGCTGGCCGCCGGCGAGCTTGTCCAGATCTGCGCTGCGGAACATGCCGGACTGATAGAGCATCTTGTCGACGAGCGTGGTCTTGCCATGGTCGACGTGCGCGATAATGGCTATGTTTCGTATCTGCATGTTATTAAATAAGTTACGGGCAATCCGCGGCGAGAATCAGGCGCGTTTAATGCTCTGGTGGTTGTTCAAAGTTGCCGACGCACGCCGTCCTTCCATGGAACCCGCTGCCCGCTTAGGAACCATAGCATAGCGACCAAATTGCATCCTGGCTCTATGTTCTACGGAACGGCGTGGGTGTGCGGCGTCGGACGGGGCTGCGCTCGAGGGTGATTTGCCCTAGCCGTCGGGCCTGAGCGACATGTTCGCGCTGATCCTGGAACAGATTGACGAGTCGTTAGCAGGCCAACCTTGCGTGCGAAGATACTTTGGCGAAATTCGACCGTCGGTGCGATCATTCGGCGTCCCGGCGGTGTCTAATACCATAGAGCCGTGCCTTGAACGATGGCCTTGACAGCGCAACGGGTTGGCTAAGCGAACACGGCCCCCGGCTGGTCCTGCTGGCTCGCCAGTGGGTTGGATCGCACGCCGACGCCGAAGATGTGTGCCAGGAAGCGTTCATCCGCTTCTGGCCTCACAGATATCGTGTGCGCGATCCGCTGGCGTATCTCTATCGTTGCGTGCGCAACGCGGCGATGAATCGGCAGCGGTCTGACGGACGACGCCAAGTGCGCGAGCGCAGAAACACGCCTGGGCCAATGTTCGACGATCAGCCGGGCGAGGGAATCGAGCAGGCGGAGCTCCAGCAGGCTGTGCAGCGGGCGATGGAAGAGCT
>NYZD01000147.1 GCA_002685935.1 Planctomycetaceae bacterium | reverse complement strand
ATTCAAGACGTAATCGCCGGGATGACGTTCACCGACGGCGAAAAACAAAAGGCCGCCTGATCATCACTCATCCACAGGATTTGACCATATCTCCGCATCAGCTTGTAAGGCTCAACCACATAACGCTCATCACGCGGCAGCCACTGATCCAAATGTGCCGCCGTCCTCTCCGTCAGCGCCGCCTTCGTCAGCTCAAGCGGTTCAAGATCCTCATCGCGATCCAGAAACCGAGTATTCAACGAAGGATTCGAGAACACCGTCTTGCACCCCAGCTCGTCCGCGAACGCCCCGAACCGCTCCACCTCATGCTCGTTATGACGCGTCACCACAAAATTCAACTGAATCGCCGGCGTCGTGCTCTTTAACCTTCGCCGCGCCGCCAGAATCGACCGCAACTTCTCAACCGTCGCCTCGAAATCCTTGCCCGGCTGATAGATCGCGAACGTCCCCTGCGTCGCCCCGTGCAGCGACACCGTCAGCACATCCAGACCGCTCCGCACGAGCGCCTCGCACTGCCCCTTTTCCGGCTTCAGCGCGTGCAGGTTCGAACTCACGTACGTCCATATCCCCCGATCGTGCGCGTACCGAATCATGTGGTAGATGTCCGGCACGATCAACGGATCACCCCACATCGACAGATCCAACGCATACAAATACCGACCCAACTGATCGATCAGCCGCTCGTATCGCTCCCGCGACATCTTCCCCTTCGCTCTACCCGCCAGCCCCTGGCCCGTCGGACACAACTGACAATTCGTGTTGCAGATGTTGGTAGACTCAATCTTCATCCGGTACGGCAGCCCGATCACCCGCTCACGTTTCATCGCGAATTGCAGATTGATCACGGCGATGTTCGCCAGCTTGGTCACCGTCAGGTAACGCCGGTTTCGTCGCACGTGACTCACCGCCCGCATCAGCCAGTCCACCGTGTCAACGATCACGCGAACCGCGCGCGGCCGCGCCGTCACCCGCCGACGCCACGACTGTGTCGTCCGGATCGCCCGCGCCAAAGATGAATCCAGCGTGATCGCGCTCATCGGCGTCATGCCCGTCCTATCAGCGGGAACCTCGGGCGCGGCCAACCCGTGCCGCGCCCCTGTGTCGAATGCTCATCCAACTCCGGCAACACCTCGTCCGGAGCGTAGCCCAACACGATCCGACGCTGAAGCAACTGCGGGTACACACCCGCCGCCACCATCAACAGGTAAGGCAGCTCGAATACCTCCAGCGACAGAAACACCCCGCCGAACAAAAAGATCAACAACGACGCCTGCATCCCCAACGCCAGATGCGCGTACCCCATGTCGATCCCCGACTGCGGCCCGCTCTCGGGATCGTCCTCACTGTCCTTTGCATGCGAACGGACCACCATGTGCCGGCAACGCCCCAGATTGACGAACGCCAGCACGCAGATCGACACGTACACCATCAGCGCCAGGATGCCGCTGTCCGCCGACAGTTGAAGATACTGACTGTGAATCGTTCGCCCGCTCACGTCCGCCCCGTAATTGCGGCTGATCAGGTTCGCGTTTCGAATACCCACGCCCGTCAGTGGATGGTCCCACGTGATCCGCCACGCCGCCGACCAACTGTCCATCCGCGATTGCGCGCTCGTGTCCGTGTCATAGTTGCCCACCGACAGGAACCGATCACGCACCTCATCACCCGCCATCGCCAGCACGAGCACCAGGCCCACCGCCGAGATCGCACCAACCTGCCAGCGCGGCCGGTGGTGAATCAGCAGCCAGAGAATCCCCACCAACGCGCTGACCATCGCGCCCCGCGAGTAGCTCAACATGATCGCGTGGATGATCAGCAATGCCCCCGCCGCGCACGCGATGCGGATCATCCACTTCCGAGATCCCATCGCGAACGCGTAACAGAACGGCAAACCCATCGCCAGCATCAACGCCGCGCCGTTGTTATCCAGACCCCCGTAACCGTAATGGAAAATGTCCGACCGGCCGTCAAACACGTAAAGACTGTTCACCTGCCACGCCACGTAAACAATACATCCCACAATGATCATCGACAACCAACGGATATGACGCAGCCGGTCGATCACCAGCGTCGCGATCACCGCCATCAGGAAGATCTTCGCGTACTCCTGCCCCCAATACGCCGATACCGCGCTGTCAATCGCGCTAAAGCAACTCACCAGCAGCAAGCATCCAAACAGCACCAGCAATGTCGACAGCGAATTCCAGCGTGCATGTCGAATGATGTGGGGCAGAGAGATCACGCATCCCAGCATCGCCGCGCCCGCCGCCAACAGCGACCAGCGCACCCCGCCCGGCAGTGCCCAGCCCCAAAGATATTGAGGCCGAAGAATCGCGAACAGGTAGTAAACCAACACCCCATGGATCGGGTGAATGATCGCGCCCGTTACGCCCGCCAGGACCAGTGCCGCCATGAACAAGACCTGTTTCATGCCCCTGGCCTCCGTCTTCATGTAGTAGGAGAACACGCCATAGAACGACGGCACGATCGCCGCGATCGCGCCAACCACCACCACCACGGTCATGAAAAGCCATCCCCTCATGCCGCGGCCCTCCGGATGGTCTGGTCCTGTTCTGCCTCCACATCACGCGCAACGGCCCCCCGTCCCGCCCCGAAGTAATCCTCCCGTTGAATCGCATTCCGCTCCCATTCATGATGCGCCAACGCCCAGCGATGCGCCGCGTCACCCAGACGCCGGGCGTACCCCGCGTCGCACCACAGCCGGTCCACATCTCTCACCCAATCATCCGCCGACCGTGCCACACACCACGGACGCTCTCGGTCGGCCAAACCACGCTCCGCACGAGGCGATACCACCACGGCCCGCCCCATCGCCGTCGCTTCCAGCAGCTTGTTCTTGACTCCCGATCCACTCCGCATCGGAATCACCACCGCCGCGCTGTCCCACACCAGCGGACGAAGATCGTCCACGTTCGCATGCAGGTCGATCCCCTCATGATCCCGCGCCAAATCCCGCACCCGCGCATCTGGCGCCCGACCAATGATCCGCCAACGCGCCCCCCGATGCTGCGATATCAGCCGGGGCCAAACGTGCCGCGCAAACCAGCACACTGCCTCAATGTTCGGCTCGTAATCCAACCGGCCCCAAAACACCGCGCTCGCACGCCGCGGCTGCGACGCCACCGGGTGGAAGTATTTCGCGTCCACGCCGCACGGCGAAAGCATCACCCGCCGAATACCGCCCAGGTGCCGCAATCCCCAACGATCCAACCCCGACACCGCCACCGCCGCATCAATCGACCGCGCGAAGCTTCGCTCGTACGCCAGCATCAGAATCGCCGCACGCACCGCGCTCACACCCTCACGCCACGTCCGCGCACTCCGCGCCCGCGTCAGATGATGAACGCACCAGTCGTCGCTCGCCGTCCAGACCCGTCGCGTCCTCGTCCCCGCCGCCGCGAGCAGCGGCAGGATGTCCAGGCCAAACGCTTCGACATAGTCCGGCTCCCACGCCGCCACCGCCCGCGCGACCTCGGCCTCCACGGCCCCATCGTGGCCTCAATACCGGGCCCACCGCCCGCGCACGTACTCCCTGATCGATCCCCTCTCACCCGCCGCCGCGTCCGCTTTCTCCCCATTCCCCCCAACACATTCAAACTTCACCCGATCCTGCAGCGGCCACGACTGCCACCACCCAAGCTCCGGTCCCTCCAACAACATCAGACGTAGCTCGTGCCCCCGATCCACCATCGCACGCATCACGTGATGCGCGTGAACTTCCTGCCCGCCGTGCGGTGGCCAGGGAAGTCGCGACATCAGATACATCACGCGCATAGCTTGCCTCGTCCCGTCGATTCAACCCGCCGCTCGCCACTCCACCTGCGCCACCAGCGATCGCACCGCCTCCATCTCCGCCGGCAGCTTCACCCGCGCCGTGCCGCCATGTTGTGACATCACCCGCCCGATCGCCGACACCGTGTCTTCAATCGACACCGACCCGACACACGCATCGCCCTGATCGCACACCCGCTTGTAACACGGGCTGCACCCCGTCTCCGCGATGAGCTTCTCACCCAGTCCGAACAGATCGATCTCCTGCTCGCATGTCGGGCCAAACCATGCCACCACCCCGCGCTGACGCGCGATCGCCGCGTGCATCGCCATCGTGTCCCCGCTGAACACCACGTCACACAGATCGATCAACCCCAGAAACCCGCGCTCGTCATGGTCCCACCCGCCGTGCACCGTCCACCCCAGCGCCCCGTGCAACTCCTCCATCACCGACCGCTCCTCGACGCCGCCCAGAAGGACCACTTGCACCGACGGATACACCTGATGAATTCGTTCCAGCAACTGACGCATCCGCGCCGCCGGCCAGATCTTGTTCGCGAACATCGCCCCCGCTCCCACATTCACACCCAGCGTCAACCGCTCCGGCGTCCATCCCTTCGCTCCCAGTTCCCTTTTCGCCTCCGCCGCGTCGTCAGCTCCCAGCGCCAGTTCATATCGCTGCCCGTCATAGACCCATCCCAACGCCTCATAGGCCAACTGGGGATACGACTTGCGATTCTCCGCAAACTTCAACCGATCGCTCAGCCCCAGAACGAAACACGCCTCCGCCGCATCGTTCCCCGGAACCGGTGTCCCCCATTCGCTCAGCGCGAAACCCAGCTTCGTCGCCGCCGGCAGGCTCGTCGCCAGCGCCGCCGGTTCTGCTTCCTTGTCCAGACAGATCACCACGTCATGCCATTCCGCCCCCAGCCGCATGCACGTCCCGGCGTCAAACGCCAACACGCGATCGATCCCCGGGTGGCCTTCGATCATCCGCGCCGCATTCGCCCGAGTCACCCACGTCACCTCCGCTTCGGGATAGCGGCGCCGCAACTCCGGCAAAATGCACAGCGTGCGAATCACATCCCCCAGCGCACCCAGTTTGATCACGCACACCCGTTGGCGGTACGGCGCGTAATGCGCGCATCCCCGGCACAGCCGGTTCGCGGCACACGGCCGCACCCCGACGTAGTGTCGGCAGTCCGGTGCGATCAACCCTGAGGGCCGATCCGCGCCCACGTCAGTCGACGCGTCGCTGACAGTCAATAAAGGGTCCGACATTCCGATTCGTGCCCCTTGAGGGTGGCCTTACATGTCACATAGCACGCATGACCGTTAAAGTCGGCACAATCCGAACCCCGCTTAATGGCTGAATCCCCCGCATTTCACGCGACTTACAATAAACCCCCGCCGATCACGCCGCCGTCTGAGCCGTCTCGGCCCGCGCCGCCTGCTCCACAACGCCGATAAATCGCGACGCCGTGCCTTCCCAGGTGTATCCGGCAGATCTCGCCATCCCTCGCTCCACCAGATCCTCACGCAGCGATGCACTGTCGATCAACGCCGCCAATGCCATCCGAATCTCCGAAGTATTCGACGGTTCCACGCACAGCGCCGCATCGCCCGCCACCTCCGGTAAACTCGTCGTCGTGCTCGTCAACACCGCCGTCCGACACGACCACGCATCCAGAATCGGCAGCCCATAACCTTCCGATAAGCTAGGGTACACCAGCACCTCCGCCCCGCTGATCAGCGCCCCCATGTCCGATTCATCCGCGAATCCATGAACGTGAAGTGCAGATTCAATCCCCAACTGCCGTGCCGCGCCCTCGATCCGTGACCGGTGCGCCGCATCGTCCAGCCCCACGATCAGTAACCTGCATCCCTCCCGCAGCGACGCCGGCAACTGCGCGTACGCCACCACCACCCGATCCGTGTTCTTCCGAGCCTCCGCCGCCCCCAGATGCAGGCAGTACCGCCCCGGCACACCATACTTCCGCCGCGCCTCAGCAAGTTCCTCCGCATCCGTCACGCGCTTCATCCCACTGTCCGCCGCCCAACCAATCACCTCAATTCGCGATGAATCCGCGTCAAACTGCTCCACCAACTGCGTCGCCGTGTATCGGCTTGGTGTCACAATCGTCCACTTCCGATGCACCGCATTCCGCACGCTTCGCTCGAACCGATGCGCCCGCGCCGGCTCATCCCACAGCGGCAGCAGATCATGCACCGTCAGGATCGAACTCATCCCGCACCATGTCGAGCATGTGTTCGCCGGGAAATGAACCACGTCAGCCGCATCACGCCACGCCGCGAACGGCAGCCGCCAACGCTGCCACGCATCCACCCGGTCACTCGGCATCTCGATCTGTCGTGGCTCGTAACGATCGCAATCCGCCAGCCCCGCCGGCGTGTGCTCGCCATCATCTCCCGCCCGGTGATACCCAAGCACCCGCCAGTCCGGGCGCAATCCAAGCACGTGTCGATACAGATCGATCAGGTTCTTGCCCGTACCCCGGCGATGAGGCCGATGGATCGTGCGAGCATCCAACGCAATCGTAATGCGGCGCTCCGTCTTCATGCGTTCCACCTGGGTGCCCCGGTTGGCACGCCTACATTCGTCCCGAATCCGGGACGCTACCCAATGACATCGTCCCAATCACCAACCGCCTTGATGGGGATATCCCTACCATGCGCCATCGCCTTCGCCCGCATCCGGCCCGCCACGTAATCTAAATATATTGGTCCACTGTTTTGCCCCGGCCAAGGCGCCCCCGCGCCCCGGATGCCGCGCTCACCGACCCTTCGCCAGATCTGCCAGCGTCATCGTCTCCGTCCGGCCAGCCGCCGCATCCCCGATCTGCTTCACCAGATCCCACGCCGGATCACCATCGTCCTGCGCCGCCCCCGGCAAAAGGCCCTTCGCCACCCCCAGAATCTCATCCACCGTGATCTGCTCCGACGGCCGCGCCGGCGTATACCCCGACCCCTCCCCCTGATCCACCTGATGCACCAGCCCCGCCCCCTCCAGCGCGTCAACCATCCGCTGGACCGTTCGGTGCGCCAGATCCGTCTGCTTCGAAATCTGCTCGATCGTGCAAACCGCGCCGCGCTCAAACGCCGCCGCCACCTGCGCCGCCACCGGGATCATCCACGTCGCGTCCACCAGGTTTTCCGCCTGCGCGTGCTGCGCATGCTTGAACTTCTGGCCCTTCATCGCCTGCAACGTGTACGTCAACTCCAACCCGAACAGCAGCGCCAGCCACGACAACCACAGCCACAACAAGAACAGCGGCAGCAAGCCCAGCGATCCATACAGATTCCGCACCGCCACCGCGCTTTCCACGTAGTATCCGAACAACTCCGCACCGATCACCCACACCACCGCCGCCACAAAACTACCCACCGCCGCCGCCCGCATGCTCACCTTCGTGTTCGGTAGCAGCACATACATCAGATACAACACCAGCCAGCTCGTCAGAAACGGCATCGCTCCGCCCAGCGGACCCGCCAGCCACGCCACCGACGTGTCCTGCCTGATCAGATCGAACATCCGCTTCTGAACCAGTTGACCGATCGCCAAAACCACCGGCCCAAGCGTGATCACCGTGTAATAAAGCGGCAGCCGAAGAAACCACGGCCGCGAGCGCTCGATCCCGAACAACTGATTGAAACTCCGCTCGATTGTCGCCAGCAACCCCGTCGCCCCGTAAATAAACACCAACAGACCCACCACCCCGATACTCCCGAACTTCGCCTTGCCCAGCTCGTTGATCGCCTTTTCCACCCGCTCACCGATATAGCTCCGCGCCTGATCCAGCTCCGCCTGCCGGGCATTCTCCGCCTGCATGGCCGGATCGTCCGTTTCCAGACGACCCTCCACGTCCGGTTCGTCAGCCTCGCCCGGTTCGTCAGCCCCCGCCGCCTCCGGCGCCCCCGTCGACGCCTCCGCCGCCAGCTTCGTCGTCCCCACCAGCAGATTCACGATGTCCTTCTTGAACTTCTCTCGATCGTCCTCACCCAGAAACATCTGCGTCACCACCAGCATCAGCACCAGCATCGGCAACAAACTGAACACCGTGTGATAGGTCAGCGCCGCCGCCATCTGACCCGCCCGGTCGTGCTTCAATTCCCCCGCACAATGTCGCGTCAGATCAATCGTGAACCGCGCCGACCGCTGCCAGCGATTCAACTCATGCGTCGGCTCCCGCAGAAACCGCTGAAATCGATTGATTAGAGGCCACTTGGCTTTCATCGCGCATCCACAGGTCGTTGCCTATGACTGATCCATCGGCCCGATCGGCCGCCCGACTTGTCATCTCACTTTCCGGACCATCCCCCCGACCAATTACGCCGGGTCAATCCCGCCTTTCGACCACGGATGACATCGGCTTACCCGCCTGATCCCCCGCCACCCCCCTCGCCACACCCCATACCGCCGCACCGCGTCAATCATGTATTGGCTGCACGTCGGATGGTATCGACATTGCCCGCCCATCAACTGGCCCAGCGTCACCCGATACAACCACACCAGCGCGACAACCACCCACCCCCCGGGCCCCAGTCGCCGTCCCGCATCGTCCTTCGCGCCTCCCACATCACCGTCCGCGAAAAGCGCTGCCCGCTCTTGCCCGTCCGCGTTGGATTGCTTGCTAGGCCCTGACGCCGACCCAGTCTGCAACGTGGGATGCATAGTATTCTTCCATCAAATCCGGAAGTTCCGGACTCAAAGCGTAGTATGCCTCGTCCTCATTATCGAATGTGCCCTCCCCCGCCAGCTCTGAGTACTCTTCCAGAGATCGTACTCGTCGAACAGGTTCTTGTTTCGCTTTCTCCCAACAGCGTCTCAGGATCGAGGTAAACTCACGCGCTCCCATCGCATCAAGTGTCTCGATGATCAGTTGGACATGGTCCACGCCGACGTTGTGGAAGTATTGAAGGTGTCCGCCGTTGAACACTTCCGCTTGGTACTTCCACATGTGCCAGAATACCCGCAGGTCGCTGGCGCTGCGCGCATTCGGGTGCGCAACCAGATAGTCAATAAGAGCCCAAAAACGGGCACTGGGATCCCTGTCCAATTCTGATTGTTTGATCTTTGTGATCGGGTCCATGTCTTGCCCCGAGCCGTTCGATTCTATGACCCCGCGCGATTCCATTGACGTTCCAGTTGTTGCGTCGCGCTCATCAGCAGCCGCTGATAATCCGCCAACTCCAGCGGCTCGTGACGTGACACCACTACAATCCAATCGTAGCCGTTCGGCAGGTCGTGCTGCAACAGCCGAAACGACTCCCGCAACATCCGCTTCACCTTATTCCGCGTGACCGCGTTGCCCACCCGCGCCGACACGCTCAGCCCCAGTCGTCCGTACCCGCAATCGTTCGGCTTTCCATACACCCGCAGCGGACCCGCCCGCTTCACAATCCGCGCCTGATACACCCGCGCGAAATCTTCCCGCGTCCGCAATCGCTTGCGCCGATCGAATCCAAATCGATGGGTGGTGATCGGTGGGCTGTTCATGGCAATCCAACAACACTCAGTTGACCGCTGTTCCTTCGTCGCCATCGCTGCGAATCGCCGTCAACCGCGCATTATACGCCGCGATCACATCCTGACGCCGCAGGATCCCCACCACCTGATCCGCCGCCTCCGGGTCCATCACCGGCAGCTCCTCATGCACAGACTCCGCGAACCGCCGCATCGTCACCCCCAAATCCGTGTCCAGCGTCAGCGGCTGTCGGTCCGTCACCGCCAGATCCTGCGCCACCGCCAGATACCCCACCTGCGCATCGTACAGAAACTGTCGCACGTCATTCAAAGAAAACATGCCCTGGTACCGCCCCTCATCATCCACCACCGGAAAACAGCTCTGCAGAGTCTCCGCCATCAGCCGCGCCACGTCGTGCAGCGATCGGTCCGGCGGCACCGTCAAAAACTTTCGACCCGACTCCGTCAGCGCATCCCGCACCGTCAACCCCTGCAACACATCGATAATGAAGTCGCCCCGATGCGCCGGCGAGTCCGCCCGCGCCGCCACCTGTTTCCCAAAGATCGACCACCCCCGGCTCAACAGATACGCCAGCGCGCACACCCACATCGAAGGCAACAACAACCGATAACTCCCGCACATCTCGCTGACCATGATCAACGTGCTCACCGGCGTGTTCGCCGACGCCGCGAAGAATCCCCCCATCCCCAACAGCGCGAACATCACCACCTCGTTCGCCCCCACCCGCTCCGGCCACCACATCGAAAACAGCAAGCCCACCACCGCCCCCAGAGATCCACCGATGACCATGCTCGGCCCGAACACACCGCCCGACCTCCCCGACCCGATCGTCAGCGACGTCGTCAATATCTTCCCCACCCCCACCACCAACAGCACCACGATCACCGCACCCATCGCGTCGTGACCCGCCAGCGCGCTGCCGCTCACAATATCCTGAAGGAAACCATACCCGAACGACAGGACGCTCAATGACTGATGTCCCGCCTCCGCATACAACCCGCGCACCGCGTAATACGCCACCACCGCCAGGATGCCCGAGCCCAGCGCGCCCACCGCCGGCTTCAGCGTCCGCGGAATCCGCCATCGCCCGAACGCCGCCGTGATCCCATAAAACATCCGCACGTAAAACAGCGATGCCACCACCATCGTCAACGCCAGCGCCGTCAGCGGCAGCAGCAACATCGGATCTTGAAAATTCAGTTGCTCCGGCGCCGGCACCGCGAACAACTCTGTGAACGCCGCCAACCCCAAACCCAGCATCGTCAGGTGAAACACGCAATAAGCAACCGTCGTTGCGATAAACGCCGGGATCAAGACCTCCGCCTCAAAATCTGGATCGCGGTACAACACCTCCGTCGCGAAAATCGCCCCCGCCAGCGGCGCGTGAAAGATCGCGCCGATCCCCGCCCCCAACCCCGCCGCCATCAGCGTCCGCCGCTCGATATCCGACAGCTTCAGTCGCGTCGCCAGATACGAGCCAAACCCCGCTCCGATCTGCGCGATCGGCCCCTCACGACCGCCCGATCCACCCGTCCCGATCGTCACCGCCGACGCCAGCGTCTTGATCAGCGGCACACGCTTGCGCATCGCACCGCGCTTGTTGTGGTACGCGTCGATCGCCGCGTCCGTGCCATGTCCCTCCGCTTCCGGGGCGAACGTGTAAACCAGCCATCCGCTCACCAGCCCGCCCACCGTCGGAACAATCAATAACAACCACGGCGTCAGCGTGATCGCGCCGTCGCCCGCCCCTTCAAAAAAATGCGATTCCCCCGACGGTCCCCCCGACGCATACCCCGCGACCGAAACCAGCGTATAACGCACCACCACACTGCACAGGAAGTGAAACAACGCCGCACCCAGACCCGCCGCCACGCCCACCATCCCCGCCAGCAGAATCCCTCGACCGATCCCACGCCACCGCATCCCCCCGGTCGGCGTCAATCCAAGGCGCCGAACGGTAATCAACAAAGCTCGAGCCAGCGGCATGCGTCACCTTGATTCGAGGGTCACGGCGGGACCGAACGCTTCATCTGACGGGTGTCGCGCCCGTCATCGCCCCAAACAACCCACAAGTCTATCCCCGCATTAGACTCACCCACCCGCGCCCTCGCAACTCACCCGCGCCCCGCCTGCGCCGCCCATTCTGATACACTCTAGCCGTCCGACCGCGCCAACCCGCATCAATCATTCGAGGAAGACCCACATGGATCTGCTCCAGGAACTCACCGAGACCCCCTCCGTGCCCGGCCGCGAAGATCGCATCCGCAAAGTCATCCAGAAACACACCAAGGGCCTCTTCGACGAATCACACGTCGATGTCATGGGCTCGTTCATCGGCGTCCGCAAACCCCGGCCCGCCGGCAAGAAAACCACCCGCGTCATGATCGCCGCCCACATGGATCAGATCGGCTTCCTCGTCAAACACATCGATGCCAAGGGCTTCCTCCGCGTCAATCCCGTCGGCGGTTTCGATACCCGCAACCTCTTCGCCCGCGTCGTCAACGTCTCCACGAAATCAGGCGACCTGCCCGGCGTCATGAACCCCGCCGGCAAACCCATCCACATCGCCACTGACGATGAAAAGAAAAAGGTCCCCGAAGTCAGCGAATTCTCCGTCGACCTCGGCCTCACCGCCGCCCAGGTCAATCGCAAAGTACGGATCGGCGACATGGTCACCATCGCCACTCAGTTCCAGCGCGTTGGCGACAACGTCGTCAGCCAGTGCCTCGACAACCGCATCGGCTGCTGGGCCGCCATCCGCGCCATGCAGAATCTCAAAAAACACGATTGCGAAATCCACTGCGTCTGGACCGTCCAGGAAGAAGTCGGCCTCCGCGGCGCGGGACCCGCCGCCTTCGACGTCGAACCCGACATCGCCATCTCCTGCGACACCACCCTCTGCTGCGATACCCCCGGCGTCCCCGAAGATCAGCACATCAACACCATGGGCCACGGCGTCGCCCTCAAGGTCATGGACTCCTCCATGATCACCGACATCAAACTCCTCGAAGAACTCGAAGCCGTCGCCCGGCGCAAAAAAATCAAACACCAACGCTCCATCCTCCCGCGCGGCGGCCAGGACGGTGGCGCCATCCAACGCTCCCGCTATGGCGTCCGCGTCGGTGTCCTCGCCTGCCCCGTCCGATACATCCACACCATCACCGAAATGTCCGCCCTCACCGACATCCACGCCTACCGCAACCTCCTCACCGCCTACCTCGAACAACTATGACCGCAGTCCTTTTTCCCGCGTACCCGCGCTCCCCCCGAGCGCCGCACGTCAATGCGGCGTATCCGCTTGACTTACGCTTTCCCACCAACTGAGACCGCCAGGGAGCGGTTCCCCCTCATCCAAGCGCAGCATGTCATTCCATCACGTAGTCTGCCCTGACGCGCCAGTCCACATATCCGGCGCGAGTGGACTCATCGCTCCAGCAGATCCCGCAAAGACCTCTTGGCACACCCGACAAGCCGCGAAATCCGACGCACATTGCCCTGATCACCGGGATCATCCATTGTGAACACCTGATTTCAATCCAGCCAACGCCGGCCGGGACTAATAAAATCCGGATATATCCCATTTTAAGGTTGGCTGAAACGGGCTTTGCCGCTAAACTTTAACTGGATTTAAATGGAGGGAGAGCCCGGATGAGCAAGATGATCGCCACTTTTGCAGCATTATTGGTTACCGCCGTCGCTCTAGGCACGGGGCCGTCTACTGCGTCCGCCACGACGGTCTATGATCTGACCGCGGATTGGAGCAATGTGAACAACCCCAACGGCGTCTGGTCATACAACGAGGGCGCCAATCCACTGCCGTTCCTGCCGAACTGGGGATCTGGCATTGGCGTCAGTTGGGGGCGGAATCAAGAACGCACCAACCCCTGGGTCCCCGTTTGGTACATGAGCACCGGGGCCGAGACATTCGGTAACGATATTCAGGCCGGCGACGTGGTCGTCCACACGACGGATAATAGTGGCTCGGGCCAAGGTCCCGCCAACGTCACCTGGACCGCCACTTTTGACGGCATCGTCGATATCACCGGTCACGTCTACATGGGGCGCGACATCGGCCGCGGCAATCGATGGGGACTGTCATTGAACACACGCTGAATTCACCAGCGGCAACATATCCAGTGGTGATGCATTTGATAGCACCACTCCGTTCGATTTTACCCTCGGCAGCGGCGGCGCCGGCGTCCTGCAAAATGTGCCGGTGTCCGTGGGTGACATCCTCAAGCTGGAGTTTCTCAAGACCACGTCCGACGGCGACTTTGTCGTCTCGTCATTGACCATCACCGCCGAACCCGCTGTCGTCCCAATCCCCGCCGCCTTATGGTCGGCCCTGCCCCTCGGCCTGGCTGTCGTCAGTCGCGGCAGGCGCCATGGCCGCGCATGATCCCGACGGCGATCATCCAATTCCTGCCGCACGCATGAACGACTCGCCCGTCGTCGTTGCCCACGCGCCCGCAGCCTGGGCTGACGCCCGAGACCCACCCCATCATCTTCACCGCCGCATAGCGACAGCAGTGGGGGCCCCAACCCCACCACCTCCCATCCCCTGATTGGCGACGCGACCGCCAATCGGTAGCATTCACATCCATTCTCACCGCGCGATTCAGGTGCGCCCATGTCTTGGCGTCAAACCATCACATTATTGAGCGGTCCGGTCTGCTTCTACGCGATGTCGTTCGTGGACCTGGCGCCTGGCAAGCCCGAAGTGACCGCCATGGCCGCCGTGGCCCTGTGGATGGCGATCTGGTGGATCACCGAAGCCGTCCCCCTGGCCGTCACCGCGCTCCTCCCCGTCGTGCTGCTGCCCGCCCTGAGCTTGATGAACGGCAAGTCCGTCGCCATGCAATATTTCAACCACGTCATATTTCTCTTCATCGGCGGCTTCCTGATCGCGCTCGCCATGGAGCGATGGGATCTGCACCGGCGCGTCGCCCTGCGCCTCCTGCTGCTGTTCGGCGTACGACCCCGACGCATGCTCGCCGCCTTCATGTTCACCACCGCCCTCCTGTCGATGTGGATCTCCAACACCGCCACCGCCATGATGATGGTCCCCATCGTCATCGCCTTGATGACCGACATCGAACAGCGCATCGATGCCCCGTCCGCCCGCCGAATGGCCATCGGACTCCTGCTCGGCGTCGCCTACGCCGCTTCCATCGGCGGAATGGCCACCCTCGTCGGCACCCCGCCCAATCTCTCATTCACCCGCATCCTCAGCATCACCTTCCAGCACGCCCCGGAGATCGTCTTCGCCGACTGGTTGCGCTTCGCCCTGCCCGTCTCAATCGTCACCCTCTTTGTCGCATGGTCACTGCTCGGTTTCCTGTTCATGCGCGGCCAGTCGCACACCGCCGCCGATCCGGCCACCCTCCGCCGTCAATACGATGCCCTCGGCAAAATGACCTTTGAACAGTGGGTCATCCTCATCGACGCCGCCATCCTTATGTTGCTTTGGATGTCGCGCAACGATCTGAAGATCGGCGACTTCACCGTGCCCGGGTGGTCCGGCCTGTTCGCCCGACCGTCCTTCCTCAACGACGGCGCCGTCGCGATCGCCGCGGCCCTGCCCCTGTTCATGATCCCCTCCCCGCGCAACCCCCAAAAACGCATCCTCGACTGGCCCACCGCCCAGCGCCTCCCCTGGGGCATCATTCTATTGTTCGGCGGCGGATTCGCCCTCGCCAAAGGATTCACCGAGACCGGCCTCAGCGGCTACCTCGGCGAGCAACTCGCCGGCGTCCAGACCCTTCACCCGATGCTCATCATCGCCATCATCGCCGTGACGATCTCCATGCTCACCGAGCTGACGTCCAACACCGCCACCACCGAGATGATCCTCCCCGTCCTCGCCGGACTCGCCGTCGCCATCGGCCTCAACCCCCTGCTTCTGATGGTCCCCGCCACCCTCTCCTGCTCCTGCGCCTTCATGATGCCCGTCGCCACCCCGCCCAACGCCATCATCTTCGGCACCGGCCGGATTCGCGTCTGGGAGATGGCCCGCGCCGGCATCGCACTCAATCTCATCGGCGCCGGCATCATCACCCTCGCCACCTGGTACTGGGCCCCGCGCGTCTGGCAGATCGATGTCACCCAGCTCCCCGCATGGGCAATACTCCCCGCCCCGTAAGAACACAAGCGCGTCGGGCAGTCTCTTCCGCCGCGTCGGCGCCGACGCGACCCCTCACGCCCGCGGATGATACTTCTTGATCACCGATTGCAGCCGCGCATGATCCACGTGCGTGTAAATCTGCGTCGTCGTCACCTTCGCATGCCCCAACAACTCTTGAACCACCCGCAAATCCGCACCCCCCGCCAGCAGGTGCGTCGCGAAACTGTGCCGCAGTGTATGCGGATGCACATCCTTCAGCCCCGCCTGTCGGCTGTGCTTCCGCACCACATTCCAAACATCAATGCGATCCATCGCCGTTCCCCGCCGTGTCAACATCAGCGCCTCCGTCGGCCGATCTTCGCGCGCCAGCTTCGGCCGCAGCTCCCGCCGATAATCATCGATCGCCCGCATCGCCTGCACGCCCACCGGCACCAGTCGCTGGTGGTTCCCCTTCCCCGTCACCTTCACCATCCTGAGATCCTCAAACAGATCCTCCTCACCGATCCCGCACACCTCGCTCGCCCGCGTCCCCGACGCATACATCAATTCGATCAGCGCCCGATCCCGCAGATACAGCCGCTCGCCCGCATCCAACGATGCCAATAACGTCTCCACGTGCTTCACGTGCATCACGCTCGGCAGCCGCTTCCACATCCGTGGCGATTCCAGCAACTCCGACGGATCCTCCTCCACAATCCCATTCGCCGTCAAGAACCGACAAAACACTCGCATCACCGACAGATGCCGACCGATAGACCTCCCCGCCAACCCCTGCTCGTGCAGCCAACGTCCATGCTCGATCAACAACAGCGCATCAATCTCCCCCGGCGACGTCACCCCCCGGCTCGCCGCATACTCAAACAGCCGCTTCAAATCATGCTCGTAAGCCAGCAGCGTGTTCGCCGCCAGCCCGCATTCGATCCGCAGATACGTCAGGAACTGCCGCATCACCGCAGCCATGCCCGGCGCCGCGACCTCGCCCGCCGCATCTGCTTCAACTTTTGCCGAAGATGCGCGCACCACAACTCCCAAAAGCTCAACACAATCCCATAT
>NYZD01000146.1 GCA_002685935.1 Planctomycetaceae bacterium | reverse complement strand
GCGATGTACATCGGCGACACCACCGCCCGAGGCCTGCACCACCTCGTCTACGAAGTGGTCGACAACGCCATCGACGAGGCCATGGCCGGTCGCTGCGACGAAATCCAGGTCACCATCAACCCCGACGGCTCCTGCTCCGTCCTCGACAACGGCAACGGCATCCCCGTCGGCCCCTACTCACACGAAAACCCGAACCTCAACGGCAGACCCACCGTCGAAATCGTCATGACCGTCCTCCACGCCGGCGGCAAGTTCGATCGCGATGCCTACAAAGTCTCCGGCGGACTCCACGGCGTCGGTGTCAGCGTCGTCAACGCGCTCAGCGAATGGATGGCCACCGAAGTCGCACGCGACGGAAAAGTACACCTCATCACCTTCGAACGCGGCGTCGTCAAAGATGAACTCAAAACCGTCGGCGACGCCGCCGCCGCCGGCACCAAACAGACCTTCCGACCCGACCCCGACATCTTCCCCGTAACCGAATTCAATTTCGATACCCTCACCGGTCGACTCCGCGAACTCGCCTACCTCAACTCAGGCCTCACCATCAAAATCACCGACGAACGCGCCGGCGGCAAGTCCGAATCCTTCCGATTCGACGACGGCATCGTTGCCTTCGTCCAACACATCAACGAAGCCAAACAGGCCCTCAGCGAACCGATCTATTTCAAGCAGGAAGACGACAACGCCGGCCTCGTCTGCGAAGTCGCCATGCAGTACGTCGATTCCTACAATGAGACCCTCCTCACCTTCGCCAACAACATCAACACCATCGAGGGCGGCACCCACCTCTCCGGTTTCAAAACCGCCCTCACCCGCACCCTCAACAATTACGCCCGCTCTGCCAACGTCCTCAAGAACGACACCACCATCTCCGGTGACGATTGGCGCGAAGGACTCTCCGCCGTCCTCAGCGTCAAAGTCGCCGAACCCCAGTTCGAAGGGCAAACCAAAACAAAACTCGGCAACTCCGAAGTCGAAGGCTTCGTCACCCAGGTCGTCAACGAATTCCTCAGTTCATGGTGCGAGGAACACCCCGCCGACGCCAAACGCATTTGCCAAAAAGGCATGCTCGCAGCCCAGGCCCGCGACGCCGCCCGCAAAGCACGTGAACTCACCCGCCGCAAAGGCGCCCTCGACTCCGGCGGCCTCCCCGGGAAACTCGCCGATTGCATCTCACGGGAAATCGATCGCGCCGAAATCTACATCGTCGAGGGTGATTCCGCCGGCGGCCCCGCTAAACAGGGACGAGACCGCAACTACCAGGCCATCCTCCCCCTCCAGGGAAAAATCCTCAACGTCGAAAAGGCGCGACTCGACAAAATCCTCTCCTTCAAGGAAATCAGCATCCTCATCCAGGCCCTCCGCTGCGGCATCGGCGAAGACTTCGACATCTCCAAACTCCGCTACGGCAAAATCATCATCATGACCGACGCCGACGTCGACGGCTCGCACATCCGCACCCTCCTGCTCACCTTCTTCTTCCGACAGATGCCCGATCTCGTCCGCCAGGAACGCATCTACGTCGCCCAGCCTCCCCTCTACCAGGTCTCGCGCGGCAGAAAAAGCGAATACGTCCTCAATGAAAAACGCATGCGCGACGTCCTCACCGACCTCGGCCTCGATGGCACCACCCTCATCATGCGCGATGAGGACGGCAACGAGACCCGACGAATCACCGGCGACCAGCTCCGCCAGACAATCGCCCTGCTCGACCAACTCGAAGACCTCACCACCATCGTCCAGCGCCGCGGCATCCCCTTCACCGAATTTCTCGCCATGCGCTCCCAGGACCCCGATCAGCAAAACCGCTTGCCCCGCTCCCGCGTACAGCTCCCCGGCGAGGACCTGTTCTTCTGGTCCGAACAGCAGGAACAAGCCGAACTCAGAAAACGCAAGATCAACATCGACCTGCTCTCCGGCGATCAGCAAAACGGCGGCAACGGCGAAGCTGCCCCGCGCATCAACCTCTCCCGCAAGGAACTGCACGAAGTCCGTGAACTCAAAAAGCTCTTCCCCCAACTCCTCGAACTCGGACTGCCCATCGACGACTACGCCCTCGTCCAGGAAGAATCCGTCACCGGCGAAAAAATGCCCGCCCGTTACGCCCTGGTCATCCAGGGCGCGGCCGCCGACAGCGCGCAACAGATCATCGATGTCCCCAACATCGCCTCCATCATCCCCGAGATGCACAACGCCGGCCGCACCGGCCTCGAAATCAAACGCTTCAAGGGACTCGGCGAAATGAACGCCGACCAGCTCTGGGAAACCACCATGGACCCCGAGAAGCGCACCCTCATGAAAGTGACCTGGGACGCCGCCTCCGAAGCCGAACAGCTCTTCAGTGTCCTCATGGGCGAAAACGTCGAACAACGCCGCCGCTTCATCGAAGAGCACGCCCTCGAAGTCAAAAACCTCGACGTTTGATCCACCCACGCCGCTTGCACCAATCGCCGCCGGTGCCAACCGCCGTCCGCCGCATTCCGGAGCGCCACAAATGGTCCCGCCCCACCGCTTCCCTGCACGTTGCGCGGTCGTCGCCGCCTGCCTGTGCGCCGCATCCCTCACCAGCTGCCGGGGACCTGCCCTCCACCTCCCCCCCCGACTGGATTCTTGACCACCGACTTGTTACTTTCGCGCAAGTCGTTCGCCGTCGAAATCCCAATCAACATCGCCTCGCACGAGGGCCTCACCATGTCCGACCACGTCTACAAAAAAATCGAACTCGTCGGCTCTTCCACCAAATCCATCGAAGACGCCGTAACCAACGCCGTCGACCGCGCCGGCAAAACCCTCCACAACCTCCGTTGGCTCGAGGTCACCGAAACCCGTGGCCATATCGAAGACGGCAAGGTCACCCACTGGCAGGTCTCCGTCAAGATCGGATTCACCCTCGACGACGATGATTGATCGTCCCGATTGATCCCATCCCCACGCCCCTTTCCAACGAGCCGCGACCGTGAGGCAGCGGTTCCGCTTCTCATCTCCCCTGACCTGCCATGCAACAAATCACCCAACGCCTCACCGCCGATTCCCCCACCAAGTGGCTCTTCTACGGCGACTCCATCACCCACGGCGCCGTGCACACCTACGGCCAACGTGACTACGTCGAACTCTTCGCCGAACGCATCCGCCACGAACTCGACCGACCCGACGACGTCATCATCAACACCGCCGCCAGCGGCGCGACCACCCGCATCCTCCTCGCCGGCTTCGACTGGCGCGTCAAACAGTTCCAACCCCACGTCGTCTTCATCATGATCGGCACCAACGATTGCGCCGACCATCACGACATCAACCGCGCCGAGTTTGAAGCCAACCTCCACGAACTCATCGGTCACATCACCGACCTGCCCGCCCAGCCCGTCCTTCAGACCACCTGCCCCATCCTCCCCGGCGGCGATCCCTCCCGCGAGCCCCACATCGAGGATTTCACCGACGCCATCCGCACCGTCGCCGATTCACGCAACCTGCCCCTCATCGACCACGACCAACACTGGCGACAAAACGGCCACCCCCACTACGCCTGGATGGACGACGCCGTCCACCCCAACGCCCACGGCCACCTCGCCCTCGCCCACAAACTCCTCCACGACCTGGAACTCCACGACCCCGCCTCCCCCACCTGCCGCCTGTTCGTGCCGTAACATTCTTTCGCCCTCCGCCAACTCCATATCAAGTACAATCCGGCACATTGAACAGGCGCGACATCAAGTCGTGACATCCGGCCCCAAGCGTGCCGCCCATGCCCGCCGACACCATCACCATCCTTTGCGTCCACTGCGCTGCGAAACTCAAAGTCCCCCCCGCATCCGCCCCCGGCAAAAAGGGCCGATGCCCCAAGTGCGGCACCGCCAACGACATCCCCGTCGCCGAACCCCAGTCCCGCAATTCAAGTCCGTCAAATCCCAGGATTCAGGCAGCAAAATCAAGGTCGCCTGCCCCTGCGGCAAACGCTATCGCCTCGACCCCCGACACGCCGGCAAACGCGTCGCCTGCCCCGCCTGCCACGCGACGTTCACCATCCCCGCGCCCCCTTCGACGGGTCAGTTCACCCCCGTCCCCGACCCCGACAACGCCCCGCCCGGAACGTTCACCCCCGTCTCCGACCAGAACATCAACCTCGCCGACGTGGGTCCCTTTTCAATGCCTATTTCCAGCACCCCTCGATGCCGCCACCGCCACCACCTGCCCCAACTGCCAACACCCCTGCGACCCCGAAGCCAAAATCTGCATCAACTGCGGCACCAACCTCAAAACCGGACGCCGACTCCTCACCAAAGATCGCGGCAACATCGACCACGAAGCCCACGAAGTTCTCGCCTGGCTCTCATGGGTCAGCCTCATCATCCCCGTCTCCCTCGCACCCTACCGCTCCACCGTCGCCGCCCGCCGCACCTGGCCCTTCACCAAAATCCTCATCACGTTCACCGTCATCATCTCCGGCCTCTACCTCATCAGCATCTGGACCACGCCCGAGCCGCAAACCCTGGAAGAACTGATCGCCCTCGCCGACTCCCCCACCCACCAATTCATGCTCTGGCCCGGAGAAAGATTCCAGGAATTCCAACTCATCACCCACATCTTCCTCCACGGCGGCCTCGCCCACCTCGCCGGCAACATGATCTTCCTCGCCGCCTTCGGCGTCGCCATCTATCAGGCGCTCGGCTGGTTCTATCCCCTGATCTACCTCGCGCTCGGCGTCTTCGCCGGACTCGCCGGACACCTCATGCTCTCAGACCCCGCCGACCCCGTCCCCCTCCTCGGCGCCTCCGGCGCCATCGCCGGCGTCAGTGGCATGTACCTCGTCCTCTTCCCCCGTCACGACATCCACATGGTCTTCTGGTTCCGATTCACCTGGCTCTTCGAACCCTACATCAAAACCTTCGCCGTCACCGGCATCTTCGTCGTCCTCTTCTACACCAGTTTCGACGTCCTCAACATCGTCCTGCAGTCCCAGGGCAACGTTGCCCACGGTGTCCACATCGCCGGTTTCAGCGCCGGCGTCGTCCTCGGCTTCATCCTCCTGATCACCCGCGCCGTCAAAACCGAAGGCTACGACCTGCTCACCTGGGTCTTCGGAAACCGCTGGCGACCCCGAAGCGATCGCGCCGACACGCAATAGCCCAACCTGAATCCCCCTACACGCGCAACTCATTCACGGATTAGCCGCGGGTGGCAACCCGCGGCCCCCGGTCCCACCGCCGTCTCGCCCGTCGTCCCAATGCGCCTCGCGCCAAACAGCCCCCTCACTCCCCTTCACGCGGCCGCTGACGTCGAGCCAACACGTAATTCACCACCGGCACAAACACCGTAATGAAAATCAGGATCCCCCATCGCCACGGCTCCTCCAGCACCTCACGGTCCAGCAGAATCACCAACCCGCTGATCACCGCGCAAATCACAAAACACGCCAACGCCAGCTTTATCGCCGATCGCTTCTGATCCATCGCGCGCCTCCCTGGCCGCCCATCGGCCTCGCCAACATTATACCGCCGCCGGACCCATCCCAAACCTATGTGCTCCGCACCTCACACCCCAATACCGTTACCGACATCCCCGCACACGCCAACTTCAACCGCCCACCTTCCACCGCGACCGTCCCCTCCCGCGGCGTCACCTTCCCCGGCTCCGCGAAACTGTTCTGATCCCCCGCCGCACCCGATATCACCGTCGCCGTCGCCGATGCAATCACCCCCGCGCCCCCGCCGATCCCCACCGTCACGTCCACCGCACCCTCCGCCTCATTCACCAGCGACACCACCAACTTCCCTCCCGCATCATCCGCCGTCGCCAACACATCCACCCCGTCCCCCTCACCCTCCGTCGCGCCCACGACCGCGCCGCCCTGATGCGCCTTCAACATCCCCAGCAGATGCCCGTGCGCCGTCACCACAAGCTCCGCCCCGCGCGTCTGAAGCAATGGCGTCCACGCATTCGTCGGATACAAGAAACACGCCGACTTCACATACGCCGCATACCGCATGAACATGTGCATCTGCTTCGCCGCGCTCACCGCGCCATCCATCCGCGCTTCATTCTCATAGCTCAAATTCGTCCGCCCCTGCGCAAGCACGATCTCCGCCATCGACATCCCCTCCCGCCACGCGTCCGGCCAGCCGCACTTAAATTCGCTCTGCGCCTGCCACTCCTCCACACAAATCTCCATCGTCCCCGGTTCGCAATACTTCTCGATCATCTCAATCGCATGCTTCAGCGTTTTCTCCTCCGGATACTTCAGCCCCAGCGCTTGAATCTTCCCGCCCGGCTGAATACCCGGCCCTTCCGCCTGAACCCGCGCGATCTCCTTGCTCAAATAACCCCCCGCACACAGCTCCGAATACCGCTTCAAAAACCGCTCGTTCCAATCCTCAAAAAACCCCTCCGCCACAATCTTCGCCGCCGGATCCAACTGACGCATGAAGAACGTCCATTCATAGACCCGCTCCGCATAATTCTCCGGCGAGAAACTGTCTATCGTCTCGTTACCCAGGATCCAATACCGCACGCCCCATGGCTCGTCTCGCCCGTTCTCCCGCCGTTCGTTGGCCAGCGTCGTGTCCCCGCCGTAATTGCAGTATTGCATCCACTCCAGCGCCTCACACATCGGCGCGCTGATCGGATTGATCTTGATCCCCGCCGTCGCCCCCACCCGCTCGCACAGCCGCAGAAACTCATCCGTCCCGAACGCGTGATCGTCCTCACCGCCGAAAAAGAAATTCCACGTCCGTGGACGCTCCGCCCGAGGCCCGATCCCATCCCGCCACCGATAAACGTCCGCCGGCGTCCCCCCCGGAAACCGCAAAAACTTCATCCCCATCTCTTCAAACGCCTCGATCGTATCCAGCCGCAGCCCATCATCGTCCGCGATCGCCGGATCATCCCCCACCCAGATCCCGTCGTACAACGTCCCCACATGCTCAATCAGACACCCAAACATGTCCGGCTCAACCACCCCACGATGATCGTTCAGTCGTAGCTCAATCACACCAAACCTCCACTTCACGCAAGTTGCATCTCAGTGTGCTTCATGATCCGTAATGTGAATCCCCACCCCGACGCCCACTACCCCTGACCCCTTCCCGTTTGTTGTACCAGTCAGTTTGAGAGAACCGGGTTGTGGTTGCTCGCCGGCTGAACCGTAGGGAGGG
>NYZD01000145.1 GCA_002685935.1 Planctomycetaceae bacterium | reverse complement strand
CGCGCAACGCCGTGATGAAAGTCGACCACCTCAAGAAGTGGCTACGGCGTTTGGCGCTGCTGGGGTTCAACGCGGCGAAGTTGTATACGGAGGATACGTATCAACTGCCGGGCGAGCCGTACTTCGGTTACTGTCGCGGGGCGTACACGGCGGACGAGTTGCGTCAGATCAACGCGTTTGCGAAGCGGTTGGGCATTGAGATGATCGGCTGCATTCAGGGATTGGCCCATCTGACGCAGGTGCTAAAATGGGGGCATGCCTATGGCGAGGTGCGTGATACGGCTGACATATTGCTGGTGGGCGAGGAGAAGACGTACGCGCTGCTGGAGAAGAAGATCAAGCACTTTGCGGACGTGTACGACTCAAGGCGGATCATGCTGAATATGGATGAGGCGATCGATCTGGGACGCGGGAGGTACATGGATCTGCACGGGGAGCGGCGGCGGTTTGATATTTTCAACGAGCACTTGGCGCGGCTGATCGAGATATGCAACAAATATGAGCTGCGGCCGATTGTGTCGAGCGATATGTATTTTCGCATGGGCAGTGCGACGATGGATTACTACGACCCGGATGCGGTCATGCCCGATGACGTCAGGCGTGCGATGCCGGCGGCGATGCAATTGGTGTATTGGGATTATTACCATGGGGATGAGGCGTTCTATCTGGATTACATCGAACGGCACCGGGCGTTGGGTTTTGAGCCGATGGTGTTCTCGGCGCTGTGGACGTGGGTGGAGCTTTGGCACAGTTGGGCATTGACGTTGCGCAATGCGGTGCCGTGCATCGCGGCATGCAAGAAGGCCAAGGTCAAGGAACTGTACTTTTGTATGTGGGGGGACGATGGAGCGGCTTGCGAGTTTGACTCGGCGCTGGGCGGGCTGGTGTATGTCGCGGAGCAGGCCTATAGCGGGGCGTTCTCAGAAACGAAGGTGGCGGCGAAGGTGGCGGAGATATGTCAGGGCGACTACGTAGGCAGCCGCCTGGCGGGGGAAATGGACATTCAATTGAAGCCCGGCGATAGCATCGACGAGATGGTCCTGGCGATGTGTGTTCTTTGGGATGACCCATTGCTCGGCATTTATTCGGAGGAAATGAAGCTGTGGGAGGGAGATGTGTGGGGTGACGCGGCGACACTTTATGGACGACTGGCAAGTCAGTTGGCCGAGCACCAGGCGGGAGCCAATGGAGCGGGTGATCTGGAGCACGCGTTGAACCTGGCCGAGGTGTTGAAGATGAAGGTTGGGCTGAGACTGCGGTTGGACGCGGCGTATGGGCGGCGTGACATGGCGGCGCTGAAAGAAATCGCGGAGGCGGTGCCGTCGATGGTGGCGTTGCTGGAGCGGTTGGATGGGTCGTTTGGCCGACAGTGGCTGCGACGCAACAAGCCTTTCGGCCTGGAAGTGATTCAGATACGGAACGCGGGGTTGATACGTCGGTATCGGGAATTGCAGGAGCGGCTGATGGCGCTGGTGGCAGGTGAAATCGACGGTATTGACGAATTGGACGAAACGCCCGGCGAGCCGACGCACATGAATGTGGTGGGGTACAGAGGTTTGGCGAGCGGGTCGAGCAATTTCTAGCGTGAATCATGTGCCGCGCGGAAGGCCGCCGCCGCTTCCTCCCAGTTTCCCTGGGCCTGATGGATCAGACCGGTCAGGAAATGTGCATCAGCCAGATCGGGATCATCTGCCAGCAGTTCGCGCAACAGGTCCAGCGCTTCGGTCGTCCGGTCCATCGCGGTCAGCAGGCGGGCCCGCAGCAAAACGCTGCGTCCGGGCGGCATCGCGCCGGAGGGAAGCTGATCGAACCGATCTATCGCTTCGTCGGCCTGATCCGCTGAGATCATTGCTTCGATCAAGGCAATCTGAAGCGGAGTCGAGTCCGGTTGTCGCTTGATCGCGTCGTTGAGGGACTGTGCCGCCTGTGCTGCGTTGCCTTCGTCCAGCATATTCTGGGCGGTGAAAAGAACCCATGCGGTCTGTCGGGGAAGTGTGTCGCTGATGGTCTGGTGTTCGGTGGGTTGCTCGTCGATGGCGGGCGATGTGGCTTTGCCCGTCGCCCAGTCGATGTAGGCGTTGAGCTTCGTGGTCAAAGATGGCGCCGTGCCGCCGACGCTGGCGACGACGCCGTCATGGCGCACGATGAACACGGTCGGCCAGGCGGAGACGCCAAGCTGTTGGGCCAAACGGGCGTCCGGATCCATCACAACGGCCCAGGACTCGGGTGAGTCTTGAGTGACGACGGCCCATTGTTGTGGCATCGACTCGCCGTTGAGGATGACGATGGTCTGCATCGAGGCCCGAGGCTGGAGCGCGGCGGCGAGCACTTGAAGCGTCGCCTTCGCCTGCGGCGCGTCGGGGCGGAGAAACAGCAGGATGCTTGGCCGCTGCGGGTCGGGCACGACGAGGGCCCGGCCGGTCGCGTCCTTCGCCTGCCATGAGGTGATCTTCCACTGCTGGGCGGCATCGCCATCGGGAGCGGGCATAGTGATTCGGACAATCTTGGCGTGGAGGGCAGTGGTCGGCGCGGCGTGGCGCGGATCGTCGGACGCCGGCTTCTGCCGATCATAGCCGACAGGCTGCTCACGGTCGTAATCGAACGGCAGGTGACAGCCGGGCGTACATGTACCCCCGGTCGCCGTGCGCTCGAATTGGATTGGTAGTTGCCACTGCCCGAAGCTGACGAACTGGCGCACGTTCTGATCCTGCCGGCTGCCGTGGGGACTGTGGCAGGCGGGGCAATACCGTACCCATGAACGCCGGGCGAGGTGGACGTAGTGCAGGTTCATGTCACCGTCGCGGAAGTGAGTCACGCCATCAAGACGCTGATCTTCGGCGAGGCGCTTGTCATGGCAGTCGAAACACAACTCATTCGCCGGCATCGTGAATTGAGGGGCGATGTCCCAGTCATAGGATTTGGCCAACAGCAGCGCACGATCCGATCCGTGTGGCTCGTGGCACGCGCTGCACTCGTCGTCCCTGATCGGCCCGTGCTTGCGGACCTGCGGGTCCATGACTTCGGGCGTGGCTTTGACGGTGCGTCCGTCGGCGAGATCAATTTCCTCGTCGTGACATTGCATGCAGACGTCAGCCTGCCGATCGATCATCAGCGCCGGGACATTGCCGCCGTGCGGGGTGTGACAGTTCAGGCAGGCGCGATCGGTCGTGACGACCGAATGGGAATACTGGGCGCCGGTTGCGCGATTCTCTACTTCCTCATGGCATTTGGCGCAGGTCGCGGTCAGGGGCTGCCTGATCGTCATCGGGAAATCAGACCCATGCACGTCATGGCAGACTTTGCAGCCGTCTTCCAGCGCTTTGTGCATGAACCGGACGTCGCCGAGGCGACGGTCGAACTTGTCGTGGCAGGCCAGACACAGGTCGGGGCCGGTGGCATCGAGGAGGCCCGGGAATACCGAGCCATGCGGTGCGTGGCAGGACACGCATCGTCCATCGGCTACGGGCGCGTGCGGCGCCGACCGATTCCACGCGGCGCTGTCGTGACAGCGCCCGCACAACTGCGGTATCGAATCCTCGCGCGTCAGCGTTCGATCATGCCCACCGTGCGGATCGTGGCAGCCCAGACATTCACCTCTTTCCACCGGCTTGTGCATCACCGGCATGGGGCGTCCGGCGAACTCGTGGCAATAGGTGCACAACTCCGGGCCGTCGCGAAGCATTCGGAACGTGTGGGTCTCGACATCGAGCGGCTGATGGCAGACATCGCAGGCGTCGATACTGACAGGCCCGTGAACATACGCGGACATCTTGACGGCGGCGTGGCAGTCGGGCGTGGCGCATCGGTTCGCGGCGACGATTTGCGTAGGACGCCCGTGCTTCAATGCCAGTGGCGGGAGCTCGGGGGGTTCAACATCCGGTGTCGTAGTCAGCGCGGTAGGCGGCGGCGTATTGATGTCATCTGATGTTGGTGGCGGCTCGTTGGTTGACTGGGCGACATCGGTCTCGTCGATTCCATACCGATCGCGGTACCAGTCGGGCATGACCCTCGGTCCCTTGATCGTGACGGGTGACGTTGGCGTCAGGTTCTCATCGGGTGCCGGCATCGCCAAAACGGCGCCGGGTCGGTCATCAGGGAAGGTGATTGGTTCATCACGATCGTGACATCCAGCGGTGTCACACGAGGGTTGGGCCTGGAAGTCTAACTGCTGATGGCACGGTCGGCATCCGAATGTGGCGTGGTCTTCGTCCAGCGTCTGGCCGGTCGTTTGATGATCGAACGACGGCGGCGGCTCTTCATCGTCGTGATAGTGGCAGTGTCGGCACGACTGGCCCTGGTGGCAGCTCATGCATGGGCCATGGGACTGCCGCCATGATCGGGCGGGCCGCAGCACCTTGTGTCGTCCGGGCGTTGCGGCGGGTTGGTGGCAATTGGCGCAGGTGTCGCCGTGATGGCAGTCCACGCACGTCAGGCCGAACCGCGCGACGTGCTCGTCGTGTCGGAACATCACGTTACTGCCGTCGACGGGGGTGAAGCGGGTCCGGTAGACCTTGACGTTCGGCGGGTCAAGCGGCGGGTGCATTCGGGCGATGACGTCGCCGGGCGTGGGCTCTGCCGAAGCCGGATCGCGGCCCTCGATCGGCTCATGGCACACGACGCAGTTGTTGGCGTCCGACCAGTCCTTATGACAGTTGAGGCATTGGCGATGGTACGCGCCCTTCAGGCTTGGCATGCGGATATCGGTGTCCTCGCCTGACACCGGATGACACGACTTGCACGCAGGAATCTGCTCGGATTCCTCCTGCGTGTGTGCGCGGGGTGGCGGCGCCGTCGCATCATCGTTCGGGTCGGTTTCCGTTGGGTGCGGTGGGCGATGGTGACACGTCACACACCCGTACCACATCTGCGCCATCTGGGCGTGCGACTTGTGATCGAACGGCACCGGCTCGTATATGTCCTGCAGTTCGCGCAGAATCACGACGTCCGGCCCCATGTCCACCGGTTCATCCTCCTGCGCCCGGGCGGTCATGAGTAGCATGGTGATGACTGCAAGCACCGCGGCGGCGATAATGCGGAAAGCCGAGCGATGAGATCGGGGTTCATTCATGCGGTTCCCCGGCCCGATGCCCGCTGATGACGGGGAAGATCGTCGCCAGCGCCCGGTAGCAGAGCATCAACGTCGCGATCAGGCCGATTGTCACGGCGATTTCGGCGACGGCGGGAACGTATGAACCTTCCGTGAACGGCGGGCTGTAACCGACGAGGAACACGTTGACGCGATTGAACACGACACCCAGCACGATCATGGTCGCGGCGGCGAAGATCAGGCGCGGCGACTGGCGGACGCGACGCGACAGCATCATCGCGATCGGGATGATCACGCCCACGAAGATCTCGATCAGCCAACACACGCTCTGCGGCGACATCTCGGCGAGGTAGACGTACGTGCCGCGCCAGGCCATGTCGCCGAGCTTTACGATCAGGTAGATTCCTAAGAGCATCGGCACGTATCGCGCCAATGGGCCGAGTATGCTCATTTCCGGCTTCAGCTTCAGTGACCACGAGGCAAACAGCGACTCCCAGATGACCATCGGGAAGCCCACGGCGATCGCGGACAGGAGGAAGAGCAGCGCCAGGATCGGGCTCCACCACAACGGATGCAGCTTGTTGGGCGCGATCACCATCAGGTTCCCCAGCGATGATTGGTGCAGGCACGACAGCACGCATCCGGCGATCACGAGCAAGAACATGAAGCGTTCAAGCTTGCCGTGCACGAAGGCGGCGATGCGGCTGATGCGCGGGAACCGTTTGGGTTCGGAAAGGAACCGCTCGCACGCCACCGGGGTGAACTCCAGATACAGCACGGTCAGGTAGGCCATCACGCACAGGCCCACCTCAAACAGCACCGAGTTGCCCTGCCACATAATCATCGGGTGCCAGACGTTGTAATAGCGTCCGAGATCGGCCTGCAGGCCCAGTGAAACGAAGGTGTAGCCGAGCATCGCGGTGAGCAGCGCGGGGCGGGCGATGGCGTGGTAGTGGTGCCGGTGGAACACGTGTGCCAGCGCTGCGGTGGTGAACCCGCCCGCGGCGAGCGCCACGCCGCTGGCGACATCGATCGCAATCCAGATGCCCCACGGGTGTTGCTGATCCAGGTTTGTGCTGGCGCCGAGGCCGAAGATGAATCGGTACGTGGCGAAGCCCAGCCCGGTCAGCGCCAGACCCAGCAACACGAGCACGCCGGGGGTGAGGAACTTGCGGCGAACGGGGGCGGGTGCGTGATCGTCTATCTCGTGAGGCGTCTGACGTGGTGCGGCGACCGTGATCGCGGTCGCGGGCAACGCCATGGCGCCGCCGGCAGCGAGAGCCAGCATCGGCTGCCCGGGACCGGAGTGATTCGGACCGGCGCGATCATCTGCGCTGGACGTATCGTGGGACAACGCGGCGGCGCCGCCATCGCTTGTTGGACGCGGGCGCGTCAGGAACATCGCGGCCCCGAGGGCACCGTAGACCGCCAGCGGCGGGAGGCCGTACTTGAAGACGCTGTGCTGGATGGTCTCGGTCAGCACCGGCGGCGCTTTGTCGTCGAGCGTCAGAAACCCGACCTGCTCGAACGGTACGGGCGACAGGTACAACCAGCATGTGCCGCCGATCTCATGTTCGCCGTAGACGTGATCGACGTAGCGGTCGGAGTGCTCGCCGATGCGATCGTGGGCTATCTGCAGCAGATCGTTGCGGCGCCCATAGGTCAACACCTGCCGAGGACACGCCTCGACACAAGCTGGCTGCTCGACATCATCCGCCCGGGCAAAGCAGAACTGGCACTTCATGATCTGTGGCGTCAACGCGTCATCGTAACTGTAGGCCGGCAACTGGAATGGGCAGGCCACCATGCAATACCTGCAGCCGATGCACCTCCACGCGTCGTAGGTGACGGCCCCGTTGTCCTGCTTGCGCAGTGCTCCGACGATGCACGCCGAGACGCAAGCCGGCTGGTTGCAGTGCATGCAGTTGAGCTTAGCGTAGACGGGGGGATGACCATCGCCGACATTATCCCAGGCGTTGACGACCGTGAAGGCATCGGGCGCCGGTCGCCGCTTGTGCTCGAAGACCGACTGATCGTCATAGGATTCCACAGTCCCCGGGTCGATGCCGTTGGCCTTCTTGCACGCGTATTCGCAGAGCCGGCATCCCACACACGCAGACAGGTCGACAAGCACGCCCATCGAGTCGGATGGGGTGCCACCGTGGGCACCGTCACCGCCATCTGCGCCAAGCGCCAGTTGCGGGCACCCGACCACAGCGCCCGCCGCCGCGATTTGCCCCAGATGCATCAGGAAATCCCGCCGATCGGACGATTTGGGCGCACCCGGTTTCCCAGCCGAAGACGATAATCCGCCGCAACTCATGCCGACCTCGTAGCAGCGTGTGTACCCGGCGCGGGGTCCGCCGGGCATCGAACAATACCCAGGCGCCCGGCGCTGTGCCGACACACGTCTAGATAAGTATATCTAAATATAGATAGTTGAGACAACAAATGGATTTCGGGGCGTCGGGATCAGAGGCCGAGCGGCCCGTGACGCTTCCACCTCGACACAGTTTCCCCCGTTGTCGTCCACAGCGCGCCTTCCCCGCGCCCCCGCGCTGGGTCCGACTCACTGCTGCTTGTCCACATATTTCAGGTCCCAGTCCGACCAGTAGTATTTCAGCGGATCGTCCGCTGCCCAGTCCTGGTAAATATCTTCCCATGTGCACCACTGCTGATGCGGCTGCATCGAATCACGTCGCACGACATGGCTGCGCGGCTGATACCGAAAATCCATGGACAACCTGATCCGATTGCCCGTCACGTTCTCAATGCCCTGATGCATCGTTGTGCTCTTGAACATCAGCACGTCACCACATGCCAGATCGCTTGCCGCCCACACGCTGTCCGCCGGCACCGCCAGGCCCGTGTCGAACGAGCTGAAATGCCCCTTGGGGTGGATGCCCTGTTTATGCGAGCCGGGCAGAATCGCCAGTCCACCCAGATCGAGGGGGCAATCGCCGCAGGGAATCCACGCCGTCCACGTGTCCTCGGTCCCGCCGATGTATGCGAAATCCTGATGTACCGGCGTCGTGACCCGCAAGTCTCCCGGGAAGATCGACATCACGATATTCCGGCTGTGCGGGAGGACCGGCTTATCGAACAGCATTTCCAAGATCGAAATAATATTTCGATGCAACGCGAGCGCGTGGAAGTCACGCAGCTTCAACACGTCGCGGTAATACGCCACCCAATGCGGGTTCTCGTCGTTCTCATAGTGGAATAATCCATCCCGGACGATGCCCTGCTCCGCCGGCACGTCATCGTTCAAGAATCCGTGATGTTGCCACGTGGTCGTGATCTGCCGACGCACCGCCAGCACCTCATCCCGCGGCAGCAGTCCACGGAAATAGAAGTATCCGTCGGCCTCTGCCCCTGCCCGTAGCGCCTCGGCATCCGACAGCAGCGACGTGCTGTCCTCGTGCGGCCGAATCGTTTCCATTTCCGTCATCACCATGGTCAACTCCTAAGCGGGGTGCCGTCCCGACGCCGGCCAAAGTCCACGCGTCCGCCCGTTAGCCGCACCGGGGTGCCCTTGGCATAATCGGTGAACGGCCTCAGATGGACGATAGTCGCTATATCTTACCTCCTCGTTCGCACGAGGCTTTCGCCAGCCAATCGAATCCAGTCGCTGACATGCGAACACGAGTCAGCCCGTGAACTGGCGACAACATGCATCACACCTACATCGTTTGAATCGTCGTAATACCGTGTTTCGATGGCTCGCGGTGATTTCCGACCTATCCTCGAATCGACGTGAGGTCCCGGCGTCAGGCCGAGACGAAATGCATCTGCTTGGATTCTGCGGTGGGGCCGTTATGTTGGAAGTCAGTAATCCGAAGCAACCGTTCTTGCTCGGATTCCCGATTCAACCGCGGCGCTCTACATGTTTAAGGAATCAATGATGGGATATCACGTGATACAGCGGATCGGCTTGTGGGTGATCGTTGTGCAGGGGCTGGCCATTGTGGGGGCGGCAGAAGCGGCCGGGCAGGAGGCGGACCTGTCTGCGATCGTTGGGCCCAACCCCGAGGCTTGGACGCTTGACCACGCACCAGATGTCGAGGTGTTCGGCGCAATGCATGGCCACACTGGGTTGGTCTCAACCGGGGGGCAGCGCGTCGAGCTTCACAGTCAGATGCCCTACGGTGAGAACACGGAACTTCTCTTGAAGCTGCGTTTCGGGTCGCCCCAGGCAGGCGCGATCGAAGTCAAACTGGGACGGAAGGACGGGCAAGATGTCGACGCGAAGTGCCTGTCTCTTTCTCTGGCTGTGGCCAATGAGTTGAGCATTTCCTGTCGATTCAATAACCCGCTGATCGCCGCGCCGGCCAATGCCACGATTCAGACCCAATACTCTTTGGGTGGATTGGAGACACATCAGACGAACTGGCCGGAGGATTACCGGCTCCGTGTCGACGACCTCTATTCCGGACTGCCCTCGGTCACCGAGAAGTGGTTCACGTTGCGGATCGTGACGCTCAAGGATCGGGTCCGTGCCTTTGTGGACGATCGTCTGTGCGGGGAATGGTTGGTCGATGAGACAGTCGTTCGCGGCAAGATCGATATTACCTTGACCGGTGAGGTGCTTTTGGGATCGCTGCGCGCGGGCGGGGCGGATACGTCGCCGCTTTACGTCCCGGTTCGACTGGATGAATACGTCAACGCGTCGGCTTTGAACGGCAGCGCCCTATCCGGTGACGCGCTGAGGGACGGGGGCGTGGACGTCGGCGGGGTGCCCTTCGTGTTTGCTGAACCTGATGCCGCCGGCAACGATCATATCGACGTGGGCAAGAGTTGGGTGAAGTACGGCACGCTTGTGGGCGGGTATCTCACATCGAACCGAGGTGTGTTTGGCGGCCGCTGGCGCAGCGCTCTGACGGCAAACCCCAGTCGCATTCAATTTGCTCTTCCCAAGGAGGCCTACACCAAACTGCATGTGCTGGCGATAGCGGACGATGAGCCCGACAGCGTCCCGCAGTTCACGGCCCAGTTCTATTTGCCCGCGTCGGGATTCCCAGTCAACACATCCGCTGAGGTCCCCACATTCGCTACCAAGGCCACCGACGCGACACGTCTGCCCATTGAGCTTGCCGATGGCAGGAAGGGCGCGTTGTACCTGATCACGCTCGAACTGGACGCGGATCGGATCGCCGAGCTCTGTCAGATCGAATCGCTGTCCAGGGCCACGGGAGGCACCGGTGGGCGCACGATGCTGGGCCTGGAGTTGCCGAAGTCGATCCAGCTGTTTCGCACTTACCCCGACCCGATTTCATACAGCACCCACGGCGCTGGATTGCCGAGCGCTGTGCACGTGTATGCGATGACATTGGAGAAGCCGCGAATTAAAGTGGACATTCAGCCGGGCCAGCTTGCGCACATCTGGACGGCGCCGGAGAAACCCAGCTACGAGGCGACGCTCACCAATTACAGCCAGGGCGCACGTACGGTGACGGCTGAGCTGCGGACCAGAAGCTATGACGGTGAAGAGACCACGCGATGGAACAAGCGTGTCACGGTTGGCGCGGGTGAAGTGATGCGACTGCCGATTGAATTGAGCCTGGCGCGATACGGCAGCCATGATGTGGCGTTCACCGTGACCGATGGCGATCAGTCGTGGACGGCCCATCGCCGTTTGGCGCATCTGCGGCGGGACACGCGCGAACGAGGCGATTGGAAGAAAGGGCGGGGAGCTCTGTTCGGATTCTGGGGTTATGCTGAAGGTCACGCGGGTGTGGCCAGGGAGAAGGAAACGCTCATCATGGCCAAAGCCGGCTGCGAGACGATGTCGTTCGTGACGTTCGCCGAAACCACTGATGGCGTGAGGGCGATCGGCAAGCAATACGGCATGAAGACGTTCGCTGCGTTCGGGGGTTATGACAAATGGAGCTTCTCAGGCTTTGCTCATAATCTGCGGACGGGCATGGATCCCGCCGAGGCCGAAGCCAAGCAACTGGAAATGCTCAAGAGTCTCAAGCAGCCGGCCAGCGCCCTGGATGAATCGCGTTTCATGGGGTTCTTCGCTGAGCCACAGCTCGGGCCGATTACACACGGCAACCTGCCGTCGTACTACGGCGAGCCGGAATACGTGTTGACCGAGGCCGAGCAGGAACAGTTGGATCTGCATATGGATGCATTTCTGCGCGGCCGCAAGATTGTCCTTCGGGAGTGGCCGGAACTCAAGATGATGCTGCCGTGGGGCGATCCGATGTTTATCCCGCCGATGCTGCGACAGAATAGGACGGTGGCTGAGTTCACGGATGCCCAAGGCATCGATGAACCGCTATTCGAGCGTTTGCCGGAAGCACAGATCGGCCAGGCCACGGGCCATCGCAAGTGGCAGTTGCGTCAGGAGTGGAAGAAAGTAAGCAAGGAACCGGAGTATATTTTTGTCGAAGGCAACTTCGTGCCGGCCATTCCCGGTGCGGTGACCGAGGCGGAGCAGGCGGACTATATTGTTCGTAATCATCTGCACTTTTTAGCCTATAACATGTACAACCTGCCGGCGGGAATTACGGGCGTCAGCTCTTCGAACTACTACGGCGAAGAGCACTACGGCGGCGGATACCCGGTCGGTCGCGTGCCGCATCTGTCGCCTCGGCCGGCGTATGCCGCCTACGCGACGCTGACACGGCATTTGAATCGCAAGAACTTTGTGAAATATGTGCCCACCGGCAGCACGACCGTGTTCTGTGTGGAGTTTGGACACTATGAAACGGGTGATCTAACGCACGTGCTGTGGACGGTACGCGGAACACGCCCGGCGACGCTGACCCTACCGGTGGGCAGCGAAGTCGAAGTCTACGATCAGATGGACAACCGCGTCGCGCCTGGGCGTGATCGGGGCCGGATCACGCTGACGGTCACTTCGTCGCCGCTGTTTGTCGAGGGACTCAGTCGTGCGCCGGCGATCGTGCTGGGTCGGCCGGATCATTCTGATGCCGCGCCGGGCCCACACGCCATGAAGCTGAGCAACTTTGGCGCGGGCGGATGGTCACTCGAAGCGGCTCGTGATGAAACCTATGAAAACAACCATTCGCATCAGGTCGCTCGCTTCTTGGGCAACATGGGCGCGAAGCCTGTTCAGGCCCCGGCCCGGCAGGGAGGACGGGCCCTGGCGATCGAGTTGAAGGCACAGGACACCGAGCGCGTCACGATGCCGTGGTACACGACGCTCGCGCCTGATGAACCGGTTGCGATTCCCGGCAAGGCCAGTCACTTGGGGTTATGGGTGAAGGCCAACAGCGACTGGGGACGGGTGATCTACAGTCTGCGCGATGCCAGCGGCGAACGCTGGGTCAGTATCGGGTCGCGCGAGCAGTGGAATTGTGATGACATTCACGGTTGGAGTGCGTTCAACTTCGACGGCTGGCGCTACTTGCGATTCGAGATGCCCGCGAATGCGCCTTACGACAGCTACCGCGAGAACGGCAGTACGTGGTGGGGCCATTTCGAGCGGGGCGACGGCATCGTCGATCTGCCGCTGCGATTGGAGAAGGTGATTGTGGAGCGGCGGACGCACGTGATGTATGTGAATGAGCCGGTCAAGGCGAATCCCGCGGATGTGCTTCTTGGTGATCTGATCGCGGAATACGCGACACCGGCCGATCAAACGGACGAGGTCGTTCGATTGTCCCGCCTTCGCATGCCCGTGCCCGTCGGCACCGAAGCATCGGAGAACCCGATTGAAGAAATGAGGGCGCATGGCGTTGGCGCCCCGACAAGCATCACGGGCATCGACCTTCCCATGCATGGACCCGATGGCACGAAATGCCATGTGAACTTCAATCTTGTGCCGGGCGCGGCGCGCTACGATGTCTGGGCTTCACAACACGCCGACGGCCGCGGGGCGAAGCGCATGGCCGCCAATCTGAGCGAATCGGGAGGGCTCATCAGAGGCTTCCACCCCGAGATGGACTTCTACTTGTTCGTGGTCTACACCGACGCCGAAGGCAGGGACTCCAAGCCGTCGGCGCCGTTCAGGATTCGGCTCAAAGACATGTTCTTGCAGAAATAGCATCGCGATTGGGAATGACGGCGATCGACTGATCTTGGCGATGTGCGATCAGTGATCGTATGCCGTCTTGTCGTGTCCGTCACTGGATCCTGATGGGAATCCAGACCACGCGGCGTCGTGTGGAGTGCCGCCCAAGTCGTGGGCCAGCGCGGCCAGTCGTTCGGCCGGTCTGTCGACGAGTGGATGCGCAGAATCGACGTGCCTTCCTGCTCGCGGGATTGGACTTGGGACGGTGCGGATCTAGCCGGCAGTCGGCTGATCCGTGGCGTCGGGCGCCTTCTCCGCCTTGGGCGGGCAGCAGCACTTGCCGCACTTGCACAAGCAGTTGTACAAGGCGGCGACGATCGCGCCGCAGATCCAACCGTCAATGAAGCCCCACACCAGTCCGAGCAACACGCCGATCCAACTGTCGACCTGATAACCCGGGTAGATGCTGCCGAGGACATTGACGAACTCCCGGCCGTAGGAGTCGGTAAACATCGTCGCCAGCGCGACCAAACCGCATCCCAGGCCCCACAAGATGCCCACGGCCAACCCGGCACGGCACGGGCAGAGCCGCGCAAACTGCGTTTGGCATGACGCGTCCATGGGAAATCCTTTCAAATAGATGTGTAAGTCCTTATATTCGTATCTTCACGGCCCGCGTCAACCCCTCGACCGTCGGCGACGGTGTCGGCGGGTCTGAGAATCGCTGCCATCATTGAAAGGATCAGCCATGCAAGAACCAACGGGATGTGGCGAGGCGATGGGCCGGAAATACCCGGAGCAGGTGGCCATCGCAATCGCAAAGGACGCCGAAGGCAAGTTCAATCCGATCACGCTGGGATGGTGCATGAACACGTCGGGCGATCCGGCGATGTTGGCCATTTCGGTGGGGCTGGAGCGGCATTCGCTTGGGGCCATCCGCCATGCGCGCCAGTTCGTGGTCAGCTTCCCTTCGGTGCAGATGGCCGACGAGGCACTGTTCTTCGGCACGCACTCGGGACGCGACATGGACAAGCTGGCTGCCTGCGGAACGCCCACGCAGCCGGCCACGCGAATCGACGGTGTGCTGCTGGCCGACGCGGTGGCCAACTTCGAGTGTGAACTGGAAACGGAACTGCCGACTGGCGACCACGTGATCTTCGTGGGCCGCATCGTCGCGGCGCACGCGCATCAGGACGCTTCGGTAGCGCGGCTTTACAGCCGCGGCGGTGAACTGGGCCTGGGGGGCGCTGTCCCGGCGTAAGTGCCCTTGACGCGCGCATCCTTGGTCCTCGTCCGATCCACCTGGAACAGTCCGTCCCATGATGACGCCCCGTCAACGGTTTCGAGAGACGATGCAATTCGGTGAGCCGGATCGGGTGCCATGGTTGGAAGAAGGGCTGCGGGACGATGTATTGGAGGCATGGTGTCAACAGGGGTTCCCGCGCGGGGGCGACCTGGCCGAGATGTACGGTTATGACCGCCGCGAGCGCATCGAGCCGAACCTGGATCCCATTGATGAAAAGAGCGTCCGCGTCCTGACGCGCGCTGACCTGCCGGCGCTTCGTCGACGGCTGGACCCAGATCATCCGTCGCGTTCGCCAGAGGATTGGGCGCAGTGCGTCGAGCGGTGGCGTGATCGAGACTACCTGCTTGAACTGCCCGTCCAACGCGGGTTGTTTCGCTCGATGGGGGTCAATGCCTGGGCGGATCTGGAGCCGGTGCTGTATCTGCTTGCAGATGATCCGACGCTCGTCCGGGATGCCATGGATATCCACGCTGCCCTCGCCGCGTCGCTGGCCGATCGCGTGTTGCGTGAAGTGGATGTTGATTTTGTCTCATTTTCTGAGCCGATCGGGGGCAACGACGGCCCGCTCGTGTCGCCGGCGATGTACCGGCAGATCGTTCTGGACAGCTATCGGCCGATTTTCGATGTGCTGCATCGACACCAAGTCGAGACGATTGTCTTCATGACATACGCCAACGCTCGCCCGCTGCTGGATGACGTGTTGGCGGCGGGATTCAACTGCCTGTGGGCCATGGAAACAGAGACGGAGGCGATGGATTATTCCGCGTTGAGAAGGCAATACGGCAGGTCGCTGCGACTGATCGGCGGGATTGACCTGGATTGCCTGCTTCTAAATGAAGCGGCGATCGAACGGGAGATCATGAGCAAGACGCCACGCCTGCTGGCCGACGGTGGTTACATCCCTGTGGCCGATGGCCGGGTGCGGGCGAACATGCCATATCACAACTACGCCCACTACCGGCATATTCTGGAACGTGTGACTAAGAACCGGTGAACGGCGCTGGTGCGGTGTTGAAGCGTAATCACATGGCCGCGCTCTGCTGTATCATCTGATGCTGTGACGGGCACGCAGATACCGGTCCGAAACGACGAGGACTACACGATGTCATCTCACACCCCTCGACCGATCATCATGGGGCGGCGTGGCGTGGTCACGTCCGGTCACTATCTGTCGACTGAGGCCGGGCTGCGCATGCTGCACGCGGGGGGCAACGCGATCGATGCGGCGGCGGCCATGGCGTTCTGCCTGCACCTGCTGGAACCCCATCAGAACGGCATCGGCGGCGAGGTGCCCATGCTGATCCACTCGGCACGCGAGGGCAAGACGGTCGCGATCAGCGGCATGGGATGGTCGGCGGCGTCACTGACGATTGAATGGTGTCGCGAGCACGGCATTGACATGATCCCCGGCGACGGCTATCTGCCGGCATGCGTTCCCGCGGCGGTCGGCACCTGGGCTGAAGCGTTGAAGCGTTTCGGCACCATGACGTTCGGCGATGTGCTTCAACCCGCGATCGAACTGGCGGAGGACGGGTACCCGATGTACGCGCATCTGCGTGAGCACATCGTCGCCAATCGCCGCACGTTCACCGATCTCTATCCCACCACCGGCGCCATCTATCTCTCCGAAGGCGCACCCGTGGCGATCGGCACGTTGTTCCGGAACACGCAGATGGCGAGGACGCTGCGCACAATGGCTGATGCTGAAGCGGAAGCGGGTGGCTCGCGTATCACGGGGATCGAGGCGGCGTGTAACTCGTTCTATCGCGGCCCGATCGCGGAGCGTATCGTCGATTTCATCAACCGCCATCCGGTTGAAGACGCCAGCGGCTCGGCCCACACGGGCCTGCTCAATGCCAGCGATTTTGCAGACTGGCAAGCGACGGTGGAAGAGCCGGTCAGCTACACCTACCGGGGCCTCGACGTGCACAAGTGTCCGTCGTGGACGCAGGGGCCGGTGTTCGTCCAGCAGTTGGCGTTGCTGCACGGCCTGGACGTCGCCACGCTTGGACAGAATTCTGCGGATTATCTTCACACGATCATCGAGGTGGCCAAGCTGGCCTTCGCCGACCGTGAAGCGTATTACGGCGACCCGACCTTTGATGACGTGCCGTCCGAGACGTTGCTATGTGAAGACTACAACGTGCCCCGCCGAGCGATGATTGAGGCGCACGCGTCGATGGACATTCGTCCCGGTGATGCCGGACGGGGTGACGTCAGCTATGCTCGGCGCGCGGTGCTGGACGACAACCGCATGGCTCTGGGCGTGACGAACATCCAGGCGGGTCGTGACACGACGGACCCGCACGCCGGCGACACGACGCATCTGGATGCGGCGGATGCTGAGGGAAACATGATCGCGGCGACGCCCAGCGGCGGGTGGTTTGCGACATCGCCGGTGATCGAGGGATTGGGATTTCCGCTCGGCACGCGCGGACAGATGTTCTACCTCAATGCGGTTCGACCGAATGCGCTGGCCGGCCGCAAGCGCCCGCGCGCCACATTGACGCCGACGCTGGTCACGCAACAGGGACGACCGATCATGGGCTTCGGCACGCCCGGAGGTGATATGCAAGACCAGATCACGTTGCAGTTCTTCTTGAATCATGTTGATTTCGGGATGGACTTGCAGGACGCGATCGATGCACCAACCGTCGTGTCGCACCACGTTCCTTCGTCGTTCTACCCCCGTGAAGCGATGACGGGCGCGGTGACGATGGAAGGCCGCCACGACGCGGCGGTCAGCGAAGCATTGAGGCAGCGCGGCCACAAGGTTGAGATCACCGGTGACTGGGCGCTGGGGCGGGTGCAGGCGGTGAAGATCGATCACGAACGGCAGGTATTGCACGTCGCCACGTCGCCGCGCGATCGCGTCGGTTACGGGATGGGGTGGTGATGGCGGCATCGATGATGCTGACGGCCCTGCCGTGAGCATAGATCCCGTCGTCCGCGAGACGGGTTCGAGTCGCGTGAGCGGCAGAGCCGACGTGACTACATACCCAGAATCGGTCTCAAGGCATCGGGTTCATTCCGGGTTTCCGCCATGATATGCAGATAGAGCCCGCAGGGGTCGAGGCCGTCCATGATTAGTCGGGCTTCGTCCTGAGTGAGTGAACCGCGAATCAGCAGGGGGCGATTCGAATTCTGGACCATTTGGAAATACTTGATCATGTCCTTGACCGAAATGTTGAATTGCTCGAGGTTGATCTCAAAACATCGCAGTTCCTCGATCTCGATGAACGCATCGAGCATGAACATCGACGTGGAGTGCAGATGCATGAAGTTGCACTCGAACTGCTCGGCGATCATCCGATCCACCGGTTGGAGCAGCTTGCGGTAAAGCTCGGGCGAAACGACGGCCGTCGCATCCTCCTGCATCCGGACGATCGGGCCGGGCGCCCATAGTTGATACTGGGCATCGAAATACCCTCCGTGATAGAGCGGCAGACGGTTCCAGGTTTCCTTGAAGTATTCCACAAAGATATGCCCGAGGTGCATGAGCAGGTCAGCCGACCTGTCGGGATGATCCATCAGGTCGAATATGCTCTGGTTGTGACCGCGTAGCAGCGCGTGCAGATCGATGGGGCCGAGCTCGACGCCGTGGCCGACCGGATAGCGCCCGGCCGCCCGGTCGACCAGCGCCAGCGCGAACTCCAGATATTTCTCGAACCACGGATGCTGCTGATCCAGTCGTTTCGCCAGTGCCTCGTCCCAGGGCAGTCCCAGATCTTCACCGATGACGTTGCCGGGCAGCACGCGGATCTTGCAGCCGAGTGCGGCAGGTATGAAACAGGGGAACGCGACCTGGATCGGACACGCCCCTCGGAGTATGTCGTCCTCAAGTTCCTCACCCTCTCGCAGGAGCTGTTCGTAATCATTCAGCCACTCGCCCGGTCTGATCATGTCCGGCGTGACATAGTCGTTGACGTGCCAGGTGCGGCAAGCGGAGAAGTATTGGAGCGGGTACCACCCGACGACTGAGAAGCCGACGAGCGGCCGGTCTACGTCGGCCCTGCCCCAGAAGGCTTTGTATCGATCGATCTTGGAAGGATCGTTCCCAAACGGGTGACTTGACGCCATGGCGGGGCCCCAGTGCCTTGCGAAGGGATTGCCGGTGCGGTCTGTGTCCGGGACGGCTGCGAGCATATCCGGCATCAGTATATCGAGATGCGAACTGGGTCACGCCCGGAAGGGGCACCGACCGGGCCCAAGTGCGATGAACTCCAGCGATTTGCAGTCTTGCAGCGGCGAATCATCGTGGTGCCAACAGGGACTTGAGTTCATCGGCATCGCGGGCGAGCAGGATCACGGCGTAGATGTCGACCCGCGGGACCGTAATCTGGTGAATGGGGCCGGTGCCGGTGAGACGGGAGGTCCCGCCATCCGATGCAGGCGCGTCGGTTGGGCCAGGTCGGTCCACTTTGTTCACCGGCAGCCAGGACGGTGCATCGTCGCCTGGTGCGAGCAACACCGCGACTGGGTCGTCGCCGAACATGGGTGGGATATCGATCACGATATCCTGTGCCGGCGCATGTTTGGCCTGATACGTTGGTAGTGAATCGTCCTTCACATCTCGCAGCATCATCATGAACCGACCGCGCTGAACGCCCGCAAAGGGAGACAGGTCATCGGCGCTCTGGGACTGATGGTCCGGCCACGGGGGAGCGGTCCACCGCGACGCGTCGTCCACATTGGTTGCATCGATCAGAAGGCCGTAATACGAGCGTCGAAACCCGGTATCACCCGCGACACGCAATTCGACCTGATTCTGACCGACGCGCAACAGCTTGCGATCCACTTTCACGTGCGTCCATCCCTCAACGATGTCTTGTGCCAGCATCTGACCGGCGGGTTCACCGTTGACGGTGATCTCCAGTCGCAGTTGATCGGGGTCAATGTGCCGAGGCAACTGGTCGTCGGGGAGTCTTGGATACAACTTGGCCAGGTCCGCACGATAGGGTTGGCGGTCGACCTGCCGCGCCATGAATGTCTGAGACCAGTATGACGTGAAGCCAAGAAGCGAGACGACCGGATCATTCATGGCCTCAAGCTGAACATCATCCAGAGCGATGGTGTGCTGAGCGACACATTCTGGATGATCGAGAATCGTTGCATGGTATTGTTCCTGCATTGATGAATTGAGTAAATGCAAGGCCAAGATGTTCGTCCCCGCGGGTCGTAGCGGATTGACGTAGACATCGTCGGTGGATCGACTGGTCCGCCATGCGAGATGCAGGCCGTTGATTGCACTCAAGGCGTGACGCAGTTCTGTTGTTCCAATGGTGGGCGTGGGTGAGGGGTCGATCACGATGCGCGTGCGCGCAGTATCAGCATGGTGCGTCGGCGTGCGGATGGGCTTGATGATTCGCACATCCTGTATGTAGCACAGCTCGCCCTTGTCGACGGTGCCGATCACGGCCATTGTGTCGCCGTCGGTCAGCGCGACATTCCTGATTCTGAGCCAGCGCCAGTCATCACTTTGCCGATCCAGGTTCCACTGCTTCAGTATCTGTCCATTCAGGGCGAGTTGAAGCGACCCGGTGCCGCGTGAACTGTCATAGCTACGCACGATCAGGTCGTAATCGCCATCTCCCTGTGGGAGCGCGTCGGGACGGACGACGAACTCAGCCGTGGCGGCGTGGCCGGCAGCGGTGGGGGGGCCGGCGACGATTCGTCCACTCCAGCCGTCGGCGACGTAGCCGGTCAGTTCAAAATTAGCGGGACGCAGTATCGTGGCGCGGGTCGTGGTGGACAGGTCTCCCAATCGTTGTTCGACCGTCTTTCGCGGGAGTCGGATGCCATGCTCATCGCGCGAGCCAAGTTCGCCGAGGATGAGCAGCGAGTTGGGCTTTCCATTGGGTTGCGAGTCGACGTATGCCCGCAATGCTTTTGCATGTTTGTCAGAGAGACATTGCACGTCGGGCAGAATCAGACAGCGGTATTGCGACAGACGTGCGGGATCCAGATCGCTTTCGACCAGCACGTCATAGGGGATGCCGAGTTCAGACAACCGGTCCGCGAGGTGTTTGACGTGTGCGGCGGGGGTGTAGTCCATGCCGACCCACCAGTGCGGGCCGAGAAACGTGTGCAGCTGTGTATCCCAAACGCGTCGGCGCCAGATTTCAGTGGCAACAGAATAGACGATGGCGACTTCGGACGCGGGTTGGGCATTGACATACAAGTCTCGGTATTGGGCATAAAAGTGGTTGAGTTCGGGGGGGCCCAACGTCATGTAGCTGCCCAGGGACGCCATGCCCTCGGCGAGGGTCAATTCTGTGGAGCGGGTGTCGCCAGTCCAGAGCAGTGGCCGGGTCGGCCGGGTGAGGTCAAGCCGAGGCCGGGCGGCGGGGAAGCACCAGATGTTGGCCATGGCCTTGCCGTGCGTCGCGGCCAGGGCGAGCTTGTAGGAGAACTCACTACGTCCCCACGGCCGCTCCCCGCCACCGCCCAATTCGACGAGCACGATATCCGGCTCGGCGCGCTCCATCAGATAGAAATTTTCAGGATAGCCATGTACCCAGTTCGGCGCCATGAGGCGCGGCGGGTCCATCGCATGGGCATGTTCCTTGAGCTTGCGGTAGTAGGCGGCGTTCGCGTCGAGAAAGAACTCATCCCAGGCGGCGCGCACACGCTCATCAGGATAATCTCGCGGGTCCGGCACTTCGATGCCGAACTGTTCGACGCATTGTTCACGCCAGGCCGCCTGACAGTGCGGGCAGTAGCATTCCAGGCTGAACGCGTTGTCAAAGAAGAATGCGTGCAGTGGTTCGACGGGGCCACTGGTCATCTTGTGATAGACCGGATCATCGGCGAACGGCTCACCGCCCTCGGCTATCAGGGTCATTCGGCGTTTCTGATACTCAAGCCACGCCGGGGCGATACGACAGCCGGCAAAGCGCCGAGTCGCGCCGTCGCGATCCCACGGATTGTCGTAGATGATCAGCCGCCCGCCGTCGGGCCGCAGCACGAGGCCTTCCTTGAGCGGGGGGTATTGTTTGAGCAGATCGACTTCGTCGTTTGGATTCCAGAAGAGCCCTGTGGAGCAAATGTAATTGGTGCGATGGACACCGTGATCGACCAGAAAGTCGCGCACACCCGCGTCGGCAGCACCGTATGATCCCCACAGCAGATTGATGCCCTGATCGATCAATTGCTGTGCGGCGGGCAGGTCGCGTCCGCTGGATCCGGTGATCACCCAGCGCAGGTTCCCGCGTTGGGCCCACTCGGGGACATCCTCGAAGGTGCGCCAATCAGCATGGGCGACGCTGCTGAGCACGAGCGTCAGCAAACAGACCCGCCCCCATCGCCGGGCGGCGGATGAGTTATTTCGCATGCTGCACCTCAAGCCGGCTGACGATACCGGGCCGGCCGAACGCATTGACGATGCGCGCTTCAATCCGGTTATGTCCGGCGAGTAGATCCCAATCGACCGATCCGTCGCAGTCCGACCAATCCCCATCATCAATGCGGACCTGATACGTGGCGAAGTTCGGAGTATGGGTATCGAATTCAAGACGCAGTGTGTCGGGGGCGTCGGTCTGATACGGATAAATGGCGACCTGATTGATCGTCCAGTAGAGGTCGTCGGGACGATTGGTGGCGCTGAATTCGTCGCGCCGTTTTTCGGAGACCGCGCCGTCGCGCCAGGTGATCCAATCAAACTCCGCAGCCCAGCCTTTGACGTTGACCGTGCCGGGGAACCATGTATCCAGTTGGTTGTTGCGCGGCAGCAGTCGGACGTACTCGTACCGCTTCATGCGATCGGGGAATTCCGCGATCGTCCATCGGTTCTTTGGGTCGCTGGTGACGACCTCGACGCCGTCCCAATCATCGGCCAGAAGCCTTTGATGCAGTTCGAGACTGTTGAGCGGGATGCCGTCGTGTTCGTAGTGGTAGTTCAACTGAGCCACATCATCGACGGCCGGACCGACGTCCATGAGGATCCACTTCTGGAAGTCGTCCGACCAGACCTCGGCATAGGCGTGACCGCGCCCGCAGACGACGCGACCGTTGTAGCCCAGAGATTGGGCGCACTGACTGAACACGCCGCCGTAGTGGCCGCAAAATGCGGAGACCTTGTTCTCAGGCGCCAGATCAAAGATCAGCAGTGCGTCCATTGGGGCACACAGGCTGTACTCGCCGTCAACCCATCCGTCCGACCACATGCCGCGTGTCCAATCGCGTAGCGCAACCAGGCGCTGCAGATCGTCCTCGCCCGCGGCAATCTCGTTGATGCGGTATTTCTCACGCAACGTGTCGAGTCGGGGCGATGGCTTTTGATAGTGATAGACGTAGGAACTGCGCACGATCTTCTGATTGTCAAATCGAGTGACGCGCGTGGTGTCGTTGGCGGGTCGCGTGACCGTATTGAACTTCGCGGTGAGCGAAATACTGTGCAGCTTCGGCGTGACCAGCGGGTCGTCTGTGCGCAGGAAAGCGCGCCACTGCACGTAGTGGTGATCGGCGGGCACGTCCAGTGGGCGGTCCATGGATGCCGGTCGCCACGCGTCCCATTGATTGGGGTCGTAGCTGGGCACCGGACCGGTACGAACTTCGTAGTCGATCGTCGTCTCGGCCGGCGTATCGCGCTCGGCGGCAAGCATCACGGATCGAGTTTCAATCGTCGGCATGATCGGTCCACTACCGGCCAGCGATGCGATCGCCAGTTCGTCCGACCACAACACGCCCACCGCCGCGTATTGGCCCAGCCCCAATCGAACGATGTATTCACCATTGAATTCGCCATCGTTGCCGAGGTGGTCGTAGTCCCAGGTCTGTCCGCCGTCGATGCTGCGGGCGCTGCGATTGGGCTGCGCGCACGGGACGATGGCGAGAGTCGCCGCGTGCGAGAGATCGACGGTGTTGCGGCCGGGCTTGAGCAAATCAACCGGTACATTTACCACGGCCCAGCCGCTGTAAGCCCACTTCTTGGCATCGGTGATGGGCACAGGCGTTCCGTTGAACAGGACGTGTGTGTCCGGCGAGGACATCGTGAAATACACTTCGGCCCTGCGGGCTGCGGGACGATCCAGTTGGAACTCCTTGCGCGCCCACCGCCGGTCGGTCAAATTCTGATGTAGGGAAGCGGACTCACTGTAGCCGTTCTCGTCGGCGTAGAGCACGAAGGGCGTCAGGGCAATGGCATCTGCGAAGGTCGCAGTGTCGATGAACCGGTCACGACGAAAGGCCTGCAGTGCCTCGGCGTCGTAGTGATATTGGCGGCTGATGACGTCGGCTTCGCAGAGCATACAGGCGGACAGCAGGAGAGCCAGTGTCGCTGCAGGGATTGATGTTGAGCTGGGATTTGCGCGGCATGGAGACATGATCCTACCTCTGATTCCTAAGAAAGAACGAAATCTTACGATACAGGAAAACATGCGGAGCGACAGTATTGCAGCCGTCAGGTCAAGCGCCATGACCGCAAAGCGTCCCGGAGGGGCGAGAAAACATGGGCCGATCCATCTACGGCATTCTCACGACGTCGAACGCCAACTTGTCGTTCGCGGCCCCATCAGAGATGCTCAATACGTGCCGTACTCATCAATCGCCTCCTTCATCGCCAGGATATTGGCATAGGGGGTATCGCGTTCCAGCACGTGTGAGGGGCTGATGACGAGGCCACCGTCTGCGCCGACGTCCTTGATGACCTCCTTGACGTGTTGCCGCACCTGGTCGGGCGTGCCGAGCGGCAGCACCGACTGCACGCCAAGTCCTCCCCAGAAAGCCAGGTGGTCGCCGTATTCCCGCTTGACCCACGCCTGGTCCACACACTCGGGCTGGATTGGGTTGAGGATATCCACACCGACCTCGATCAGATCGGGAATGAGGTCAGTGATGTTCCCGTCGCTGTGGTACCAGATGAGCACGGCCGGGTTGGCGCCCTTCGCAGCGCCGATGGCCCGGCGCAGCCGTGGTGCGAACCACTGTCGCCACATTGTCTTGCTCATCATCAGACCGGTCTGCATGGCCACGTCGTCGCCGAACTGTACGATGTCAACACCGGCCTCCGCCATCTTCGCGGCGGCGAAGACACGGCGCTCGGTGATTCGGTCAAGGAGAGTTGCAGCCAGATCGGGGCGAAACGTCATATCCTCGAACAGCAGGTCCATCGATCGCAACTCCCAGGCCATCTCGAAGACGGTCTCGTAAAGGGGAGCCGTGACCGCGTAGCCGGCGTCCTGCAGGGACCGCACCTGTCGGGACGTCTCCTCGTAGCGGTAGTCCTCCAGCAGGTCAGGCCAGGGATACGCCTCGATGTCAGCCAGGTCTCGGGCATGACGCAGTGGGTAGCATATCTCCGCGTAGTGGCGCTGATCGTCCCATACCGTCCCGCGACCCCACTCGTCGCACTCCACATCGCGGTCGAAATAGTGTGAGAAGTCGGTCGCCAGTCGCGTGGGGCTCGGCGCCGCGCTGCGCACGTCCACGTTGAAATATTCCAGCAGGTCCTGATCCGGCAGGCGCCTCTTAAGGTCCTGCTCCACGCCGGCTTCCATCCACAGGTCGCGCGGCACGCGATCCGGCTTCCCCCGCCGGCAGGCGGTCAGCACTCGTTCTCGACTGGTCACTTTCTGCTCCCTTCGGAACCGACCTGTCCCAGTTGGCCGGTTTACGGTACGGTTCTGGATGGCCAAGCAACGAATATACCCAGCCGTATGCCCCGGGGCGGACACGTCGTTGAAGAACAGGCGAGAGCGTGGCAGAATCTGCTGCCCGGCGGATGCCTAGCCCAACGCCTTCAGTTCTCGCTCTACGTATCGACGGACTTCGTCAACGCGATCCTGCGGCACCGTCGGCTCGTGGGTCGCGATCAGGTCCTCGGCTCGTCGTGTTGCCCGGTCGGTCATCGTGCTTTGATCCTGCCCAGCCGCGCACACCTCGAGACACGGCGAAAAGAAATGTTCATCGCTGTGCATGTACCGCAGCGTGAGCGGATCGGTCAGGAAATCTCCCTTCGGGCCCGTGTCGAGAATGGACGCAACGGCGAGTTTCTCGTCGGTCACGTCAATTCCTGCGCGGAAATTCTCCAGCGTCTCAATGAGATCATGATGCAGCACAATCTGAGTGGCGCTCATGCCGCAGGCGTTGGCGATCGATCCCATCGTTCCGTAGCAACTCACTCGGCCGAAGAACGTGCCAAATGCGCCGACTGCCGATTCGATCCCGTTTTGCACGGTGTAGTTTGAACATAGCGTTGACAGATTGCCGCTCAGCGTTGGAAGATCGAACCCACCGCCCAGTTCGACCATAGCGGCGCTGGCCAATGCTTTGGATACGCCGCTGTACAGGCTTGCGCCGTCGCGCATGTCCATCGGATGCGCTCCGCCACCGCCGCTGGCGATCGGCGCACCCGGCTTGATCACCTGCGCGGCCACGACCATCGCCAATACCTCCGCCCACGACTGGACCACGAGGCCGGCCACCGGATAAGGCGCGGTGGCGCCCGCGATCGCGCATGGGCCGACCTGGCACAACACGCCGTGTTCGAGGAACATTCTCAACTGCCTGGTGTTGAAATCTGTGAGTGTGAGCGGGCTGACCGAGGGAACGTACGCATTGAGGATCGGGCAGCGTTCCAGGCTACCTCCGGCCATGATCTCGGCGATTTCGATCCAATACCGCGTGCCCTCCAGCGAACCGGGCGCGCAGTGGTAGGCGGTGGTGGTGTTTGCGACGAACGCTTCCAGACCCTTCAGTTCCGACACGTGCGAATCCAGGTCCGGCACCGTGTCGTCCATCAGGTGAACGTGATCGATCAGCGGCAGCGCATCACACAACCGCGCATGTCGGGCGATGTCGTCAAGAGCAGGCCTGCGAATGCCATCCACTGCGTCGACGATATACGGGTCGGTCACCGTCGCACTGTAGTAGCGATCGTTCGGCCCGTGCTTGAGCGTCTTGCCGTTGACGCATTGCAGGACGGGCGCGCGGTTGACGGTTTCCAGGCATTCGGCGACGAGCTGCGATGGGATGCGGACCTGCTCCGCGGTCCGCCCGGGCGTCGCGCCGCGCGCTGTGAGCTGTGCCCTTAGTTCGTTATCTTCGACGGCCACGCCGCCTGCGTCGAGCACGCGCAGTGCCGCAGCGTGGATCTGATCACGCTCATCTTCGGTGAGCACTCTAATTCCGGTAGCGATCATGCGTCTGACGCCTGAGATAGGGGATGATTCATTCGGCCTGGTCCACTTCCGTCCTCGTCGCCGCTAACAAAGCGGCGGACCACAACAAGAACGTCACACGCCGACACGTCGCCCGGCAATGAACACGTGCTCGATCTGTTGGGGGCGCAGCGTGTATAGAAGCGCCGAGACCTGTTGTTCGGTTGGCAGATCGGCGATCCACGGTTCGGGACGCACCACCAGACAGTCCGCCTCGTATCCCGACTCGATGGCGCCGATGCGGTCGCCCATGTTCAGGGCCTCGGCCGCTCCGCGCGTCAGCAGCCACCAGCCCTCGGCGGGCGTCGGAACGGGATAAGAGCGACGAGGCACCGCGTGCACCTTCAGGGCCTTGGCGGTCTGCAGGGCTGCGACGGCGACCTGCGGCATGAACGGCTCGGGGCCGGCCGCGATGCTGCTCCCCAGAGCGATGCGGATGCCGGCCTTGCGGTGCGAGACGTAATCCATCAGCCCGCTTTCCAGGAAGAGATTTGCCGTCGGACAGTGCACGACAGACGCTTGTTTTCCAGCCACCTGTCGCCGCTGTGAATCGCTCAAGCACACACCGTGTCCGAGCAACGTGCGCGGCCCGAGGAGTCCCATATCATCGAACAGATCCACGTCATCGATGTAGTCAGGGAAGCGATCGCGGACCTGGTCTTCCTGATCGGACGACTCGGCGACGTGCGTGAAGATGTGGCAGTCGATCATCTCGGCTAGGGCGACGACGCCGTGCAGCAGTGTCTCACTGCAGCAGGTGGCCATCCGCGGGCTGAACGCGTATTGGAGTCGACCGTCGCCGGCGCCATGCCACTTGACGGCCAACTCGCGCGATTGATCCAATGCCTCGTCGGCGGGCACGCACAGGGCGTCCGGCCAGTTCATGTCATTGAGCACCATGCCGTAGATCGCCCGCAGGCCGCGCCTGGCGAAGACGTCGAATACTCGGTCTGTCGCCGTGGCAAAGGGGCTGCCAAACGCCGCGACGGTTGTCGTGCCGTTGGTGATCATGCCGGCGACGAAGCGCTCGGCCAGGTCCCCGGCGAAGTCGAGGTCGGCCATGCGCTGCTCGGCCGGATGCACGATCGTCTCGAGCCAGTCGAAAAGAGAGCTGCCGTCGAGGCCCCGGCGGTCCCATTGAGACACGTGCAGGTGCGCGTCGATGAACCCGGGCAGAATCCAGCAGCCTTCCCCACCGACCGCGTCGCCGCTGGTGCTCGCCTTACCGCTGGTCACCTCGGCGATCTTGCCGTCATCGTTGAGTTGCACGCTTGCATTGGCGATCACGTCGCAGGTGTCCGCCGACCTGGGCTGCAAGACTGTGCCGTTGAGTGTGTGCATGGTCAGATCCTTTTTGAACGAGAGCGAGAGGATCGCCGATCCGGCCCAAGGGTAATGGGTCCGGCATGGCCGCCGCAATCTACGATCTGATACCGACCAAATCAAGACTTGACAATCCAATTATCTGTGGCTATTTGTCATCTATTGCATTGAGCGTCTGGCCAGCCTCAGACAAGGAGACGTCGTAATGCCCTATCAATGCATCGTTTGTGTCAAGCAGGTGCCAGACACCGCCAACGTCACCGGCGATGCGATGAAGGCCGACGGCACGGTCAACCGTGGCGCGCTGCCTGCGGTGTTCAATCCTGACGACCTGCACGCGTTGGAAGCAGCACTGGCGGTGCGCGATGAGCACGGCGGCAGTGTGACCGCGATCACCATGGGACCGTTGGGCGCAACCGAGGTGTTGCGCGAATGTCTTTACCGCGGCGCTGATCGGGTGGCTCTGGTGAGTGATCGCCGGGCGGCCGCCAGCGATACGCTCGCCACGAGCTATATTCTCGCCCAAGCCGTGCGCACGGTTGGCAACTTCGACATCGTGTTCTGTGGAAGACAGGCGATTGATGGTGACACGGCGCAAGTCGGGCCGCAGATGGCTGAGAAGCTGGGGTTGCCGCAGATCACCTATTTCGAGCAATTCATCGATCTGTCCGATCATCAGGCCCGCGTGCGACGCAACGTTGGCAACGGCTGGGAGGTGCTCGACGTCCGCCTCCCGGTGCTCGTGACGACTTTGGATACCGCCAACCGGCCGCGACCGGCATCGGCCAGGCGCGTCATGCGCGCCAAGCGTGCCCGCGCTGCCGCCGAGATCGACCGCGAGGTCGATGCCGCCATGAAGCAGGCGACCGATAGCGAGCGCCAGGCGGAAAAGGACGCCCGCGTCGGCGCCCTGCGCGACCACGGCCTGCTCATCGAGCAGTATGACCTGGACGACATTCACGCCGACCTCAAATGGTGCGGCATCGCAGGTTCGCCGACCCGCGTGCACCGCGTTCAATCCATCGTTCTTACCAAGGAAGGGTTCAAAGCTGTCGAACCGACCGAAGAAGGGGTCCGTGAAATGATTCACGAGTTGATTGTGGACCACACGTTGGGGTAGACGGAGCGGCCGGGCATGGCCCGAAGGCGGTCAGCTCCGTCGCGGCCCTTCACGTACTCGAATCGCACGCGAAACATAATGGCAAACCATCACTTCCAGGACAGCGAACAGCCAATCGCCAAGAGCTACTGCAATGATTGAACCGAATCGACAGGGCGAAGTCTGGGTCTTTGCCGAACAGGAGGACGAGCATCTCAGTGACGTCTCCCTCGAGTTGTGCGGCAAGGCGCGTGAGCTGGCCGACCGGCTGAACGTTTCGATGGGCGCGGTGCTGATCGGCTGGAACGTACGCGAATTGTCCTATCGTCTGATCGCCCTTGGCGCTGACAACGTGTACCACGTGCATGACACCCGACTCGAGCACTACCGCACGCTGCCGTACGCCCGCGTGATGTGCCAGTTGATTCAGAAGCACGAGCCACAGATCGTGCTCTATGGCGCCACCGCCCAGGGACGCGATCTGGCTCCACGCATTGCCAGCGCGATGCGAGCCGGTCTCACCGCCGATTGCACCGACCTCGACATCGGCGCATACACCGAGCCCAAGACAAAAACCGTCCACGAGAATCTTCTCTTGCAGGTCCGCCCGGCGTTCGGCGGGAACATCATCGCCACCATCATCAACTGCGACCGTTGGCCGCAGATGGCAACCGTGCGTGAGGGCGTCATGCGCCTCAACGACGCCGACCCCGGCCGACGCGGACAGATCGTCGAGGAAGCCATCGAGTTCGATGATTTCGATCTGTCCGTGAAGCTCATTGAACGTCACCGCGAGAAGCGAACGGTGGACCTGAAGGCGGCGCGGACGATCGTCGCCGGCGGCGCGGGCGTTGCCAACGCGCAGGACTTTCAGTTGATTCACGAGCTGGCGGGCGCCATCGGTGGGGCGGTCGGGGCTTCGCGTGGCGCGGTTGACGCCGGCTACATCAGCAAGGAGTACCAGGTCGGCCAGACCGGCACGACGGTGCGCCCGGCGCTCTACATCGCTTGCGGCGTCAGTGGGGCGGTTCAACATCGTGCGGGTATGGAGGAGTCGGCCAAAATCATCGCCATCAACTGGGACAAGGACGCCCCGATCTTCGGCGTCGCCCACTATGGCATCGTTGGTGACCTCCGCAAGGTTATCCCCATGATGATCAAGGCCATCCGTCAGAAGGATTGAGAAGTAGCGCAGATAGTTCTGTTCATGATTCATGAACGTTGATCGCATTCGGACCTACCGCCATGGCCAACTTTTTCGACGACAACGACGACCTTCAGTTTCTCTTTGATCACCTTGATCTGGCTGAGATCGCCGCGGCGCAGGAGGCCGGCTTTTCCGGCGAAGATGATTTGGGCCCGACCTATGCGCCGCGCGACGTGGCCGACGCGATCGACAACTATCGGCGCATATTGCACATTGCCGGTGACGTGGCGGGCGACGCCGTCGCCCCGCGCGGGTCGAGTGTCGACCGCGCCGGACACACGCTGAACCCCGATGGCACCGTTACCCTCAACGAGGACACGCAGGACAATCTGGAAGCACTCAGCCAGGCCGGGCTTATGGGGTTCACCGTGCCGCGGCAATACGGCGGACTGAACTGTCCGACCACGATCTACACCATGGCTATCGAAATCATCAGCCGCGCCGATGCATCATTGATGAACCTGTTCGGCCTGCAGGGCATCGCTGAGACCATCAACGTCTTCGCTGATGACGACATCAAAGATGATTACCTGCCGCGTTTTGCCGACGGTGAGTTGACCGGCGCCATGGCGCTCACCGAACCGGACGCGGGTAGCGATCTTCAGGCCGTCGCGCTGCGGGCCTGGCAGGATGAGGACGGGCAGTGGCGCTTGTCGGGTGTCAAACGTTTCATCACCAACGGCTGCGGCGACGTGCTGCTGACGTTGGCGCGTAGCGAACCGGACAGTAAGGACGGGCGCGGCCTCAGCCTGTTCCTCGCCGACCGCGGGCCGCGCTTGTGGGTGCGCCGCCTCGAGGGGAAACTTGGCATCCACGGGTCCCCCACCTGTGAACTGGTGTATGACGACACCCCCGCCAAGCTGATCGGCCAGCGGCAACTCGGATTGATCCGATACGTGATGGCCCTGATGAATGGCGCCCGTCTCGGTATCGCCGGCCAGTCCCTGGGCATCGCCGAGGCGGCGTTCCGAGAAGCACGCCGTTACGCCCACACCCGCCAGCAGTTCGGCGTGTCGATCGAACGTCTGCCCGCCGTCGCCGAGATGGTCACCAACATGAAGATCGCCATCGAAGCGGCCCGGGCCCTGGTCTACGAGACCTGTCGCGTGTGCGATCTGGAGAACAACAATCATCGCATTCTTGAAACACAGCCGCCTGACGATAAGGCTGAACTCAAGCAGCGCAAGGCCCAGGCCCGCGCGTACAAACGGCTCAACGGCATGCTCACGCCCATGAGCAAGTATTACGCGTCCGAGATGTGCGTCACCGTCGCCAACGATGCCTTGCAGGTGCTCGGCGGCTCCGGATACATGACTGACTACCCGGCGGAGCGCTACCTGCGCGACGCCCGAATTACGACCATCTATGAAGGCACGAGCCAATTGCAGATTGTCGCGGCGGTGCGCGGCGTGTGCGGTGATGCGTTTGAAAAGCGCGTCACGGAACTCGAAAAGGCCGTGTATGGCGACGAAGCGCTCAGCGTTCTTCGAGGGAAACTCATTGATGCCCGCGAGCGCGTCATCGATGCCGTTGCGTTTGTCAAGGAGCAGGGCGGCGACTACATGGACCTCTACGGCCGAAAACTGGTCGACGCTGCGATCACCGTCCTCGTCGGCCACCTGCTGCTGCGTCAGGCTATCGCGAATGAGCGCAAGCAAAGCGTCGCCCGACGTTTCATTGAAACCAATCACGCCACGCTCGTCCGTGACCTCGACCTACTCAAGAGCGGCGACAAATCCCCCATCAGCGAATACGACACGATCGCCGGCCCAGTGCCGACACTCGCGTGATTGGAGCCGGCTGGCGACCCGACCGATTCCTGCATGCCCGAGCCCATTCGATAATTTGCCTGACGAAGTGTGTATCACGCCTTGACCGGCCTCGGAGTGACGGATAAAATATTATCCGTTGTCGCGTCACCCGGGGCGACGGGCTCCAGGCGCGGCAAGCTGGTCGTACGGCCTGACGGGGAGCAATCCAATGGACATGGGATCGCAGCTCAGCCGGCGGGAACGCCAGATCATGGATGTGATTTTCGCGCGGGGCGAAGCGTCCAGTGCCGAGATTCGCGAGGATCTTCCAGATGCCCCCACGCGGGGCGCCTTGCGGGTGATGCTACGCATTCTTGAAGACAAGCAATGCCTGACGCACTCGACGCGTGGGCGCGAATACATCTACAAACCAACGATCTCAAGACGGCGTGCGGGATTGCCGGCTCTGCAGCGCGTGATCGACACGTTCTTTGGTGGCTCAGTCCGGGACGCCATGGCCGCGCATTTGTCTCGCCAGAACAACACCATTTCCGACGAAGATCTGCGGCACTTGGCGCAGCTCATCCGAGAGGCACGACGGAAAGACGATTGATCATGAATACCTTCATCGAATTTGCCATGGAGTATGCTTCAGCATGGGCGCCGTGGATGCTGGACGCGACGATCAAAAGTGTCGCGCTGGTGATCGTTGTCGGTGTGACGATCACGGCCATGCGACGGACATCGGCCGCTACGCGGCATCTGGGTTGGTCGCTCGTGCTCGGGGCGATGTTGCTGCTGCCCGTCGCGTCGGCCGCGCTGCCGGCGTGGCGTATCTTGCCTGCATGGGCGCGTTCGGAAGCGCCGACAAGTATATTGACCGAGAGTTCGCACGCAGGCCACGACGTCGTCGACCAGACCGATGAAAGGGCGTCGAATTCCGATCGGGTCAGTGCCTCTGACACATCCATTGACGCTCCGCCGGTAATTGTACCTGCGTCAACACATATGCCGACGACTGCCGAGCACGCCTCGGGCGTTGTCGATGCCGTCGTTCCTCCAGCAGCCACTTTTGATCCAATTCCCGCCGCGGCACCGGAGCGGCACGAATCACCCCAGCCGGATTCACGGGCGTTGTCCGTGACCCATTGGGCGTTCGGCGTGTGGGCGACGGGCGTCATCCTGTGTCTCGTTCCCATACTCCTTGGCCGCGCCAGTGTGCGGCGTCTGGCGCGCACGTCGCAGCGCGTCGGCGACGGTGAGTGGGTGACGCTTGCTCGCCAGGCCGCACAGTCCCTGGGTATTCGTCGCCGCGTGGTTCTCCTGAAGAGTAGCGCCGAACCCATGCCGCTGATCTATGGCATCTTCCGCGTGACGATCGTGATCCCGCTCAGTGCCGACGACTGGTCGATGGATCGACGATGGGCGGTGTTGCTTCACGAGTTGGCCCACGCTCGTCGGCATGACTGCCTGACCCGACTGATCGGTCGCCTGGCTTGTGCGCTGTACTGGTTCAATCCGTTGTGCTGGCTGGCGCTGAGGCGGATGCACAGCGAAGCCGAGGTAGCGTGCGACGATCTGGTGCTGGCCAGCGGGCAACGGTCCAGTGATTACGCGACGCATCTGGTTGAGATCGCCTCGGGTCTGAAGGAAGGGACACTCGCGGCGTATGGTTCGATCGCGATGGCGCGTCGCTCGACGCTGGAGGGGCGGATGCGTGCCATCCTGGATGCCCGCCGCAATCGCCGTGCATGGACGCGGCTCGGCGTGGTTGTCGCGATGGTGGTCCTGGCCGGCGTGGTCTTGCCGCTGGCAATGGTCGGACCCGCCGACGCCGGTTCGATAGTTCCCGGGCCGACCGAGGTGGATCGTCAGACACCCCGCCAGGTCGCCGAAGCGGCATTGACCGCCTGCATCCTCGGCGAGTTCGAACACGCCACCGCACTGATGTCCAAGCAAAGCCGCCCGGGCCTTCCCGAAATGTTGATGATGCCCGCGTTGTTAGCCCCCATCGATAAGCTCTACGTCCAGGCCCTGCACGTCGCCGACACCCAGGCCATTGCCTACACCAATGCCTTCGAGTTTGCCATCCCTGGCGAAGCGTCGGATTACCACATCGTGTTGACGCTCAGCAAGTCCGACGCCGGCTGGCGCATCACCGATGTCGATGGGTTGCCCACTAACCAGTTTGAAAAGCTGGCGCGATTCATCGATTGGTTCAAAGATCGTCACGGCAACGTGATCGTCGATCAGCCCGCTGACAACACGCCGCTCGCCGCCCGCATTCCCCAAGCCAAGCGTGGCCCAAGACCACATCACGTCTTCCGCGCCATCTACCGCGCCGACCCCCAGCAACTCACCAAACTACTGAACGCACATCCCAAGTGGGTCCAACAGTCCTACGCCAATATCTCCGACTGGCTAAGTTCCCCGCTCCACGCCGCGGTGCGCCTGTTGCACTTTCCAACCCCCGAGGAAGATGCCCGACCCGAAATCATTCGCGTCCTTCTCAAACACAAAGCGTCGCTGACTGCGGTCGATGATGATGGAAACACGCTGCTTCACAGCCTCGCGTCCGTTGCCGACCAGACAGATCATCCCATCGTCCTCGAACTCGCCGACGCCGCGCGGCGGGCGGGCGTGGACGTGAATCATACTGGTGGCGGGAGGGCGACGGCCCTCATTCGTCTGTGTGAATCGCACCGACGCGCGGATCATAACCTGCGGTTCGCCCAGTGGCTGCTGTCACATGGGGCCAATCCAAACATCATCACAGCCAGCAATATGAAATCCACGTCGCTTCACCGCGCGATCGAATTTGCAGACCTGCCAATGACCCGCCTTCTGCTGAAACACAACGCCGATCTCACGCTCACCAACTCCCAGGGAATGACGCCTCTGCACATCGCCGCCGGAGAGCATATGAACGTCGGCAGCGCAGACGAAGCCACCGCCCGCCATGATCTGGTAGAGCTTTTGCTCGAGCACGGCGCCGATCCATGGGTCATCACGCGCGGCCCATTCCACGAGGCGCCCGTACGCCCGATCCATTTGGCCAGGCCGCATCCCCAAGTCCAACAACTGCTGCGCGAAGCAATGGACCCGAAACGAGAAGCCTACGAAGGACCCGTCCGGCAGGCGGCGGCGAAGTTCCTGCAAGCCATCGTCGACGGCGATGATGAAGCGACGGCCTCCCAGACCTTCGGTGTGATTTCCCGTTTCCCTCGGCATTCATTCCTAACGCGCGAACTGCCAAAACACGCAGCCAAGCTCCGTAAGGTCTTCGCCGAAGAACCCAACGCGATGACGCGCATCACTGAGATTGACGTGCGTGGTCGGTTTGCCATGGCTCGTGTCGACTGGCCCGCCAAGAGCGCGCAGCGCTACGTGCTGATCGAAATGGCCTTTGACTCGACGCGCTGGGCGGTGCTGGGCGTCCGCCCTGACAGAAAGTCGGCGCACTGGCCGATCGGAAGCCTCTTCCAATCGTGGGACACAGAGTACAGCGCATTCCTCAATATGCTCGTCTACGCTGCCTCGGGCGAAATTCCCACTTCGGCCGCCGGTGGCAGCATTCCCAGCGGCGTGACGGGATTGGAGTTCGGCATTGAAGATGGACTTCTGGCTGTGTACCGAGGTAACGTGCGTTATGTCCTGCGTCCTGATGTGGTTCTCATATTCGACAGCGATAGATACTTTCTCCGCGCTAACAGTTCGTACTCTTTCATGGGCGAAGTGACGCTCAAAGACGGCCAAGCCGTCTGGGAAACCAAAGACGGCCCGCGCACAATCAAAACCGTCAACGACGAGGTACAGATCGTCGATGCCAACGGCGCCATAATCGCCCGCGGCGCACGGCTGCCAATCAAATTCGAATCCCCCGACCCACCCGTAGCCGAGAAACCCACGCAATCCAACAACCCCCCCCCGCCCGGCCCGCCGCCCGTCGATCCGTTCGTGGAACTCATGGCACAAGTCACAGGCCGGTCCGCCGACCAAGCCTACATCCCCCTGCGCCGGGCATTCTGGAACGATGAATACATGCCCCTCCTCAAGGTCATGGATCAGCAGGGCGCCGATGGCGTCCCGCCAATGACCGACTACCGCTTCGCCAAATTCAAAGCCCGCACCTGGGCCACCCGAATCCAGCGCGACAGCGGCGCGGAATCCGAACCTACCGCCCGCGCCTGCATCCAGGCATTTGAAACCGCCCATCGCCTCGCTCCATCCCGCTTCGAGCGCGGCTGGCTCTTCCTGCTCTGGAACGATCTGCTCGCCCGGCGCGAGGCCATACCCCATTCAACGATGATGCAATCCGCGTCGCCGTTTCGCCAAGCGCTCACCGAGGCCGAACAGGCAGCCCTCGACGATCAATCCATTCGTTTACGCGCCGCGCTGCACGAAGCGCTGCCGCTCAACGAAGAAATCAATCCCCTGCCCAAAGATAGACGCGATGCGTTCGTCGACATGGTCGTCAACGAGTACCGCAAGCTCGCCGCGATTGCCGTGCCCGAGGATCATTTCCGGCGACTGCTCCGCGGCCTGCCCGCCTTCGCACGCCATGTGTTGCGCGCTGAAACGATAGAGAAGATCGAAAACCACCAATTGGGAATGGAGTTCTACCTCTGGCGCGCCATCGCCGGGCCGCCGCTCGACGCGATCGACGTGCAGGTGCGCGACGAGCGCGCCGCGCTGGCTGCCAAGATGTTGGATCAGCACTTCGACGCCAAGATGTCCAGCCACCCCGTCAGCGAACTGGCGCCGCCCCCGACTTCAGTCTGGTGGCGGCAGTTCTACACCGATCATGCCTCCAATGTCTGGTTCGTGGATTTGCAGGCCATGCCAAGCCGCGCAATCTGGAAAAAGGCGCTCAGCGGCGCGACCGAGTGGACCGAAAAGATGGCCAAGAGCACGATCAGCGATCTGGACGGATTCGCCGAACATCGCGACGAGCTTGAGGCCGAACTGGACGACCTGCATGCCAACGAGGAATGGATCGCTCGGAGACTGAATAGTCGTTTGGAATCACTGACTAGGAGAAACCGGTTCCACACCTTCCTCGTCAAGCAACGGGTGATCCTTGCCATGCTGCATGATTCCCGCAGTGTCCCGGTGCACCTGGCGGTACCCGAGCGGCGATTCATGGGCGGCGGACATGGCGGCACAAAATACGTCGTGCCGTTTTACAACTTGAGGAACACCCAACCGATCTGATCGAATCCATGGGTGTCGCCATTGAGCCTCACCGCCGTCAGATGCCCGAGGCGTTGCGCGTCAGCCGCGACTTCCACCTAGCGCCACTGGTGTTGCGGCACGAAACCAAGCATTCGGCGGGCCTTGTCTGTGCTGATGACGCTGGCGTTGCCGGTCAGGGGGCCTCGGATTTCGACATGATCACCGAAGTTGCGCTGGATTAGATCAACCGTCGGTTGGCGGAATCGCGTGTTCGGCTGTGCCAGCAAAAATGCCTCATGACCGACAAGATCGGCCTCAAGCGCCAACACGTGCGCCCGTGCCACATCACGGGGGTCGGCGTAGGCCCACATCACCAGCGTCGTCGGATTGTCAGGGGTCGGCGGCGGCAGAGGGAATGCGGCCTGGCGCTGGGGTGACACCACATTTGTGAAACGCAGGCTCGCGACCGAGGTCTTCGTGCTTCGCGCGACCATCTCGCCGATGCATTCCCCAACCTGTTTCGACAGGCCGTAAGGCTCGAACGGCATCATGGGGTGCTGTTCGTCCAGAGGGAGGTAACGCGGCACAAAGGCATCCGGGTCGCGGGCCCAACCCATGGCAAAGGCGCTGGAAGAAAACACGATACGTCGCACGCCTTGTTCCGCCGCTGCTCGGATCACATTGAACGTGCTTTGCACGTTGTTGCTGAAGGTCTCGTATTCCTCGTGACCGGGGCCGGGGATCGCTCCCATGTGGATGACCCCATCAGCACCCGCCACCAGTTCCGTCACCTTCTGCCTGTCGCACAGATCGGCCTGAATGAATGTTGACGGCGACTCATCGTGCGGTACGCGATCGGTCCCCAGCATGTCGTCCCCCTTCTCGGCGAGCCGTTCGACAACAGGCCTCCCCAGTTCACCCGCTGCTCCGGTTACGAGAATCATCGTGCATCTCGGTAAGTCATAGTGGTCGAACTGCGGCGCGGTTCACGTGTCGCACGCAACACCCGTCGTTTCAACCGGCCTCGGGGGTGATCGTGTATGCTCCGCCCGGCGCCGCTTCAAACGTGATCACATCGTCCCCTGCGGTGACCTCAACCAGCTTGGCGTTGGAGTCACGGACAGCGTATTGGCGACCATCGCCCAGCATGAGACGGCACATCGCACCACGCTGTGATCGTACCGTGACGGTCTTCGATCGCCCATCTTGCCATGTGATATCCACGACAAACCCGCCGCGAGCACGCAGGCCTGTGACCGAACCGCGCCGCCACGCGGACGGCAGTGCCGGGAGAATACGAATGAGGCCTCCGTGTGACTGCATCAGCATCTCGACGATCCCCGCCGTCCCGCCGAAGTTGCCATCGATCTGGAACACCGGCGGGTCATTGTCCATGATGTAGAGATCGAGCAGCGTGCCCGTGGCGCTGTGGGCGGCCAGTGTTCGCAGGTATTGGTATGCCAGATCACCCTCGCGCAGGCGCGACCAGAAGCACATCACCCAGGCTGCGCTCCAAGCGGTGTGCCCGCCGCCGGCTGCCAGACGACGTTCCAGTGACACGCGCGCGGCCTGGGTGAGTTCGGGCGTGTCCTCCAGCGTGATCGCATCACCGGGGAACAGCGCGTAGAGATGCGAAAAGTGGCGGTGGTGCAGCTCGGCTTCCTCGTAGTCCTCACCCCATTCCTGCAGTTGACCGTGCCGACCGATCTTCAGAGGCATCAGCCGATCCAGCATGTCGCGCCACTGTGTGCGCTTGTCGGCGTCAATCTCGAGAATCTCGCCGGCTTCGATGGCGTGCGACAAGACCTCCTGGACGAACTCGAGGTCCATCGCCGCGGCCACGCAGAGACTCACCGGCGTCACGCCGCCCACGAAATAGTTCTCGGGTGACTGCGACGGCACGGGGACGAGTCGGCGGTCAGGATCGCGCGGGTCGGGCACGAGATACGTCTCATAGAAGGCGGCCACTTCCTTCATGTAGGGATAGGCCCGACCGCGCAGGAATTCGACGTCGCCGCCGTACTCCCATCTCCACCACATGTGCTGGGCCAGCCAAGCGGCGGCGCCGGTCCAGATATCCCAGCCGCGCGACTCGGGGGTGGCGCGGCCCCACGGATCGGTCTGAATGGGCATGAAGAT
>NYZD01000144.1 GCA_002685935.1 Planctomycetaceae bacterium | reverse complement strand
TGCGTTCGCCGATCAAATCACCGTCACGGCCAATACCGTAGCGCCATCCCCGTCACGCCACAACACCCCCAACGAGACTTTTGCCACGGGCTGATAGCCCATTGCTCGACGAGCAGATCGCCTACTACCGCGCCCGCGCCGCCGAATACGACCAGTGGCACACCCGCCGGGGCCGATACGACAAAGGCGACGCACATCGCCGCCAATGGCTCGCCGAGCTCGACTCCGTCAGATCCGAACTCGACAAAGCCCGTCCCTTCGGCGACTGCCTCGAACTCGCCTGTGGCACCGGCCTGTGGACCCCGCAGCTCGCAACCCACGCCACGACCCTCACCGCCGTCGACGCCGTGCCCGAAACCATCGCGATCAATCGCACCAAAGTCGCCGACCTCCCCGTGCAATACATCGTCGCGGACCTCTTCGATTGGTGGCCGACCCAGACCTATGACCTCGTCTTCTTCGGATTCTGGCTCTCGCACGTCCCCGCCGACCGATTCGACCGCTTCTGGCAGATGGTCCGCGCCGCCCTCAAACCCGGCGGCAAAGCCTTCTTCGTCGACGGCCTGTCCTCGCAGGTGACCTCCGCCCGCGATCATCCCGCCCTCACCCATTCGGGCATCGAACAAAGAAAACTAAACGACGGCCAAACCTTCAACATCATCAAGATCTTCTACCAGCCCGCCCGACTCCAACCGCGACTCGATTCCCTCGGCTGGACCGGCCCCATTCAAACAACCGGCGAATTCTTCTACCATGGTTGTGTCACGCCGAACCCAGATACCCAACAGCGCCCCCAACCGACACCGAAGAAGGATGACGCCTCACGCTGAACCGGAACACCACATGATCCAACCGTCAGCCGCTGGATCCCCAAGGCAATGAGCGACAGGAAGCAGCGCCGGAAGAAGCAACAGCCGGCCGCCGCCGCCAAACCGTAACACCACCCACACAACCGCCCCACAACACCAACGACCGAAAGCACCACCATGAACTACCGCCATCTCTTCCAGCAGATCATGCACTACGGCTCCTTCGATCGCATGCCGGTGATCCATTGGACCACCTGGCCCGAAACCCAGGAACGATGGGATGCCGAGGGCTACCCGAAAGGCCGCGATCCTCATGAGTTCTTCAACACCGTCCCCCACTGGGCGAGCTTCGGCGCGAATCTTGGTCTCCTCCCCGCATTTCAGGAACAGACCATCGAAGACACACCCGAGTATCGCATCTTCCGCGCCGAAGATGGCGTCATCCAGCAGGATTGGAAACACAGCAGTTGCATTCCCAACTACATCGACTTCACCTTGAAAACAGCCGAAGACTGGCCCGAATTCAAAAGCCGACTCCAACCCGATCCCGCGCGAATCCCCGACGACCTCGAACAACAGATCACCGACGCCGACGCCTCCGGCCTCCCCGTCACCATTCACACCGCTTCAATGATGGGTTGGATTCGCAACTGGATGGGCGTCGAAAATATGTCGTACCTCATGTACGACCACCCCGACGTCTACTCAGACATGGTCAAGACCCTCGCCGACCTCACCTGCTGGTCGCTCGACCAGATCCTGCCCCGAGCCAAGAAGCTCGGACACGTCCCCGACATGGGTTTCGGTTGGGAGGACATCTGCGGCAAGTCCGGCCCGCTCGTCGGACCCGATATCTTCGATCGGTGCGTCGCCCACGGCTACCGGCAGATCCGCCAAACCCTCGACGCCCACGGCATTCGTCTCTTCGGCCTCGACTCCGACGGCATGGTCGAACCCCTCATCCCCAATTGGATGAACGCCGGCGTCAACGTCCTCTTCCCCATCGAACCCGGCACGTGGGGCGCGAAACCCGAACACCTGCGCAGACGATTCGGCAAGGAGCTGCGCTTCATGGGCGGTTTCGACAAGCTCGTCCTCGAAAAAGACCACGCCGCGATCGATGCCGAACTCGAATCGCACATCGACCTGATGAAGGAAGGCGGACTCGTCCTCCTGCCCGATCACCTGATCACGCCCGGCGTCCCCCTGGCTAATTACCAATACTACCTTGAGCGCGTGCGCGAACTCCGCTTCTGATCCGACCACAACACCCCAGGCGCGATGCGCATGCCGTGTCCCCTTTACCCGCGGCGTCGCCCCTCGACACGATGACATCACATACGCACCACCTCGCACAAGTCGCCGAAGCCCTCGCCCGAAAACCTTTCCACGGCGATACGATGGGCCTCAAATCGAACCTTCAGCCCATCGTCCGCCACTTCACCCCCGCGCCACACCGATACCTCGATGCCAAATGGTGCGCCGCGTTTGTCTATCATTGCTGTTTCAAGGCCGGGCTCGGTCTCCCCGCCCGACACCCCACGCCCGTCTCGTGCAGCTTCGCCGGCGTCCGCGCTTGGATCGAATGGGCCAAACTCCCCCATAACCGCTTCTACTTCTCCGCTCACCACGCAACGCTCGCCCCGCGCCGTGGCGATCTCATTGTGTTCGACAGACTGTTTGACCCCGGCCCGCATGATCACGTCGGCGTCGTGCTCGCGGTGCGCAAAACCACCGTCCGCACCGCCGAAGGCCACGTCAATAACCTGTCCGCCGTCGTGGACCGGCCGCGCAACCCCCACGTGCGTGGCTATATTCGTATCCCAATCAACTACCGGTTCCGCCCGCCAACCCCCGCGTCGTAGTCCAAGCGAACCACCGACATCCACCATTCCATGACCACATAGACCACAACGGATGTAAACCATGGCCCCCCACATCCACCCCTACACCACAGACGACCTCGAATCCCTCCACGCGATCTATCACGAGACCGTCGTCGGTCGAGTCCCCCACTGCTGGCCCGTCGCCGTCGACAACTTCGCCGAAGTCCTCGCCGCCCCGCCCGGCCAGGTCAGTTATGACGCCACCCTCTCCGAGCAGGCCGTCCTCGTCGGACAGGACACCGGTGAACCGCGGGGCTTCATCCACGTCGGCGTTCAAGCGCCGCACAAGCACGAACCGCAACCCCTCGGCGTCATCCGCTTCCTCGCCTATCACCGCCGCGCTCGCAAAGTCGGTGACGCCCTGCTCACCGCCGCACACCAATGGCTGCGCGAGCGCAACATCCCCCGCGCCATCGCCTTCTGCGACGCCTGGCGCTACCCCTTCCTCGGCTTCGCCCACGGTTGTCTCTCCGATCACCTCGACCACGTCCAGGCCCTCCTCCGCGTCCGCCGCTACCAGAAGTCCGGCGGCGAAGTCTTCCTCGATTGGCCCAACATGAACCCCGTCGCCCCGCCACGCCCCAACATTGACTTCACGCTCGAATGGCACGAGCCAACCGTCCCCGGCTGCCAACCCCGACTCATCCTCAACGCCACCGACGGTTCCGAAATACTCGGCGCCTGCGAACTAAGAAGCGGCAGCGATTTCTCCGACCACCCCGACGCCGCCGCCTTCACCTTCTGCGACGAGCTCTGGGTCGTCGATCCTTTGCAGGGACGAGGCCTCGGCAAATTCCTCCTCGCCACCGCCCTCATCGAAGCCCGCCAACGCCGCCACCCCCACGCCTCCATCAGCACCGCCGTCGACAACCACCGCGCCTTCCAGTTCTACACCCACCACGGCTTCCACGTCGCCGATTGGACCTACGAGTTCGCACGAGACCTCACGTGACCGCATCACCCCCCGCCCGTCGCCGTCCGTGCCCCGAGCACAGCCCTGCCATGCCACAACCGCACAACACCCCGCGCTAAACGAGGCCATTTCTGCAACGTCACGTATAATGGTCAATGACAATCGAAGCCGACCGTATCGCCCCGGCGCGTGAAACGGTCCCGATCGCCCCATTGAGGGCATTTCGCACGGAAACCTTTTATGCGCCGGTTACGCCGTGGACCGCGGCGCAATATCAGATGGTTCGTGGCCCTCGTGACCTCCCGGAGACGTGTAGCATGGCCGGTCACCGACACCCCACGGTGGGATTCACACTGGTCGAACTTCTGGTCGCCATCGCGATCATCGCGGTGCTGATGGCGCTGACCCTCCCGGCGCTGAAAAGGGCGACCGAGGCCGCGCGCCTCACGGTCTGCGCCACCAATCTCAAGGAGCAGCACACCGCCATATACGCGATCGCCATCGAAAGACAGAGCGGCCGACTCCCCACCTGCGACTGGGGGCAGACGGTCATCGGGATCCTCCCCGGTGTCGGTGGTTATCGCGGAGACCAGTGGGGCATGTTCAGCCACGAACTGATCGCCTATGGCTACACGAAAGAACTGGGCTTCTGCCCCAGCGTGACCCCGGATACCGGCGGCCTCGCGCGGCGGACCTTCTGGTACGCGTTCGACAACACCAACAACAACTACCATCCCAACATCTCGAATAACGGCACCGACTATCTTTACACCGGCGGCGCCAGCAACTATCCGATGAACTCCGGTTACACCGGCGGCCCCGCCAAGCCCCCGGACTACGGATTCATCTATGGAAAAGTCGGGGGCAAATACATCTCGCTCGACATTCTGATCGATAATCAGGGACGGGAACGCACGCCCAGCGCGCTGATCTATATCGGGGACATCGCCTACAACGATGCTCGCTCATACCCCGGCTGGTGGTACGGCTTCATGGGGTACAAGGACCCCAGCAATCATCGTGATGAACACGTCACGACCCGCATCGGCAAGTCCATCTGGCCCTCACAGGGACGCGGCGCTAATCACCTGACCGCCGACGGCGCCGTAAGCTGGGTCGACTTCCCCGTCAAGTTCAGGACGCGCGGCACACGCATGCCGGGGGCCTACATGAGTGACTACTACACCAGCTACTGGTAGATTTGCCTATGCTGATGTTCGAGTCGGGGCACTGTTCACACTCGCACGAAGCATCGCGGCGAGCGATGGAGGCAATGCAGCAAACAGAGGAGAAGGGAAGTATCTGGAGCGCATAACCATCCGTTCCACCTGACCCACCATGAAGCAGGCAGGTGAGCGGAGAACCGTTCACCGCCCATGACGATCCCGGGGACAGGTCAACTGGGAAATCCCAGCGAAAAGGGGAGATCCAATGAAGATCACACTTTGGCATAGATGGAGCGCAGCATTGACCGTCGCAACACTGACGGGACTCGCAACTGCTGCGACGGCACAGGGCCAAAGCACGGAGGCGGTGCTGGCACACGACGGGCGCGCGTTGCTCCCAATCGTGATTCCCGAGGACGCCGGCGAGCGCCTGCGCACGGTGGCGAACGATCTAGCCGCTTACCTCGGAAGGATGTCAGGCGCGACGTTCGAGGTCAAGACGGGCCTGGGCGGTGACGTCGGAATCATGCTCGGCACACTTGAGCAGTTTCCGAGCCGGCTCGTGAGCCGGGATATGGCCGACGCATTGGCGATCCGCAATCGCTTCGACGGTAAGGAAGCGTACGTGATACGGACCGCCCCGCGCCGGGTGGTGCTGCTGGGCGCCGAGGACTGGGGCGCCTCGCACGCGGCCTACCGCCTGCTGGAGGAGTTCGGATGTCGCTGGTTCTTCCCGGCCAGGGAGTGGGAGGTCATTCCGGATCGGCGCGACCTGCGCATTGATCTGGCCGTAGACGACCGTCCAGCCATCCTGGCGCGGCGGATCTGGTATCAATGGGGGTACCTCGACCGTGAACAGGGCCGCTGCGGCGGCGAACACGCGACTTGGCGCCGTCGCAACCGCATGGCGTCGTCAATCAGCATCAACTGCGGCCACGCATGGGATCACGTCATAAGTGTGTACAAGGACCTGATCAAAGCGCACCCGGAGTATCTGGCGCTCCGCGACGGCGAGCGCGGTGGCAACAAGTTCTGCGTCTCCAACCCGGCTGTGATCGACCTCTACACGCGGTATGCACTCGACTACTTCGCCAAGAACCCCGACGCCGACATGGTGTCGGCCGATCCGAGCGACGGCGGGGGGCACTGCGAGTGCGAGAACTGCGCTGCCATGGGCAAGGTCTCCAACCGCGTGTTCCACTTGGCCAACGAGGTGGCGAAAGCCGTCGACGAGAAGTACCCCGGAAAAATGGTGGGGCTCTACGCCTACAACCTGCACAGCGAGCCGCCGGACTTCGAACTCGCGCCCAACGTGTACGTCCAGCTGACCAGCGGCTTCATCCGCGGGCAATACAGCTACGACGAGCTCTTCGAGCTCTGGCCAAAGAAGTGCCGGAACATGGGCTTCTACGAATATTACTCCGTCTACCAATGGAACGGTGACATGCTGCCCGGCGGCAACGGCGGCAATGTCGGACACCACCGCCGGCGCATCCCCGAGTTCCATCACGCCAACGCCACCAGTATCGACGCCGAGAGCGGCAACAACTGGGGGCCGCACGGGCGCGGTTACATCGTCGCCAACCGCCTGATGTGGAACCCCAAAGCCGATGTCGACTCGATTACCGAAGACTTCTACATGAAAGCGTTCGGACCGGCCGCCGATGTGATGCAGCGCTACTACGAACGTGTCGCGCCGGAAAACAGCCCGATCATCAGCAACCACCTCCTGGGACTGGCGTTCCGCGACATTCACGAGGCGACCGAACTGGCCAAGGACCGGCCCGATGTGCTGGCGCGGCTCGACCACCTGAAGATCTATCTGCGCTATGTGCACCTCAAATGGATGCTCGGCCGCGAACAGGACAAGGCCCGGTCGAAGGACCTCTGGGAGCAACTGTTCACGCACGTCTACCGCAATAGGTACACCTACATGAACCATTGGGAGGCCATCCGCCAGTTTCAGACGCGCGTGACCGCCAAGGCCGTGGACGAGCCGACTTGGCACCACTCCGGACCCGAAGCGCCGTGGATCGGGAAGGCGCCCAACACGCGTCAGGAGATCGCGGCGTTCTTTGCCGAGGGGCTCGAATACTTCAAGCCGCAGGAGATCGACGAGCGGGCGTACTCCGACGACCTGGTGCCCGTCCGATTCGTCAAAGGACACGCGCGACCGAACGCGCCGACTCCCGCTGGGTTCTTCCAGGGAGGATTCCGATCGGTGATGTACAGCATCGCCGGCGAGCCGCTCGAGGTGACGGTGACCACCGGCCGCATCGCGTGGTACCGCGACCGTGCGCAGGCGAAGTATACGTTCACGGACGAGCAGCAAGAGGTGATCCTCGAGGGCCGCCTGCCGCTCGACGGCCAGAAACACGCGATCAGATGCCAGGTCCCAACTGCGGGTCTCTACTTCTTCGACTTCAACGATTCGGGCGCGGGCTGGACCAAAGCAGCAGCCGGGGACCAGCCACTGACGATCCCGCTGCGCAAGAGCGGGTTCACCCACCACGGTTGGGGCAAGAACTATTACTTCTACGTCCCGAAGGGGCTGAAGAACGTGACCTACTACTTCGACGGGGGCGCACACAAGATCATCGGACCCGATGGGAAACTCGTGCGTGAGGTCGAGAACCACCAGAGCGGAACGTATATCACGATCCCGGTACCCGACGGCATGGACGGCACGATCTGGCGCTTCAAGCAGATTGCACTGTCGAAGATCTGGTTCACGAACGTGCCGAACTACCTCGCCGGCACCCCGAACGCCCTCATGATTCCGCGGGAGGTCGCAGAAGCCGACGGGCTCGAGGTGAGAGAGGGCTATCAGCCCGTGGCAAAAGTCTCGTTGGGGGTGTTGTGGCGTGACGGGGATGGCGCTACGGTATTGGCCGTGACGGTG